>JAUXUI010000065.1 GCA_030681035.1 Lysobacteraceae bacterium | reverse complement strand
GCATGGCCTTCAGGCCATAGCGGATCGGAGTCCTTTAGGGCATACGATTCCGCATGGCCTTCAGGCCATAGCGGATCGGAGTCCTTTAGGGCATACGATTCCGCATGGCCTTCAGGCCATAGCGGATCGGAGTCCTTTAGGGCGATCCATGCCTTGCCTGTGCGCGGCATGACGCAAGGCGCTCATGCCCACCTTCCGGCGAACGCCACTGGATTGCTTCGCGCTACGCGCTCGCAATGACCGAGCGCGGAACGTGGCTATCGCCACCGCAGGTCGGCTCAAGGCCCAAAGGGCCAGAGCCGACATCAGCACATCGAATCACCCACACCGATCCGCGAAGCAGCAAACCGCCTCGCGTGCGCCCCGCCCGACGCCCACCGCACTTCAGTTCAAGTCCACAGATCGCCGCTTGACTCACCCACAATCATCAATACAATGTATTGATGATCAGGTTCGTATGGGGTCCGCCCAAAGCGGCCGCCAACATCAGGAAACACCAGGTCTCCTTCGAAGAGGCGAAGTCGGTCTTCTACGACGAGTTCTCCATCCAGTTCTTCGACGAACACCACGCGGCCAACGAGGAGCGCTTCCTGATGTTGGGAATGAGTTCCAAGGCCAGATTGCTCGTTGTCTGCCATTGCGAGCGCGAAGATGGCGAGGTCGTTCGCATAATCTCCGCCCGCAAGGCAACCCAGCGTGAAAGCGCGCTCTACCCAGGTGGCAAGTCATGAAAGCTGAATACGATCTCTCCAAACTGAAGGCTCGCAAGAATCCGTACGCAGCCAAGCTGAAGAAACCCGTCACTCTGCGGCTGTCGGAGGATGTAGTGACGTACTTCAAGGGCATGGCCGATGAGGCCGGCGTTCCGTACCAAAGCCTCATCAACCTGTACCTGCGCGATTGCATTGCCAACCATCGCAAGGTACAAATCAAATGGCCCCACGCCGCTTGAATAGTCGCCGCGACCATTGAGAGCGCACGCGTCGGCGCATGCAGCACCCATGCCGACGCCTTCGCCAATGTCCCCGGCCCGCTCGTCGACGGTGTCACCGAAGCGGGTGCAGATGTTCACCTTCGGTCTGCCCTTCGGCCTACTCGCATTTCCACTAACATTGCTGTGGCGGGCCGTGTGGTGGCGGTTGACTTCACCGCGCTGACCCAGCGCAGGTAGACATAGAAATGCGCCATGGCGAGGCGTGGCATCTTCCCGACACGTATTCTGCAAGAGGACAGCAGACCCTTATGTCGGGAAAATACGACCCACTGCACCAACACCTGCGGCAGTTGCCGCGACAGACGAACGAGGTCACGCTTTCGTTCGCCGACATTGAAAGAATCATCGAATCACGCTTGCCAAAATCCGCATCGGACTTTCGGGCGTGGTGGGGAAACCAAGTGAAAATCTCCAACAGACCACAGGCAGCAGCGTGGCTGGGGGCGGGTTTCCAAGTCGAAGCCGTGCATCAAAATTACGCCAATTCTTGGGTGCGTTTTGTGCGAAGCAACACAGACGCCAAGCGCTGAGCAGGCCTGCATCACCCCATCCCGTCTTGCGCGGCGTGGCCACTTCAAACAGGAACGATCAATGATTCGTAACGCAGCTATTCGCGCTCTGTTCCTCGTTCTGATCCTGGCGATGCTGGGTTGTGCCAGCGCGCAGCAAACCGGCAACCGCACCGCGACGGCACCCAACCTCGTCACGCCGAGCACCGCCGCACCCGTCGCGTTACCGCACAAGGCTCAATCGATGTACACCGTAACGGTTTCGCGTGGGCACCCGGCCAGCATTCCAGCCGAGTCGCTGAACATCGAGCTGGTGGCAGTCAAGGATGATCGTTGCCCGCAGGGCGTCACCTGCATCTGGGCCGGCCACGCGGCGGTGACCTTGAAAGTGGGCAAGCCCGGCGCCGAGACCCGATCGATCACCATTGGCAGCGAAGCACCACGCAACATGGGCCTGCCCTACGATGCCGCTTACGAAGGCTATCTGTTGCATCTGGCGAAACTCGAGCCGGGTAATACGCAGTCGTCAACGACGGCTTATCGCGCAACCATAACGGTCAGCGCGGGGTTGCCAAAACAGGCATTGCCCACGCCCAATCCATCAGAAATGTAGAGCAACGATCTGTGCGGCGACGAAACGAACGCCAACTGCCTTGGCCGTTGTGCGTGCCTGCATTCCCGCAGACACCCACGCATCTGGGATAATCGCGCGATATCCCTCTCGCGATGCCACTCATGCCCACGCCTGCGCCCACGCTGCTCACCTGCGCCCTGCCCTACGCCAATGGCCCGCTGCACCTCGGGCATCTGGTCGGCTATATCCAGGCCGACATCTGGGCGCGGGCACGGCGCATGCGCGGCGGCACCGTGCATTTTGTCTGCGCAGATGATGCCCATGGCACGCCGATCATGCTTGCCGCCGAAAAGGCCGGCGTGGCGGCAGAAGATTTCATCCGCGCCATGCAGGAAGGCCACGAACGTGATTTCACCGATTTCGGCGTGCGCTTCGATTTCTATCACTCTACTCATTCCGACGAGAACCGCGAACTGGCGGAGCTGATCTACACTCGTCTGCGTGACGGCAGCCACGGGCCCAAGGCCATCGCACGGCGTTCGATCCAGCAGTTGTTCGATCCCGAGCGCGGCATGTTCCTGCCTGATCGCTACGTCAAGGGCGAATGCCCGCATTGCGGCTCGGCCGATCAATACGGCGACAACTGCGAGGTCTGCGGCAAGGCCTATGCGCCGACTGACTTGAAGAACCCGCGCTCGGTGGTGTCTGGCGCGGTGCCGGAGCTGCGCGATTCGGAGCACTACTTCTTCGAGCTGGGCAAGTTCGAAGCTTTCCTGCGCGGGTGGCTGGCCGGCGATGCGGCCCATCCGGCGGTGAAGGCCAAGCTCGGCGAATGGCTGGAAGGTGGCCTGCGCGACTGGGACATTTCGCGCGACGCGCCCTACTTCGGTTTTCCCATTCCGGATGCGCCGGGCAAATACTTCTATGTGTGGCTCGATGCGCCAATCGGTTATCTGGCCAGCTTCAAGGCGTTGTGCGACGGCCCCACAGCCGCGGCACAGGGCCTGTCACCGGCGAGCTTTGACGAGTTCCTGCACGGCGAGCCCAATGCCACCGAACTGCACCACTTTCTGGGCAAGGACATCATCAACTTCCACGGCCTGTTCTGGCCGGCGATGCTGCACGGTGCCGGGTTTCGGGCACCAACTGCACTGCACGTCAACGGCTACCTGACGGTGAACGGCGCCAAGATGTCGAAATCACGCGGCACCTTCGTGATGGCGCGTACCTACCTGGCATCCGGGCTGGACCCGGAAGCGCTGCGTTATTACTTCGCGGTAAAAACCGGCGCTGGCGTGGTTGATCTCGACCTCAACCTCGAGGATTTTGTGGCGCGGGTGAACTCCGATCTGGTCGGCAAGTTCGTCAATATCGCCAGCCGTTGTGCCGGCTTCATCGGCAAGCACTTCAACGGCACGCTCGCCAATGCCCTGCCCGAGCCGGCGATGTACGCACGCTTTGTCGAAGGCGCATACGAGGTTGCCGCCTGCTACGCCCGTGATGAGTTTGGCCAGGCGATGCGCCAAGTGATGGCGCTGGCCGACGAGGCCAATCGCTATATCGATGAGCACAAGCCGTGGGTGATTGCAAAACAGCCAGACAGCGACGCCCAGTTGCAGGCGGTGTGTACGCAGGGGCTGAACCTGTTCCGCGTACTTGCCGCCGCGCTCAAGCCGGTGCTGCCACGTACCGCTGAGCGCGCCGAACATTTCCTCAACGCACCGGTGCCGCACTGGGATGCCATTGCCACACCGCTGCTCGGCCACCGCATCAACGCCTTCGAACCGCTACTGACCCGCATCGATCCAAAGCACATTGCCGCGATGATCGAAGCCAGTACCGAATCGATGAAACCGACCAATCAGAACCCTCACCCCAGCCCTCTCCCAAAGGGAGAGGGAGTCAAAGCGGACAAGTCCAGTGCTGTTCCGGGTCCCGGGTCCCGAGTCCCGGGTCCCGGCTCCAAACCGAGTCCCGAGTCCGTAGGATGGGTAGAGCGCAGCGAAACCCATCAATCGCCCAATCACGCCACCATCACCATAGACGACTTCGCCAAACTCGACCTGCGCATCGCCACCGTTGTCGCCTGTGAGCTCGTGGACGGTTCGGACAAGCTGCTGCGCTTTGAGCTCGATGCCGGCGAACTCGGCAAGCGGCAGATATTCTCCGGCATCCGCGCGGCCTATGGCGAACCCGGCACGCTGGTTGGCCGCAAGGTGGTGTTCATCGCCAACCTGGCACCACGCAAGATGCGCTTTGGCGTCAGCGAGGGCATGATTCTCTCCGCCGGCAGCGGTGATGCGGATCTGTTTTTGCTTGATGTCGATAGCGGCGCACAGCCCGGCATGCCGGTAAAGTGAGCGTGAACCCGGGACCCGGGACCCGGGACCCGGGATCCGGAAAAGCCAAAGTCCGTAGGATGGGTAGAGCGCAGCGAAACCCATCAATCCCGGTCCCGAGTCCTGATCACTGGTAAGCAATGACCGACCTTCTGCTCCTGCTTGTTGGCACCGTACTGGTCAACAACTTCGTGTTGGTGAAGTTCCTTGGTCTGTGCCCGTTCATGGGCGTGTCGCGGCAAATCGACTCGGCTTACGGCATGGCACTGGCCACCGGCTTCGTGCTCACTCTGTCAGCGGCGCTGAGTTATCTGATTCATCACTGGCTGCTTGAGCCGCTGGGGCTTGGCTATCTGCGCACGCTGGCATTCATCCTGGTGATTGCCGCCGTGGTGCAATTCACCGAAGTGGTAATGCACCGCAGCAACCCGCGCCTGTACCGCACCCTGGGCATCTACCTGCCGTTGATCACTACCAACTGCGCTGTGCTCGGCGTGGCCCTGCTCAATGTGCAGGCACGGCACAGCCTGTTCGAAGCGGTGCTGTATGGCTTCGGTGCGGCGGTGGGGTTTGGCCTGGTGCTGATCCTGTTCTCGGCAATGCGCGATCGGCTGGAGATCGCCGATGTGCCCGAAAGTTTTCGTGGCTCGCCCATCGCGCTGATTACCGCCGGCCTGATGGCGCTTGCGTTCATGGGCTTTTCCGGCCTCACTTCGCAATGATGTCGCCATGCTGAGCGCAATCGTAGTGATCGTTGGCCTTGCCCTGCTGTTCGGCGCACTGCTGGCGTGGGCAGCGCAACACTTTGCGGTACAACAGGACCCGATCATCGATCAGATCGAGCGCATCCTGCCGCAGACCCAATGCGGACAGTGCAATTTCCCCGGTTGCCGGCCTTATGCCGAAGCCATCGCCGATGGCCGTGCCGACATCAACCAGTGCCCACCCGGCGGCGAGGCCGGCGTGCGCGCGTTGGCCGAATTGCTCGGACGCGAGATCAAGCCGCTCAATGCCGAACACGGCGAGCACAAACCGGCGCGGGTGGCGCTGATCGTTGAAGCCGAATGCATCGGCTGTACCAAGTGCATCCAGGCCTGCCCGGTGGACGCGATTATCGGCGCGCCCAAGCGCATGCATACGGTAATCGCCGAGCTATGCACCGGCTGTGATTTGTGCGTGCCGCCGTGCCCGGTGGATTGCATCGAGATGCCGGAACGCCGGCCCACTCCGGCAACCTGGCGCGCACCCAGGCCGGCTGCGCCAGCCTCACAGCAACCGCAGCCCCATTGACGGCAGAACCCGGAACCGTTGCAATCGCACTGTGACGTGTCGTGTTTCGTACTTGGCGGTGCATTTAGAGCTGCCAAGTTTGGCCCGTTTTCTCCGCTCGCCACGTTGGTCAAGACGATTCTTACTCAAGCCGTAATCCATGGAGCGCCATGACACCCGATAAACCCAGCCTGTTCAAACGTTTCTTCGGCGGCGGCAACACGGTGCTCGACCGACGCAAGAAAGCGCGCGCCCTACCGGCACCGGATACGAAAATCCTGATCATCGACGACTCGCGCACCATCGTTGCTGTGTTGGGCAAGATGCTGCGGCAAGGCGGTTATCAGGTGATTTCGGCACTCGATGCCGAGAGCGGCATCGAGCTGGCATTGAACGAAAAACCAAACTTGATTTTTCTCGACATCGTACTGCCCGGTATGAACGGATTTGCCGCACTGCGCGTGCTGCGCCGTGAAGCGGCCTCACGCAGCACACCGATCATCATGATGAGCGGCAACATGCAGGCCACCGAACAGTTTTACGCGCAAAAACACGGTGCCGATGACTTCCTGAAAAAGCCGTTCCCGCGCGCCGAGTTGTTCCACCGTATCGAACGTTTGCTCGGCCCTGGCCCGCAACCACAGACCGCCGAGGCGGAAATCGGCCAAACCACCCAATTCGTCGGAACACCGCCCGGCCCGGAACAGGCCTGACTCAGCGGACCTGCTCTACTTCCAGCCCGGCCTTGGCCAACAACGCCGGCATCCCTTCTTCACCTACCAGATGCAGCGCACCGACAACCACCAGTGTGGTATGCGGCTGCGTCAGCAGCGCCTGCAATTGTGGCAGCCAGTTGCGATTGCGTTCGGTGAGCACCAAACGACCGGTTACTGGGGTTTTCACGAAAAACTCTTCGCGTTGAATCGTCTCCAGCGCCGCCAGATCGGCATTGCGCCAAGCGCGGTGCAGTTCGCGCACGTCGGCCTGAAGCTCGGACGAAGGCCGCAGCGCTTCACGCAATGAAAGCTCTTGCTCATTCATCGGCGCGCCATCAAACGCACGCAATTGCTCCTCGACACCTTCCAGGCCGCTACTGGCCTTTTTGTCAGTCCGAGCGCGCTGCATGAAGTATTGATCCAGGCCAAGCGCCGGGTCCAGGCCGGCGCCCTGCATTGCCCGCACTGCCAGACCGACATTGATGAACCACGGCTTGAAGCGGGCCATCGCCGCATACGCGGCCTCGTTGCCGATATGAGCACGCAGCTTGCTGAGAGTGTCTTCAGAGATCACATCATCGAGTTGGGTGCCAGCCGGCAGCATCGCCCGCTGCACCATCTGCATGCCGATACCGGCGGAGTCGGCCAGTTCCGGCGAGATTTCGAAAACCAGCTTGTCGGCCTGCGAATAGGCCGACTCCACCGATGCCGCCAACGGGTAGTCGTCGGCATTGAGCATATGGAATGAGCCCAGCAGATACATCGTGCCCTGGGTGCCGCTTACCCGCCACAGCAGCGGCTGCGGCGGCGCGGCAATGGCCGATACTGCAAACAGTGCCAGCAGCAGTGCCGCCAGCACACCGCGCACATGCCGGGCACGCATCCATTGAGCGTTAATGGCTGAGCCCCTCATACTTCAACTCTCCAGCGTTGATCAGCAAATCCAGGCGGTTTTCCGGTGGTGGCAACGGGCAGGTGGAAAACGCATTCATCGCACAAGGCGGATTGTAGGCTTCGTTGAAATCGACCACGGTGTGCCCGTTGGCATCGGCCGGGGCAGCGTAGAGAAAACGCCCGGCGCCATAGGTCTCGCGGCCATTGCTGCGATCAGCAAAAATCAGGAACAGGCGGCCATCGCCTTCATCAACCGCTTCCAGACGGAAGGTACGGCCCTCTTTTTCAAACACCACCGCGCCGGGATTGGCCATGTCATCAAGCGTGTTGATGACACTGGCAATGGGTATGGTTTTGCCGGGCTGATGCGGCTCAAAGCGCGCATCCAGCCGCCAGCTGATATCGACCGGAAAGCGCGCGATCCCCTTGAAACCGGTGCGGGTAACCGCATTGGCATCGCGTACCCGCAGTGCCAACCGCCCGCCGCGCTCGATCAACACCAAACTGGCGCTGCCGTTGGCAAAGCCAATCACCGTCGGCTCACCCTGGCCGTCGGCTAGCAGCGCAACTGGCCCCTTACCGGGCTTGCCGTCGGCAGTAAATTGCAGCCCATCGGCTGCGACAAACGTCGCCTGCTTACCAACGACAACCACCTTGCCCAATTGCTCGGGCCCGGCCGCCAGCAGCACGTCATTGCCGCCAGCGCTACCCACGCTTTGCTCGCCTTCCTGCAACCAATGCAGGCCGACCAGCGACAGCCAGCCATCGGGTGCAGTCAGCCGCGCGATGCGATCTGCCGACCAGGCATCCACCGTTGCCTTGTGTGTTGCCACCGGGTCATTTGCCGCGCCACAAGCGGCCAGAATCGTTGTCATCACCATCACTATCACCATTCGCATCACACGCACGTCAACGTCCTCGCATAAAAAGACGATCCAGTTCGGCCGTCGTTAATTGCACCCAGGTAGGGCGCCCATGATTGCATTGTGCCGAGCGCTCCGTCACCTCCATGTCGCGCAGCAGGGCATTCATCTCGGGTACGGTGAGCTGCCGGTTGGCGCGCACCGAAGCATGACAGGCCATGGTAGACAGCAACGCATTGCGCTGTTCATCGACACGCCGGCTGCCGCCATGCTCGCGAAAATCCGCCAGCACATCACGCACCAGTTGACCGACATCCACGCCATTGAGCAGCACCGGTATCGCGCGCACCGCCACCGACTGCGGGCCACTGCGCTGCAGATCAAACCCCAACTGCGCCAGCGCGTCGTCATACTGCTCCACCACATCGGCCTCGCGCTCGCTCACCGCCAGTGCCAACGGCACCAGTTGTGGCTGCGAGCGGATGCCTTCGCCATCCTGCGCCTGCTTGAGCCGCTCGTAGGTGATCCGTTCGTGCGCGGCATGCATGTCAACCACAATCAGGCCGGCGCTGTTTTGCGCCAGCACGAACACCCCGTGTAACTGCGCCAGCGCATAACCCAATGGCGGCGCGGCAGCCGCGTCAGCGCTCGCCATTGCCGGTGAAACCGGCGGCTGTGGCCGATCCCCGTAGAGAGCGGCATAGGCGGCGATCTGCTCGCGCACCGGCAACCCCATGCGCGCCTGCTGCGGCGCGACACCGAACGAACCGCCGCTTGCCGGCATTGGCAGCGACGGGCCGGGCTCGACACCCGATGGTGCGGCGCCACCCGCACGCGCACCGGCCAGTGCTTCGTGCAGGCTACGGAACACGAAATCGTGTACCAGCCGGCCATCGCGAAAACGCACTTCGTGTTTGGCCGGATGAACATTGACATCCACCCGCCGCGGATCGATTTCCAGAAACAGCACGAAACTCGCATGGCGGCCGTGGTAGAGCACATCGGCATAGGCTTGCCGCACCGCGTGCGCAACCAGACGATCACGCACGGCACGGCCATTGACGTAGAAATACTGCTGATCGGCACTGGCGCGCGAAGCCGTGGGCAAACCCACCCAGCCATGCAGACGCAAGCCGGCGCCGCTGTGTTCGATCGCCAGGCATTGCTCGGTAAAGCCGGCACCCAGCGCTTCGCTGACCCGCGCCAGCCGCTCACCATCGGCGGCAATGGGGCGGTAATGGCGCAGCGGCCGGCCATTGTGGCCAATGCGCAATTCCACATCGGGCCGGGCCAGCGCCAGCGAGCGCAGCCATTCCTCGATATGGCCCAGTTCAGTGCGCTCGGTTTTCAGAAACCGGCGCCGTGCCGGCACGTTGTAGAACAACTCGCGCACCTCCACCGTGGTACCGGTCGGGTGCGGCTGTGGCCCCAATGCCGCAGCACCGCCGCCGGTCATTTCCAGCCGCGCACCATGCTCGGCAACCGGCTGCCGCGAGGTAAGCGTAAAGCGACTGACCGAGGCAATCGATGGCAGTGCTTCGCCACGAAAACCCATGGTGGCGACCTGTTCCAGATCATCGAGGCTGGCGATCTTGCTGGTGGCATGGCGCGACACCGCCAGCATCAGTTCATCGCTCGCGAGGCCAACGCCATCGTCGCGGATGCGGATCAGGCGTACCCCGCCCTCCTCCAGATCGATATCCAGCCGCATGGCGCCGGCATCGAGCGCGTTCTCGACCAACTCCTTGACCACCGAGGCAGGGCGTTCGATCACCTCACCGGCAGCAATCTGGTTGATCAGTACTTCAGGCAATTGCCGGATGGTCACGTATTTCTCGCTGCGTCGGGTGTCGCCATGGGCGTGGCTTTGAAGGTAATGGCTGACCTGCAAGGCAGCCTCACGCCGAGCAGTGTAATGCCTCACATCGTAAGCGAACGTTTCCCCTGTAGGAGCGCACCCTGTGCGCGACGGCAAGCCTCCGGTCGCGAGTCGCCCACAGGGTGGGCTCCTACACCCGAGCAAACGCGTTGCTGCACAGGTGAGCACCACGGCACATCGATAATGCGCCTTTTTGCGGAACCACCGCCTTCAAAACCGTCCGGCGCGGTAATCGTTGAATGCCTGCACCAGTTCAGCCTGGGTGTTCATCACAAACGGCCCATGCCGCGCCACTGGCTCGCGCAGCGGCCGGCCGGCAACCAGCAGCAGGCGGGCAACGCCGTCGCCGCCTTGCAACTGTATCGCGTCGCCATCACCCAGCACTGCCAGTTCACCCGTCGCGACGCGGCGGTCATCCACCTGTGCGGCGCCTTGGTAGACATGCACGAAGGCGCTATGCCCCAATGGCAGCGGCAATGTGATCGTGGCAGCGGGATCGAGCTGGATATCGAGGTAAACCGGCTCGGTCGCCGGCTGCTCGATCACACCGTTGACCTCGCCCAATTGGCCGGCGATCACTTTCACCTGCACCCCGGCCGCCGGCGTTACCACGGGGATCTGCTCGGCGGCATATTCCTGATAACGCGGCGCACTCATCTTGTCGCGGGCCGGCAGATTGAGCCACAACTGGAAGCCGCGCATCAGCCCTTCCACCTGCTCGGGCATTTCCGAATGCACGATGCCGCGTCCGGCGCTCATCCACTGCACACTGCCCGGGCCAAGCAGCCCCTCGTGACCGTGATTGTCACGGTGGCGCATACGGCCATCGAGCATGTAGGTGACAGTTTCAAAGCCGCGATGCGGGTGATCGGGGAAGCCGGCAATGTAATCGCCGGGCTGGTCCGAGCCAAAGGCATCGAGCATCAAAAACGGGTCAAGATCGGGCAACTGCGCGGTGCCCAGCATACGCACCAGGCGCACGCCGGCTCCATCGGAAGTGGCCAGACCTTGATAGACGTGATCCACGTGGCGTGGGCTATTCATTGCAGTGTTTGCCTGATCGTTCATGCCGGCACTGTACGCCGGCTGATGCGCATGATCGAGAGCGCGGATGGAAAGCTGCGTTGCAGGCGGAAACGTCTCGACGCCTGCGGCACGACGGTCTCAAGAGGTACCCAGGTGAAACCGGCGCCTGCGATCAGGGAGCCGGCGCTGGCGTCAACCGCTGCGGATCGTACCCCGCCACTTCAAAACGCAGTTCACGGATACCGGCCGGCGTCGGCATGTCGATGGCCATCCATTGCGCAGCCTCGATCGCTGCGGTCAGCACCGCATAGTCCTCGATGAACAAGGCGCCGGTGCCGCGTTCATCGGGCTCGTAGGCGGTAAAGATTTGCGCCGCGCCGCCATCAAAACGGATGCTGATGTGGCAGGCTGGTTCAGGGCAATGGTAAGGGCTTGCCACCCGATCACCAGCAATATTGCCGGCGGGCGGCGGGGTCGCATGCGCGGCACCGACATCAGGCGCGCTGCTGTCGCCGGGCGCACCGGGCCGGTGCGCGCGATCCAGCAATAAATAGGCGCTCAGTCCCCACTCGGGATGGTTGCGCAACACCAGCCGGATAGAAGGCTCGCGGCTGTCCGACGCAGCAAGCGCCCAGATGAAGCCGGTATAGACCGTGCCCGCGCCGTGCTTGTTCGGCACCGCGTGATACGTCCATAGATCGGCTTGCCGTTTGCGATCACGCTGCTGCTCGGCAGCCGCGATGATCTGCGTGTAAACCGGACGAATGCGCGCGGCCTCGGCGCTGCCCGGATACTGCACAAGCACGATGTTGCCCAGTATCTGCGCCAGCGCGAAATCTTCGCGGGTCACCGCCGCATCATATTGCGCCGCCATCTGCTGCGCCTTGGCGGCTGCGGCGCGCTGCGCAAGTTGCTCCGGGGTCGGGCCCTTGGGCGCGCATGCTGCGAGCAGGGCAAGTGCTGCAACACAGCCCGCAGCATTTACAGCTCGGCGGATCGCTGCGGGAATTTTCAACCCACCGCCCGCAAATAACTGCGCGTCGCCGGCGCCAGACCCAGACCTGGCTCCACCGGCACCGCCAGCGCTTTGGCGATCAGCGCGACGATGGCTTGATGATGCACCATGTGGCTGGACAGGAACATCAGTTCACGGCCGATGGTGCTGCCGACCTCGGCGCACACGGTGCGGCACAACGACACCTCGCTGCGCACCACGATCAATTGCGACAGCGCATCATCATCCAGCGCGCGCACCCACACCAGCAAGTCGGCGATCAGCTCGCGCGCCTTGCCGATGTCGGTTTCGATGGCGCTGCCGCGATGGCGTACATCGTAATCGACACGGCCATGTTCGGCGTTCATCAGGCTTTGATAATGATCGAGCATGTGCCGCATGTGCTGGCCAATCGTGCTGCCGCCACCCGGCGGTACCGTGCTGTATACGTCCACGGGAAGATCGCGCAGCAGACGCTCGCCTTGTTCGAGCATTTCCTGACTGCAAAAGGTGACCGGATGCGACATGTGTTCAGTGTCCTTGAATGAGGGCTTGTGCGGCATCGGGGCTGAGGTAGCGTTTGAGCAAACGCGGCTCGACCCGGCGCAGGTCGACCGCAATCAAGCCAACCAGTGTGTTGCTGAACTCACGATCGACATGAAAACAGATCAGTCGGCCACTGAGGTTGAGGTATTGGCGCAACAATACCGGCAATGACTTGTCGCCTTCAATGCGCTTGATCAAGCGTGACAGACGGCGCTCATCGGTGAGCACGGCCAGCAGGTCGTGGCTCCACGGCGCCTTGACCTCGCGCAAACGCCGACGCGGCTTGACCTGGCCGGAACGCACGCTGTCGCCAAAATGCAGGCTCAGGCAATGCATGATCAACTGTCGCGAAAAGGCGCTGTATTCGGCGCTGATGCTGACCGGCCCGAACAGGGTGGTGTACTGCCGGTGGCGACTGACATAGGCGCCAATGCCTTTCCACAGCAGGTCCAGCGCTAGCGGATTGCGCTGATAACGCGGCTGCACGAACGAGCGGCCCATTTCCAGGCTGGTGCCGAGGCTGTCGAGAAAGGCGCGGTCGTAGCGGAACAACTGGCGGGTATACAGGCCATCGAGCCCGCGTCGGGCGACCAGTTTGTCGGTGGCGGCAATGCGATAGGCGCCGACGATTTCGTGATCGAGCTCATGCCACAAAAACAGGTGCAGGTAATCGGCATCGAAACGATCGGCATCCTGCGCCCGCCCGGTGCCCTCGCCCGCAGCGCGGAAGGTGAGTTCGCGCAAGCGCGCCAGTTCCGGCAAAAACGCCGGCAGGTGTTCGGCCGGGGCGCAATACACACTGATGTCGCCGTTACGCAGCATCAGGTGTTCCGCCGCCAGCGCGGCAAGATCACCAAGCAACGCCTCACGCGCCACCGGCGGTGCCAGTGGCAATTGCCGTGGCAACGGCAACGGCTTCCCGATCGCTTCGCGGCTCGGCAGCAGATAGGTTGCCAGACGCAGGTAGCGCACCATTTCGTCGGCATCGCCCAATGTGCTCAGCTCCGGGCCGGTGACCGGATCACCGACATGCACCCGCACCGTGGTGCCGCGCCGGTTCAACATCTGTCGCGGCAGCAAAAGGGTGCGCAGGCGGAAATGGACCAGGCCAAGCAGATGAAACAGCACGCTGTTGCGGCCTTCGATAAACATCGGCACTACGGCTGCCTGCGAGCGCAGCACTAGATGCCCGGCCAGACGATTCCAGGCGCGCTCGGTAACGCGGCGCTGGCGCAGGTCGTAACTGGCCACCATGCCGGCTGGAAAAATCAGCAGCAGACCACCCGCCTTGAGGTGACGGTTGGCTTCGCGCAAACCACTGGCATTGCGTGCTCGGGCCTTGGGGTCGAGCACGCTGACCGGAATGAACAACTCGCGCATTTCCGGGATGCGGGTCAGCATGTCGTTGACCAGAATCTTGACATCGCCCCGACGCTGGCGCAGCAATTTGCCCAGCAACACGCCCTCGACACCGCCGAACGGGTGATTGGCGACCACCACGGTCGCACCGGTCTGCGGCACCGCGTCAAGGCCCTGCCCCAGCACCTCGTAGCCGACATCCAGCGCGTTCAGTGCAAAGTCGAGGAACTGATCCAGATTCGCCGCAGCCGGCCGATGCCGATAATAGCCATCGAGGCGGCGCAGGCCAAGCACACGCTCGGCCAGAGCAGCCAGCCACGACAAACCGCGCTTGCGCGGCAACAAAAAGGGCGACGGCAGAGCGGCATTCACAGGCGAATCAATCCGTCGATGGGTATTGGTGGGTCAGCGCGCGCTCGTGCCGCCAGGCACGTAGAAGCTCACGCAAACGTGGGGGTTTGGCGCCCTGTCGGCGTTGATGCACACCAATTTCAAACAGGGTTCGGTACTGGAAAAACAGGGTGCGGTACAACTCGCCCAAGGTGCCGTTGCGATCCCAGACATGGGTGGCTTCACTGCTGGCGCCGTTGATTTCGATGACGCGGAAATCGCGCCCCTCGCGCAGCGCCGCAATATCGCGGAAGCGCACATCCAGACGGCTGTAATGCATGCCCGGCAGGTCGGCAAACAGGCGGTCGATGGCCGTCACCAGCGCCTCGCTGATATGAGCGCGGCCATCACGAAACACACTGCCGCGGCAATGGCTGCCGGAAAACACCAGCCGCATCGCCTCACCGGCAGCCAGCACCTGATCCAGCCGTTCGGCGTGCCGGGCGAAATAAATATGCGCGATCTGGCTGGCGCGCGGGTCATCCTGGATCAACTGGCGCAAGCTGCGCACCCCATCGCCGAGCACGTAGGGCGCGTACTTCAGGGTCATCGAAAACACGTCACCGCGTACCTGGCCCGGGCGACGCACATAAAAGATCCCGGCCTCGCCTTCCCAAGGCACCAATTCTTGCAGCAAGTAGGCGGCATCATCGGGAAACGCGCTGACATATGAACGCAATTGTCCAATATTCTGAATCAAGCGAACACCGGCACCGCGACAACCGATATCGGGTTTGGCAACCAGCGGCAAATCCAGCCCGGCTGCGCGTGCCTGGGCCAACGCGGCATCTGCCTCCGGCTCTGCACCGAGGCCTGCGCCGCGCACGCGGCGCACGAAGGGTGCGATCAAGCCCTGCGCATGGTCGCCAGCCAGCGACATCGGCAAACTTTTCGACACCCCAACCATGCCCGACAACGGCAGTGCCGGATTGGCGCACAGCGGCACCGTCAGCGAACCGTGACGCAGCGACAAGCCCAGCCACTGCAACGCGACCGGGGTGTAGACCAGCCAACTGGGCCAGAACTCAAAAAACGAAACCGCCTTGCCATGGGTATCCAGCCGCGGCATACCCACGTGCGGGTGGGTATCCTCGGCACCCTCAACGGTGTCGCAACTCGCGGCACTACATGCTGTGGCCACATTCACCAAGGCGGTCTCCCACATGCCGGCCCGCAGCCCATGGGCCACGGTAATCCGGACGTACAGTAAGCAAGTGTATCCGTTTGGCGGACGGATGAGCGAACCGCAACGCGCTCCCCGCATCAACCATCGCCAGCACTCAAGAGTCGAGCACAGGGCAAAAGGATGCGCGGCGACATGAGATCACACTCAAACACTGGCGCGTGACGCAATCGCCTTGGCGAAATCCACGGTCCTGGCACTGCCACCCAGGTCACCGGTCAGGCGGTCCTTGGCGGTCAGGGTATCGACGATGGCCTTACGCAGGCGTGTTGCTTCCTCGACCCGCTCCAGGTGATCCAGCATCTGCCCCGCCGCCAGCAACAGCGCACACGGGTTGGCGATGCCCTGCCCAGCGATATCAGGCGCCGAGCCGTGCACGGCCTCGAATATGGCCGCGTTGGCACCGATATTGGCACCCGGCGCAAGGCCAAGGCCGCCCACCAGCCCCGCGCACAGGTCGGAGATGATGTCGCCAAACAGGTTGGTGGTAACGATCATGTCGAACTGCTCGGGCCGCATCACCAATTGCATGCAGGTGTTATCCACGATCATCTCGTTGCATTCGATGTCGGGGTACTGCTGCGCGACTTCGCGCGCCACCTTCAGAAACAGCCCCGAGGTGGTCTTGAGGATATTGGCCTTGTGTACCACCGTGATCTTCTTGCGCCCAACCCGCCGCGCCAGATCAAAGGCATAGCGCACGATCCGCTCGGAACCGCGGCGCGTGATCTTCTGCGTCAGCGTGGCGACCTCGCCATCATCCGACAGATACTGGCCTTCACCGATGTACGCACCTTCGGTGTTTTCACGCACGGTAATCATGTCGATATTGCTGTAACGCGAGCGGGTGTTGGGGAAGCTGATCGCTGGCCGCACATTGGCATACAGATCAAAGTGTCGGCGCAACTCGACGTTGATCGAGGAAAAGCCGCCGCCAACCGGCGTGGTCAACGGGCTTTTAAGTGCCACGCCCAAGCGGGTGATGGTGTCCAGGGTGGCTTGCGGCAACAAGGTGCCGTGTTTTTCCAACGCCACCATGCCGGCATCGACAAACTCGTAGCTCAGCGCCAACCCCATCGCATCAAGCACTTCCAGGGTGGCGTCCATGATCTCCGGGCCGATACCATCGCCGCGGATAACTGCAATCGAATGACTCATGATTATTTACATTTCCTTGAAAAACAGGGTGATACTAAATGTCGGGACTCGGGACTCGGGACTCGGGACTCGGGACTCGGGACTCGGGACTCGGGACTCGGGACTCGGGACTCGGGACTCGGGACTCGGGACTCGGGACTCGGGACTCGGGACTCGGGACTCGGGACTC
>JAUXUI010000063.1 GCA_030681035.1 Lysobacteraceae bacterium | reverse complement strand
CAACAAACAGGGCGTGCAGCTTGGGCAGTGACATAAGGTCTTCAGTGAGCAAAAATTTCTCACTGC
This sequence comes from Lysobacteraceae bacterium, assembly GCA_030681035.1. Classification (GTDB taxonomy): domain Bacteria; phylum Pseudomonadota; class Gammaproteobacteria; order Xanthomonadales; family Xanthomonadaceae. The sequence goes on along the minus strand of JAUXUI010000063.1, from coordinate 29,631 downwards.
CGACCGCTTTTATTTCTGCAATGTCAAGCGTTATTTTGACTTATTTTCGAATGACCCTTAACTTGGGTGGATTGGTCCCGGGTCCCGTGTACGGGCACAGCAAACCCCGTCAACGGCAAGACACGCCGAATCAATCGGGTGGCTGGGCTTTCTTGCTGCGCTTTGGCTGTAACAGGGTGCCGGTGCATTGTGGCGACCCGCAGCGACACAGCCACAGTTTTTTCAGCCTGGCGGTATGTGGTTCGTGCAGCACGATCCCGTAGTTGTAGGTCAGCTCCTCACCTGCTGCAATGTCGCGAATGGCTTCGATCTGGATCTTGTCTTTATGGCGCTTGCCGTTTTTGTTCTGGTGTACCACCGCTTCGCAGTTTGGCGCGCAGCTATGGTTGATGAAACGCGCGACATTGCCGTCGACGTTGGCGTCGATGACATAGTCCTCGTTCAAGGTGAACAAGAACGTGTGACCATCTTCGGGCTGCTCGCCGTAAAGCGTATCAACGTCTTCGTGGCTACGCAGCTTGCCCTTGTAACGCACTACACGCTCGCCACTGGCGATGGCTTCGGTCGCAAACACACCGTCGCCATGGATTGCGGATTTTTTTGCAACAATTTTTCTGGCCATCCAAAATGCCTGCAATAATCAAGTTTAGTGGTGGCGACAGCAAGGCTGCCGACGGGTATGCGCAATGACTATCGCTAGTGTAGTGTTTCAGGCTATACATCGCTCATGAATACTTCTTTTGTTCATCAACTCGGGTTGTCTGTATTGCTGTCGATACCGGTGGCTTCATCCGCCATTGATCGCGGCGCGGATGGCATACCACCATTGCCTGCTGCGGTGTCCAACAATGCTGTGGCCGGGATTCGCGTGAATGGCGAAAACCGGCTCTACTCATTCCTCGGCCTTGGCACCGGCAAGCAATGGCGCGACACCACCCGTGCGGCTTATGGCTGGCGCGAAGTTACGGATCGCTGGCGCGAGCTGCCGCCGGCACCGGTGGCACAGGGTCGGCTGGCCAGTGTCGCAGCGGTTGCAGGCGGTAATATCTATTTGTTTGGCGGTTACACGGTGGCCGAGGACGGGCATGAAGTTTCAACGCCTGAGGTGCTGCGTTTTGACCCGACCAGCGAAACCTGGAGCACTGCTCTGGCAATGCCGGTGCCGGTTGATGACAGCGTGGCAGTAGTGCTTGAAGACCGGTACATCTATCTGGTCAGCGGCTGGCACATGGATCGCAATATTGCACTGGTGCAGGTCTACGACAGCCTTGAGGACCGTTGGGCGCAGGCAACGCCGTTTCCGGGAGAGCCGGTGTTTGGGCATGCCGGCGCGCTATTGGCGCGCAGCATGGTGATATGCGACGGGGTGATATTGACGGTTCGTGACCGTAAGCGCGACTTCGCCGCAACCGATGCCTGCTGGCGCGGCGATATCGCTGCCGCAGATCCGCTGCGCATCAAGTGGCTGCGCATCGCCTCGCATCCGGGCCCGCCGCGTTATCGCATGGGCGCGGCTGCCGCCGTCGATCATGGCTTGGTCGTGTTCGCTGGTGGCAGCGAAAACCCCTACAACTACGATGGTATGGGCTACGACGGCCAGCCCAGCCTGGGTTCGGCGCGTGTGCAAGGCTACAACCCGGCCCACAACCAATGGCTTGGCTTGCCGCCTTTGCCGATGCCGAGCATGGATCATCGCGGTATGCCTGTGATTGACGGCAAGTTTTATCTGATCGGCGGCATGCGTGATGGGCAACAGGTTGCCGCCGATGTGATTGTGTATACGCCAGGCGAACTGCCGCGATGAGCGCAATCGACAGTTGGCGCGAAGAACGGCAATCGGCCTGGTTATATCGGCAACTGGCGCAGACCGAGCGCGATGCGACCGTGGCGCGGCTGTTTGTCGATCTGGCCGCAGCTGCCGAGCAACAGGCATTGCACTGGGAAGGCTTGCTGGCCACCGATGGCCATGCCTTGCCGGCGTTTCATCCCGGTTGGCGGCCACGTCTGGGCGCACAACTGGCGGCGATTTTTGGTGGCAGGCGGATCAAACCGCTACTTGCCGCACTGAAGGTTCGCGGTTTGTCGATTTATTCTGCGCCAGTGCCCAGCGGCCACACCATGCCGCAATCACTGGCCGATGTGGGACGCGGCCATCGCGCGGTCGGTGGCGGTAATGTGCGCGCAGCCATCTTCGGCATCAACGATGGTCTGGTTTCAAATGCGAGCTTGGTGCTGGGCATGGTGGGCGCCAATGCCGACACCGGCGTGGTGTTGACCACCGGTATCGCCGGCCTGTTGGCCGGTGCATTGTCGATGGCATCCGGTGAATACGTCTCGGTGCGCTCGCAGCGTGAGTTGTTCGAACACCAGATTGCGCTTGAGCGCGACGAATTGGCCGAATATCCAGAAGCAGAAGCCGAAGAATTGGCGCTGATCTATGCAGCACGTGGCTTGACCATGGATGAAGCGCGGGCGCTGGCGACGCGCATGGTCAGTGATCCGGCCGTGGCGCTGGACGTGCTCAGCCGCGAGGAATTGGGACTGAATCCCGACGATCTGGGGTCGCCGATCGGTGCCGCCGGGTTTTCGTTCGTGGCGTTTACCCTCGGTGCGCTGGTGCCGCTGGTTCCCTTTATCTTCGGTGCGGTGCTGCCGGACGCGGCGCTCATCGGCTCGCTGCTGGCCGCCGCCGGGCTGTTTGCCACCGGCGCAGCGATGAGCCTGTTCACCGGCCGCAACGCGGCACTGGGTGGCCTGCGCATGCTCGCCATCGGTGGCGGTGCTGGCGCCCTGACCTATGCCATCGGGCATCTGCTCGGTGGCGGTATCGGCTGAGCCATCGGCAGCAACGTTCGCTGGCAGCCATGGCTCAGTACACTGTGGCTCTCGCGACCGTTTTCCGCTGAACTCAGGCAACAACGTGACGGCACATTCCCGCATTGATACAGACAGCCAGATTGTACGTAACGACTCGCTCAGCGGGCTTGTCCTGTATCGCGCCAGTCGCCTTGAAGCATTGCTCGACCCCTTGCAATCCTTGCTCGATGCCACCTGGCCCGACAATGTGCTGCAGCCACAAACCCTCATCGCCGCACATGCCGGCATGCGGCAATGGCTCAACGCGGCTCTGGCGCAGCGAGTTAACGCTACCGGCATCATTGCCAATCTCGATATCGTGCTGTCAAGCACCTGGATCGACCGTCTGGCACATGCTCAATTGGGACGCAAGGCGGTATCGCTGCCACGTTACCAGCGCCAGCACCTGCGCTGGGCGGTGCATGCAGCACTGGCTGATATCGCGCAGGTACCGGGGCTTTCCGATCCGCGTCTGACTGCTTATCTGGCTGCAAAAGCCGATACGGATGCCGACACAAACACCCATCTGGCGCGGCGGCGTTTCCAGCTTGCCGATCGTCTGGCGTACCTGTATTCGCAGTATCTGGTGTATCGACCGGACTGGCTGCACGCCTGGGAGCAAGGCCACGATGACTTTGCCAGCAAACGGGGCAGCGACGCGACGCTGCAAGCGACCGAGCGTCATATTCTGGCGCCATTGTGGCGCATGCTTGCCACACGGCTCGGTGTACACCGTGGTGATGCCGTAACCGAACTGACGCGCGTGCTGGGCAAGGAGTCGGGTCCACTGCCAGTGGTTCACCTGTTTGGCATCAGCCATCTGCCGCCAAGTGAGTTGGCATTGACGCGCGCTTATGCACGCCGCGGTCTGGTCGCGTTGTACGCGCCCGACCCCTGCCGCGAATACTGGGGTGGCATCAGCGACTCACGCACGCAATTGCGGCAATATCAGGCCGACGAAGCGCAGCGTATCGCGGTTGCCGGCGAGAACGATTACTGGGTTGACCAGGGCCATCCATTGTTGGCGCGATGGGGCCGCATGGGGCAGCACTTTTTCTGTGCGCTGGCCGACGACGAGGTGCGCGAAGACGTCCGCCATCGTGGCGACGAACCGGCGCAGCCGGAAAATCGGCTGCAACGCGTACAGCACAGCATCCGCCAGTTGCAGCCAGCGTTGCTGGCGGTGGACCTCATCGACGCGACGGTTGCGGCGCGTGAGATGACGGATGCCTCGCTGCGTATCCACGCCTGCCACACCCGCCTGCGCGAACTGGAAGTGTTGCGTGACGCACTACTCGATGCACTGACGCCGAAACCGGGTCGGGCGCCGATTGCGGCAGCAGACATGGTGGTGATGGCGCCCGATATCACCGCTTACGTGCCGCTGATCGCGGCGGTGTTTGGCCCTGCCGGACGCAGTAGCGCGATACTGCCGTATCACCTCGCCGATGTGGCAGTGGCACGCAACCACACATTGTTCTCTGCGTTTCTTGCGCTGCTGGAGCTGCCATCGGCGCGCATCAGCGCACCTGCGGTGATGGATTTGTTGGCGATCCCGGAAGTACAGCGCCGTTTTGCCATCAGTGCCGATGACCTTGACCACTTGTACGAATGGCTGCGCCGTAGCCGTGTTGCCTGGGGCCTGGACGGCGCTTCACGGACACGCTTTGTCGTGCCAGCGATCAACGAGCACACCTTTTCCTGGGCAATGGATCGAATGATTGCCGGCTATGTGATGGCTGACGGCTCGCACGCCGATGATGATCGCGGCGTACTACTGGCTGACGGTTGCGAGCTGGCGCCATTGAACGGACTGCATGGCCCAGCCGCTGAAGCATTGGGCGCGCTGGATCGAATGCTGCAGGAAATCCAGGCCTGGTGCGATCTGGGCAGCACCTGCCAGACCGCCGCGCAGTGGGCACACGAAATGGACGTGCGGCTGCATGCCATGTTGCGTATCGACGCCAACGACAGCGCCGCGCGCGACGCATGGCAAGCCCTGATGGCCAACGTGCAGGCATTGGCCAACGAGCCACAGATGGTTGACGAAGATCCCGTGCTGCATTTCAGCGTAGTGCGCGACCTGATTGCCGAGCGTCTGCAGGCGGTACACGAGCAGCAGCGCTTCCTGCTTGGCGGCATCACGTTCTGCGGCATGGTTCCGCAACGGGCAATTCCATTCAAGCTGATTGCCGTGCTGGGCTTGAACGATGGTGAGTTTCCGCGCACCAGCAGTGATGGTGGCCTCGACTTGATGGCGCGGCTGCGCCGCGTCGGTGACCGCGATGTGCGCAGCGATGATCGCTACCTTTTTCTCGAAACGCTGATGTCGGCACGCGAACGCCTGCACTTGAGTTACCTCGGTGAAAACGTAAAGGACGGCAAGACGCTCAACCCGGCTGCACCACTGGCCGAGTTGCTGGCCGAACTCGATCGCCATGCCAAGGTAGATCGCGAGTCGGGTACACGGCCCTGGCTGGTTCACCATCCGTTGCAACCGTTTGACGCGCGCTATTTCGACGGCAGCGACGCGCGTCTGTTTTCCTACAACCCGCGCTTTGCCGGCATGCACGGTGCTGGCCAGGCCACGATTTTGCCGCCTTTTGTCGATTGCCACGAAAGTGCGGCCGCAGCCATGCCAGATTCACTACTGCTTGCCGATGTGTTGGCTTACTACAAAGACCCGTCGCGATATTTGCTGGCGAGAAAACTCACGCTGCGGCTGGATGCGCTTGCCGAAACCGGATTGCGCGAAGAGGAGCCACTCGGCGACGCAGTGGAGCGGATGGAAAACGTCACCCGGCGATTGTTTTTCAACGATGCCTTGCCGCAGTGGCCGCCAACTGACTGGGAACCCGTGTGCGCGCCACCCTGGTTGCGTCTGAGCGGCATGCTGCCGCCGGGTCGCGGCGGTGAGCGTGCCTGGCAGCGCGAGCGCGAGGCCGTCAATACGCTGCTTCACGCTTTGCGTCGGGTCCCCGGCTTCGCTGGTGACAGCGCAGCAAAGGCCCTGGTTCACGATATCGATGTACGCATCGCGCGCAACACACAGCAATCCTGTCGCGTGGTCGGCCGGATCGCGCAATTGTTTGCATTCCACCACAACGACTGTAGCGGCATTTACCTGCTGCGCGCCTATCCACAGTCGGGCAGCGAACTCAAACGCGAGTCCGACCTGAACTTTCGCGAGCGGGTTTCGATTTTTCTCGAGTGGGCACTGCTGCGCCTGAGCCTGGCCCGTAGCGGATTGCCGCTATCGGCGCTGCGACCGGTACTGCTGGTCAAGGATGAAAATCCACCGTGGCAGCGCGCCATTCAGCGCTGGGACGACACCCTGCTGCTTGTCGATGCAACCAGGCAAGCTGCGCTGCTTAACGACCTGCAATCCCGTGTCTGGAAACTACTGCAATGGTGGCACGAAGCGCAGTTTCGCGTGCTGTGGTATTTCCCGGCAACCAGTTGGCAGGCCGCACAAATACCCACTGACGAAAGCGAAAGTGCTGCGGCTCATACGGGACGGGAACACGATACGGCAGCACTGCGCAAGGTGTGGTTCGACCCTTGGCGCAGCAGCGGCGAACGCGAATACAGCCCCGGTTACAACCGGATGTTTGCGGGCGAGCGGCGTTTCACCAACGACGAACCCGAGCTGCAAGCGCTGCTGGATTTTGCCGCTGCACTCAACGAGTGCATCACGCTGCCTGTTACCGATGCGGTGCCGTTATGAACGCGCCCATCGATTGGCGCAGCTTGCCCTTGGGCGAGGGCGGACGCAGCCTGATCGAAGCCAGCGCCGGTACCGGCAAAACCTGGACGATCTCGGTGCTGTATCTGCGTTTGATCCTTGAGTTTGCGTTGTCGCCCCGGCAGATTGTGGTGACCACGTTTGCCACCGCTGCCGCACAGGAATTACGCGAGCGTCTGCGCGCGCGGCTGCTCTGGGCGGAGTTGCAGGCCAGTACCCAGCAGTCTGGTGATGAGGATGTGCAAGCGGTGGATGCGCATTGGCTGCATGCACGTTGGCGGAATGACACAAAACTCCACGAGCAGGATCTGGCGCGTATCCGGCTGGCGATTTCCGAGCTGGATATTGCACCGATCAGCACCTTGCACGGGCTGTGTCGCAGCATCGTCGCCGATCATCCATTCGCCTGTGGCAGCGCATTCAACCGTGGCGATCTGATTGGCAGTGATGCGCTGGTAAACGAATTGGCGGGTGACTTGATCCGCCACCTGCAACAGGGTGATGCCGACAGCGAACTGGTGCGTTTGCAGCAAGGCTATCAATGCGAATTCAGCCGAGCCACGCTCACCCGCCAATTGCATTTATGCCTGATGCCGGATGCCATCGTGCCGTGCATTGACATGGCACAGATCGAGAAGGCATTGCCCAATGCCTGGGCGAATCGACTGCGCACAGTGGTTGCGCGCGATGAGTTGTTCACCAAAAGTTGTGCACTGCGCACGCACTGGTCAGCGTTGGCTGATGTCATCGACGATCCCATGCGGCCATTGCCAACACGGCATCTGGATCGCGCACTGGCCAACGCGGCAAAGCTAAACGGCATTGCGGCCAAGGGCAAGTCAGACCCCGAGTTATTGGCCGCAGTGGCGTTTTCATTGTCCTGCGTTTCGATACTGGAACCGCTGCGTGATCGCCCCGCACAGGCGTTTTGGAATGCGGCTGCACAATGGGCCAGAGCCGAGGCACGCAACCGATTGCAAAATCGCAATCAACACACCTTCGACGATCTGCTGCTGAGTGTGCATGACAGCCTTGACCGCGACCGGCAATCACGCAATGGACCGGGTCTGGCGGAGGCCCTGTATCGCGCCTGGCCGGTGGCGTTGATCGATGAGTTTCAGGATACCGACGGCATCCAGTACGGCATCCTGGATCGGATTTTTCGCGACGTGGATGGCGCAGCGCGCGGCCGGCTGGTGATGATTGGCGACCCCAAGCAAGCGATTTACCGGTTTCGTGGTGGCGACATCCATGCTTATTTGCGCGCTGCACGTACGGTTACGCCCGATTCGCGGATGAGCCTGAACGTCAATCATCGCTCCTCGGCCAATCTGGTTGCTGCCTGCAACGCGTTCTATGCCATGGCTGGCGACGTCCTGGGTAGCGATGATGACGAGACACCAGATGCGCTTGCAATCCGTTATCAACCGGTACTGGCAAGTGAGCGCCAAAACGCAACGCCGTATTGCGTGAATGGCCTGCCCGTGGCGCAACCGTTGTGCTTGCATTATCTCTGCGATGTCCCGGAAAGCGCGGAGCAACGCAAGGCGCTGGCACTGCGGGTCTGTGCCAACCAGATTGCGCAGATGCTGCAATCGGGCGAACACGTCATCGCTGGGCGGGCACTGCAACCCTCTGACATCGCGGTATTGCTGCCCAGCAATCAGCAGGTGGAATCGTTACGCGAGCTTTTGTCTGAACGTGCCGTCCCCTGTATTTCCACCATTCGCAGCAGCGTGTTTACCGGCGACACCGCGTGTGATCTGCATCTGTTGTTGTACGGCATTGCCCATTGTGACGAGAAGGCTGCATTACGCGCCGCTGCGGCGACCCGCTTGTGGGGTTGCAGCCTGGCGCAGCTGCGCTCGTGGGACGATGATCCGGCGCCGGAGCAGGCCATCGCGCAGCAGTTTCACGAGTGGTTGCTGCTATGGCGAGCAGAAGGTGTTTACGTCGTCATATCGGCGTTGATCGCGCAATTGGCACCACGCGTTTTGCACACGTCGCGCGGCGAGCGGGTGCTGACCGATCTTCGTCATCTGGCGGAACTGCTGCAGGCACAATCCGAGCTGGCTCCTGGCATCGAGGCCTTGCTTGCCTGGCTGGGCCAGCAGCAGCGCGCCGATGGCGATGCCGACGAAGAAGCGGCTGACGCCCAGCAGTTGCGTATCGAATCGGATCAACGGCGTGTGCGTTTGATGAGCCTGCACGCCAGCAAAGGGCTTGAGTTTTCTATCGTGTTTTTGCCGTTGATGTGGGCGCACGGTGAACACCGCGAGTCCGGCCTGTCGTTGCTCAGCGATCCCGATGGCGGCCCGCGGCGCATTGACAGTTCCGAGAAAGGCAAGACGCTGCAAAGCGCCGAGTTGTTTGATGAACGCTTTCGCCTGCTGTATGTGGCGCTTACCCGCGCCATCCATGCATGCCACGTGTTCGTGCTGCCACCTGATCGGCTCGCACAAGCAAATGCAAAGGGTCCGGCTTCCGGCAGCGCGCGCAGTGCCATCGACGTGATGCTGGCGCGCATGCAACCGCCGCTGGATTCGCCGGGACGAGACGATGCCGCTGGTACGTTCGAATGGCGCGACGGCTGGCAACCGCAGTCAATGCGCGTTCTGCATGAGCCGAACACTGGCCCCGCGACACGACACTCGGCGCGCGAACTGCCACCGGCCGTGTCGCATTCGTTGTCGGCGAAACACAGCTTCACCACCTTGAGCCGTGGTGGCGGTCATCGCAGCACCGATGCCGAAACTGCCGCCGCCGATGAAGCGGATGCCCGCGAGCAACTGCCATTGTCGCTGCTCAATCATGCGCAGCCGCAACAGTCACTGCCGCATCCCGAGCTGGTCGGTTTGGCATCGATTCGCGGCAAGGCGATCGGCAACGCGATCCACAGCATTTTCGAGCACCGCGTCATCGGCGTGCCACTGATTGCACAAAAGCCGTTGTTGCGCCACTGGCTCACAGCGCACGCGGTAACGTTTGGTGAACTACCCGCAGAAATGGTTGTTGAGCGTCTGGCACGCCGGCTGCAAGCGGCACTCGATGCGCCGCTTGGTGCTGCGCAGGCGCCACAACTGTGCCTCAGTGCGCTTCCCGAGAATGCGTTGCGTGCGGAGATGGAGTTTTACTTCCCGTTGGCGGGTGCCTCCATGCACACACTTGCGCGGGTTTGCGCGGCACACGGCGAAGCGGGGCTGGCCCCAGTCGATGCACGCACGCTGGTTGGACTGATGAACGGCAAGATCGATCTCATATTCCAGCATCAGGGACGCTATTACCTGCTCGACTACAAGGGCAATATGCTCGGTGAGGGCTTGCCGGCCTATCAGGGGGCAGCGCTGCACACCGCAATGGACGCAGCGCATTACCGTTTCCAGGCACTGCTGTACAGCGTTGCGCTAGATCGCTATTTGCATCAGCGCCTGGGCAATTCGTATCAACGCAGTCAACACCTGGGGGAGTGCTTTTACCTGTTCGTCCGCGCTGCTGGCCTTGGCGTGGACAGCGGCATCTGGCGGCACCGTTTTTCTGACCCGTTGCTTGATGCAGTCAATGCGGTGTTTGCCGGCCATGTTGCCGATTCGGAGCTTGCATGAGTACAAACCCGTCGTATGTCCATTTTCGGCAAAACCCGGCTGACCTGCCGTCGGCACCATGTTGGCGACCACTTGAGCGATCAGTGGCGCGGTGGGTAATGTGCCATGGCGGCTCGCCATTGTTGGCGGAAGTAGCCGCCTGGGCGAGTTTTGCCGATGGCCAGGGTGACAGCGCCCTGCCTTTGCGCGGTGATGGCATAGGCAGACACGGCATGCGTAAGCTCACCGCAACTGAACTTACGACACTGACTTGCGAGCCTTTGCTCAGCGTCACTGGAGCATCTGATAGCGACGTAAACAACACTCCGTTTGTTCTCGATCAGGACGACTTTTATCTGCGCCGAAACTTCCGTAATGAAGTGGTTGTCGGCGACCATCTTCGGCAACGTCGGCATTGTCGGCCAACCGCAGCTGCGCTGAGCACGACAGATATCGACGCCTTGTTTCAGCACGATCGCAGCGATGCCGCGCAGGCGCAGCGCGAAGCCGTACGCCAAGTGCTCGGCACCAGCCTGTTTGTGCTCAGCGGCGGACCGGGTACCGGCAAGACCACTACGGTGCTGCGGATGCTGCTGGCTTTGTCGCGCGAGCATGCGGCGCTACATGCTGGCGACTTGCCAGTCATTCATCTATGCGCGCCCACCGGCAAGGCGGCGCAGCGCTTGGCACAGGCGCTGCGCACAGGAGCAGATGCGCTGCGTGGACACCCACAACATCCATTACCGGACGCATGGCTACCGTATCTGGAGTCCGCATTGAGCGCGCAAACCAGCACCGTGCATCGCCTGCTCGGTAGCCGTGGTGCCAACGATGGCTTCAACTGGCATGCGGACAATCCGCTCAGCGCCGACATCGTGGTGCTTGATGAGGCATCGATGATCGATCTCGCCTTGCTGCGCGCGTTACTCGACGCCCTGCCGGCACACGCGGCGCTGGTGCTGGTGGGTGATGCCGATCAATTGAGTTCGGTCGGTACCGGCTCGGTACTGCTCGACATCGCCAACGCCATCGCCCAGCAAGGCGGCGCAGGATTGGTTCGCTTGCAGCATTCGTTCCGTGCGCACCAGGCATTGCTGCCGATCAATGAAGCGGCGCGTAGCGGCGACACCGCCGCACTGCTCAGCGCACTTGAGCACGCCGGCAACGCCGCGCACTGGCTGCCACTCGCCAGTGCAAGCATGCTGCGCCAACAGCTCGCCCACTGGGTACAGGCGTTACGCAGCACACTGCACAATGCTGGCGCATTTGCAGCCGTGCCGCGTAATGACCCCGCAACGGTACTGCGAGCACTTGCGGCATTGCGCCAGCAGCAAGTGCTGTGTGCGCTTCGCGAGGGCGACTTCGGTGCTTACGCGGTGAACGACGCCATCGAGGAGTCGCTGCGAAAAGCAAACCCGGAGTATGCCGATGCCGTCTGGTATCCCGGCCGCGCGGTGATGATCAGCCACAATGACAACAGCACCGGTTTGTTCAACGGTGACGTCGGCATCTGCCTGCGCGATGAAAGCGGCAGGATGCAGGTGTGGTTTGAGCGCCACTCGACGCCAACTGCGCTGACCACCGATGCGGGCTTGCGCCTGGTTCGGTTAAACCCCGGCAGCGTGCCGGCGCATCGCGGCGCATTTGCAATGACCATCCACAAGAGCCAGGGCTCCGAGTACGAACAGGTTGCCGTGCTGCTGCCGCCGGATGCCGAGAATCCGATTCTTTCACGGCAACTGCTGTACACCGGCATTTCTCGTGCGAAAACGCGCCTCCAATTGTGGTCGACCGAGCCGGCACTGGCGGCTGCGATGCGTCGCGACGCCGGTCGTCGTGGTGCATTGGCGCGCCGTATTCGCTGATCGGCTCGCGCCACAGTCAAGCACCATGGCGGTGCATATCGGGTTTTATTGCACCATATTGGCGCAAAGATACAGCGGCTCATTTTTTAACCCACTTTGATATCAATGCGTTAGCGAATATTTCTCGCTGGCACACATATTGCTGCATAGCACCAGTGATCCGCCGGCGATTGCTGGTGCTGTACTCACCCTCTGTCCAATCAGGAATTTCCATGTCGCTCGAAAATATCGAAAAGCTGGTCAAAGACCATAGCGTTGAGTTTGTCGATCTGCGCTTCACTGACGTACGCGGTGTGCAGCATCACGTCACCTTCCCGGCCAGCATCGTCGAACCGGCGCTGTTCGAGGACGGCAAGATGTTCGACGGCAGCTCGATTTCCGGCTGGAAGGGTATCAACGAGTCAGACATGGTGCTGATGCCGGATCCGGCCACCGCGTTTCTTGACCCGTTCACCGCCGACCCGACCCTGGTGATGGTCTGCGACATTCTCGACCCGGCCACCATGCAGCCCTATTCGCGCGACCCACGCGGCGTGGCGCGGCGTGCCGAAGCGTATCTCAAAGCCTCGGGTATCGCCGAGCAGGCGTTTTTCGGCCCGGAGCCCGAGTTTTTCGTGTTCGACTCGGTGCGCTGGAGCAACGAGATGGGCCACACCTTCTTCGAGGTCGATTCCGAGGAAGCGCACTGGAACTCGAAGAAAAAATACGAGGGCGGCAACTCCGGCTATCGTCCGGGCCTCAAGGGCGGCTATTTTCCAGTGGCGCCCACCGATTCGCTGCATGACCTGCGCGCCGAGATGTGCAAAATCCTCACCAGCCTTGGCATCGAGGTGGAAGTGCATCACCACGAAGTCGCCAATGCCGGCCAGTGCGAGATCGGCACCAAGTTCAACTCGCTGGTGTACAAGGCCGACGAACTGCAAACCATGAAGTACGTGATCAAGAACGTGGCCTACCGCAACGGCAAGACCGCCACCTTCATGCCCAAGCCACTGGTTGGCGACAACGGCAGCGGCATGCACGTACACCAGAGCCTGGCCAAGGGCGGCGTGAACCTGTTCACGGGTGATGAATACGGCGGCCTGAGCCAGATGGCGCTGTGGTACATCGGTGGCGTGTTCAAGCATGCGCGCGCGATCAATGCCTTCACCAACTCCGGCACCAACAGCTACAAACGTCTGGTGCCGGGCTTCGAAGCGCCGGTGATGCTGGCCTACTCGGCACGCAACCGCTCCGCGAGCTGCCGAATCCCCTATGTCACCAACCCCAAGGCACGGCGTATTGAAATGCGCTTCCCCGACCCGATTCAGTCGGGCTACCTCACCTTTACCGCGCTGATGATGGCCGGGCTCGACGGCATCAAGAACAAGCTCGACCCCGGCGCGGCCATGGACAAGGACCTGTACGATCTGCCACCGGAGGAAGCACGCGGCATCCCCACCGTTTGTCATTCGCTGGATCAGGCGCTGGAAGCACTGGATGCCGACCGCGAGTTCCTCAAGGCCGGCGGGGTGATGAACGACGATTTCATCGACGGCTACATCGCGCTGAAGATGCAGGAAGTGACCCGCTTCCGCGCCGCCACCCATCCACTGGAATATCAGATGTACTACGGCATCTGATCGTAGCGGCGCGGTTGCGGGGGGCGCCGCGCCGGGCTACCTCAGATTAGCCGAGCGCATCTGAGGTAACAGCCACCCTCTTCCTTTGCTCATAGCTTGGCCAGGGCGGCTTTGGCTTCGCGGTGCTTGGGGTCGATAGCGAGCGCCTTGCCAAATGCGGTGCGGGCCTCGTCTTTGCGCCCGGCAAGCGCGTGAATCTGGCCCAGGCGGAACCAGGCGTGTTGCACGCCGGGACTGTCCAATTTCAGCGGCATGCTCAGATAATGCTCAATGGCCGCGACGCCTGCGTCGGCATTCAGCCCAGACAATGCGACTGTGCGACCAAGCTGATACCAAGCCGACGGGGAATCGGGGTCGTCGCGTGTCCATGCCTGAAATGCATCGAAGGCATCCTGCCAACGCTTGCTGCGCTGAAGCGCGAGACCGATTTCCAGACGGTAGCGCGCGACATCGGGTTTGGCGGCGCGCGCCGCCGCGAATTCAGCGAGCGCCGAATCGACCTGCTTTTCTGCCAGCAGCACTTTGCCGCGGGCAGCGTGCCCCATTGCGGGGTCGCGCCCCGCAATTTCGTCGACTTGCGACTTGGCTTTATCGATGCCACCGCCCATGACCTTGGGCGCCTGTACATAGAATTCGACCAGCCGGTATCGAGCCTCCAATAGGTCCGGGTCGAGTTTGACGGCTTCTTCGTAGGCACGGCGCAAGCGCGGCGCGATGGCAATCTGCGAAAACATGCCGACTTGGCTGAGCCTGAGGCCATAGGCATTGCCCAACCACAGATGTGCTGGCGCATTGTTTGGTGCGCCCTTTACGGTGCGTTTGGCCACGTCGATCGCAGCCTCCGCATCGCCTTGCAGCAGCAATAGATGCACCTGCAGTGCCTGGACATCCGGGTTTTTTGGGTCGGCTTGTACCAGTGCGGTGACTGCTGCAGTGGCACGTGGGTCGTTGCTCTCCAGTAGCGCAGTAGTTTCAGCGAGGTCTGCTGCCGATGCTGCGTTGTGAGCAACCAAGAGGAAAAGAATTCCGGCTTGGAAATTTCGCAATATCTTCACGTGATGGTCCTCATAAGTTAATGTCGTGTGCCTTGGATCGTGCGCTCTGCGTGCGTCGTTGGGGCGCACAAATGGGGAGAGGCCAAACCTTGCGAGGTTGAATGCCGTCAAGAATGGCGGCGAGGTCGTCGAGAGGTCAGGCATGTGTCGTACAAGATATCGCTGCCGACGCCGGGTGATCGAGGTTTCGAAGGAACGCTTCAAGCTCCGGAATCGCCGCTCCCAGCTTGGGCGAAGACTTGACCCTGCGCACCAATGCCTCACGCAGCGATATCGGGTCGTCGACGTCCAGATCACCAAGCGGTCTCGACTGTGACGCGAGGCGGTCCCAATAGTTCCAGTGCTCGGGCATGTCGGCGTATTGCTTTTCGAAATCCTGGAACAGCGTGCGGGTGGTTGCGAAAATCGTTTGGGCGTCATCGGCGCGGATGTAATCGGCCGCGTCAACCAGATTTCCTATGCGTAGCGAAACCGAAAAATCCGGCATTGGTGAGCAATACACCGGCGCGATGATTGCGTTGCCTTTCAGTGCAAAAAATCCAGTCCCCGGCATTACTCGGAGCAGTCGATTCATGAAAGGAATGGCAATGGCTTGCTCCGCGTCCAACACCACATCTGGCATGATCAGGACGCATTCATTTCGCCGTAGCGCCTTGAGCGCGGCAATCGATCCCTTGCGGCCGACGAACAGAAGGTTGACATCGTACCCAAGGCGCTGAAACAAAGGACCATAGGCGGAGTTGCTCGGTGTGAATCGCGGATCATTGTAAAGAACGTGAACCTTTTTCTTGCCGTGCATCTCAAATATGATTTTCAAGCAACAAATGATGAATGCGCCGTAGTGCGGTGATGTGATCAGCACGCCGCGATCCATGCTGGCGAGTTCGGGAAAAGTGGTCGAACCATGCACCGGAACACGGCGCGTAAGGAATTCGCGCAGAGATTCAAGTGGGGCCGTTGATGCGAATTGCAACATTCGAAATGATTGCCACAATGAAATGTAGTAACGTCGCTCGAACCGACGCTTGTCTATGGGTAGGCGAATATCGGCGCGTTCCAGCGAAGTGCTGGCGCGCTTGCCACGATGCCAAGATGGGCGCAAAAATGGTTCGATCAGACTCGCGAACGGTGCGATGAAGCGATAACGGATGTGCCATAACCACAGCATCGGATTGTCCTTTATATGTCAGGGTTCAGTGTCGGGCTGCTTATTTGATTGGCGCACAACGTTACACACCGCGAACGCAGAGTGGCCACCATGACGAAAACTGATCAAAATTCTTCATCGCAGCACGGTCGATCAGGGTTGCGCGGCGCGCTTTGCTGGCGGCGCTTTCAGTGGGAGCGTTGCGAGTGGCACTCACCCGCTCGCGGCCAAGCGTTCTGCGGCGGGGCTAGACGATGCGTTGGCGTTCGCGGGGCCTCGGGTCAACAGATCAATTCTGTTCATGATGCGTGTCGTCGCATAGGGATCCGGAGTGGTGCGCTCGGCCAACAATCGCAGCAAGGCTTCGACGTCCCGCACATCATCGCGGAATCGCGCGGCGCTCGCGGGCGCCGATTTGCTGGCAAACACTCGCTCGGCAAGCCAGTCATCGGGTGGGTTCGCGAGCAGTGTTTCGATTGGGCCGAGCAATCGCTTCACGCCTTGATCGAGTGGGCACTGCCGAGAGGCAGCGGCGTCGATTGGGTGCAATGACATGTCGTTCGATACCAAGTCTCGGAGGACGGTGTGAACTGACGGTTGGTGCCGCATGACCAACAGCAGTTCCAGCAACGACATGTGACGCTGTGAGCCCGCGAACTCGATTTCGACGAAGCTTGGACCATCACCATGAATTTGATCAGGGAAGCTGACGACAGTGCGCGGAAGGGCTTCGTGTGAGGCCGCCAAGCGGACGATTTCGGGCGGTGTCCGAAGGTAGTCAGGGCGGATCTGCCGGAGATGTTCTGAGGCCAGCTTTCCAGCGCATATCCACAGTGGGGTGATGCGCGCAAGCTCGCGTACGATCCTGAAGTTGCTTCGTGTGCTGATCAGAATCAGCAATCCACCGGCGCATTCTTTTTGAATGTGCTTGGCGAGGCGCTGCTCTGCACGCGCTCGCATCAATTTCCAACGGGAAGTCAATGGCATCATGATCTCAGGATCACCGGAAGACTTTAATCATGGCACGCAGCAGGCGCAGCGAAACCACGCTCAGTAGCAGTAGGGTCAGCGCCAACAAAGTTCCGCTGCTGAGCACGGACATCAGCGAGGTGGCATGCCAGACGTTTGCGAATGAGTGCGAGGCATTTGTTATAACCATCCACATGAGGTGTCCGAAAAATGCTGTGGCTAGAATCAAAAAGCTGACCAGAACGAGGATATCGGCAAATCTGATCGTGTGCCCGTAGTCTGCACCTCGACCTAAAATTTTGCGCGCCGTTTCGTTGATTCGTTGATGCAGGTTCACTGTGCCGCTGATGTCGCTCAACAACCAGTATCCGTCAAACTTCAAGACTGGGTTGAGTGTGTAGAGCATCAGGGTGTGGCTCAGCAAAAGTGTAGCAACTGGGATGGTTGGGTCCTTCGTCGACAGCGCCCATATCGCAAAGATGCTTAGGTATATCGATTGGAAATAGAGCCCGCCCACGTCGACGGCGGCGCGCTGCATACGGCTAAGCGACCAAGTGCCAGTCACATCGGCGTAGAATGTTGGGAAAATCCAGTACAGGCCAAATCCAAACCCGCCATGGCGAGCGCGAAAGTGGTGGCACGCGCTCAGATGGCCGAGTTCGTGGATTGCGACGCCGATGAGCGTCAACACGGTAGCGGTCAGAGCCCCTGTCCAATGCAACGCGCGAACAGGCTCGGTGAGGATCGGGAGCATCAACACCTCTAACGCCACAAAAATCATGACCATCGTGATCACGGATTTGGAACGAAAGAGCACTGAGTTGAAGCTGAGAATTGAATTCAAAGTCCGCGCTGAAGCCAGTTCAACTTGCCAGCTCAGCGGAGACTTTGGCGCCTCATCGATCTTTTCGAACAGCACTTTCGGAAGTTTCTGTTCGACTGCGTAACGGATGTCGTTGGCCGTTACCAGTTGATCAAGTGCGCGCGACAACTCTAGTGCAATCGAATCTGCATTAGTGGTTCTTCGCAATTCATCGACGAGAAAGGCAGTGCTTCGGTCGATGACAAAGTGGCGCCCGTCTACCTCCACTCGATAGCGCGAACGTGGGTCCGAGGTGTCGAGCGTGGCGACAGCCACGTCATCCCTGAGTCGTGGCAAGGGCGGTGACGACATGTATTGATTCCTAACTAGTCGGTTGGTGCAGAGCGGATCGATTTCAATATCCGGCCGATTCGCGCCTCATGTACTTTTTTGATCACGCCACCTGTGCGCCAGATGCTCTGCACGAGCGGAGAGAGGTCGCGCTAAGGTTTACTTTGCCATTTGACAGGTCGCCCACAGCTGCGGTGGGCGACCTGTCATGAACCAAAGTTACTGGATGTTGAGGGAGCAGGTGTAATCTTCGCAGCAGGCGGCTTCTTCGCTTGCGGCGGTGAGAGCTTCCATTTCGAAGCGAGATTCGAGTTCAGCGATGGAAAACAGTTCGTTCTTCATTGCGTTCTTCCTGTGTGATAGCCAGCACGTCGCTGGCAGCCGCATCACACCGTAGTGCCAACGTGTCCGTCAACCCCTCACCTCAGCTAGGCCGGTCGCGAGAGCGTGTTTTGGCACCAAAGCATGTGAATATCGGTCACATGGCGAAAATGTGGTGCAGCGAAATCAACAAGATGGCATGCCGTGTGAACGATATTCACCAGTTTGTTTAATATTGCTCACCTGCTGAATATCGCTCACCCAATAAGGCGCCGCCGACTTCCCGGAGGCGATCATGCGCCGCGTCGCGTGCCGCGATACGGCACCGTGTAAGTATTTTCCTACACGCGCGTCAGCGATCCGCCGACAGACACGCGGTCCTTGCTTTGGCATGCTTTGAGCCGTCGTGGTGTTGCCCTGTCCTGATGCGTCGGTTTCTGCGGCTCGGCTCGGCACGCCAGATGACGTTCGCAGTCTTATGCGGCGCAACATTGGGCTGGTAAAGTTGTGACGAATAGCACATAAACTACCCGCCGCAAGGACGCGCACGTTCACTCCACAGGAGGTGGTCCGGGAGTTCCCACTGTTTGCGCCGTTACCTGTCCGATGGAGAACACAGACCATGCGTTTGTCCGACCGTATCCGCGCCGCGCGTCACCGCAAGGGTTGGAAACAATCCGATTTGGCGGCCATGCTGGAAGTGGATCGCAGTGCGGTCGGGCATTGGGAGCGCGGTGACGGCAACGCGCCTTGTCTGGCGCGGCTGTTCGCCCTTGCCGGGCTTACCGGGGTCTGTGTCGAATGGCTGGCAACCGGCGCTGGGGCCATGGTGCGCAGCGGCGACTCGTCCGCGACGGTGCTGCTGAATGTGGACGAGACCCGTTTGTTGCGAGCGTACCGGCTGCTCGCGGTGCGCGCCAGGGCAGCGTTGCTGGAACTCGCGGAGAGTCAATCGCAGCCCCCCCCCCCCGCGTGCGACCCCCAACGAGCTGATTGGGGCTTGAAGTGCGAGCCGGCGGCGGCGTGGAGCGCTTCTTGATCGCTAATCGTTTCGGACCACTGCGGTGCACGGGGATTCGGTGATTGGGTCTTCGTGGAAACGTGTGAGTAGTTCCGTGCATTTTTGTCGCTCCAAGCATGCGGATGAACGGACATGGCCATGTCGGATCCACGCCTGTGGCGTTTGCGACGGCATGGATGCCGGAGGTTGAGCAACGCATGGAGCGGTTGCCGGATCCGACCTGCGTCAGCCACGCGCAGCGCTTGGTGTAGGTCGGCTCAAAGCGCGCAGCGGTGGAGCCGACAACGCATGCGCCGTGACCGTTTCACGGCGGTAGCCAGCAGCAAATCGCGACGGAATTCAGCTCAACCCTGATGCCGGAAAAACCTTACTCCGCATAGCCTGCAACGCAATCCTGGCGCACAAATTACCCACTTGCTTCCCCGAACAGCCCGTTGATTGATGCGCCACTTCGGCGACGAGGCGCGAAGCGCCCGACCGAGCGTCGCGAACGGGTGGCGTACGCAAGCGAGCGTTGTGGTGCAGCGACCGAGCGCCGAAGTTGGCCCGAAGAGCGAGCACGCAGTGCGAGTAAATCCGGGGTAAAGACGGTTGATTGCACTGGATTTCCGCTTTCGCGGCAATGACGAAATTAGAGTTAATCAGCGTTTCCATAGATCTCGCTATCGGGCTTGAACGCCAGCCACGCGAACGCGAAGTGGATGCCGCCGGGTAGGGCTTGCAGGCGTTGCCCGGCGAGCGGACCATCGATGGCATGACCAAGCAGATTCCAGTGGCTGCCGGTCTGCTGGTCGCGGAACGCATCACTCTCTTTCACGAACGTCAGTTCCTGATCGCCATGGCGGGCAATGAATACCGCCGCTGCCGGTAGCCGTTTGCTGCGGGCGATACGCTCGCCATCGAGCGCCGAGCGCATGCCTTTCTTGCGTGCGAACACCACTACCGGGGTGTCGCCGATGCGGTCGTGAATCAGGCCCTTTTTGGCGATGTCGGTGAACGGGTACACCCGTTGCAACGCGCCGATCTGCGCCGCCAGCACGCGCTCCATTGGCCGCAGGCGGCGGTCCTCGTGCTCGGGCATCAGCGGATTCTGGCGCATGGAATCGTAACCGACATAAGGGTTTTCACCGTAACGGCGGCGGTGGCCGGTGCGCCGGGTCAGCACCTCGCCGCTGGGCCAAGCGGCGCGAAAGTCACCAAAACCAATGATCTGCGCCGGCACTTGGACAAGTTGCGCGCCGGTCATCTTGCCGGCCACGGCTTCGCCGGTGAATTGCTGCCACCAGCTTTCGCTCAGGCGGTCGTACATCACTAAATCGCTCAGCCGCAACCAGCCGGTGGTGCCGAAATCCAGTGTTTCGCCAGCCACGCGCCGATCAAATACCAGCGCGGCATTGCACAACGGGCAAAAGGTCACCACGATCGGAGTATCGCCAAGCGTGTCGTTGACGATCTCGTGCCAGACCAGAATTTCCAGCGGATACGCACGTGCCGCATCGGCAAGCTGCACCACGATTACCGGCGCATCAACAGCCAGCCAGTCCACCGCGCTCACAGGCGCGAAACGCGGTTTGTCGATTGGCGGGATGCCGTCCTTTGGCGGCCCACCCGGTTCGAATTCGTCCAGCGGTACCGAATGACGGCTGAAATCGGTATTGGGCCAGAGCTCCTCGGGGGTGCCGGCGAAACTCGAACGCGGCAGTAGTTGCTGCACCAGCAACCAGCCCAAGGCGCTGAGCAGCACAATGCGTGGCAATGCGAAGCGCCAGTTGCGATCATGCAGCAGGCGCTGCAAGCCGGTGCGCCATCGCGGTTGAATCGTGGTCATGTGCAATCACCCCTGCAATGCGCTCTTTCACTGGCCCGTACAAGCGCCGACAATGCGTGCTCTTCGCTACTGACGCAGGTATGGATTTCCGACCCCATGTCATCGACCAAGTTCATCATCATCGCGTTGTTTGTCGCCAGTGTGCTCTATGTACACCTGCGCGGCCGCGTGCGGCTGCCGTTTCATCGACAATTGTTCAATCATTCGTCCGTGCTGGCGCCGATCAACGCGCTGCTGTATCTGTTCTCGGCGGTACCGGCGCGACCGTATCTGGATCGCCGCGCGTTTCCAGAGCTCGATGTCTTTCGCGATCACTGGCAAGTGATCCGCGATGAAGCGCTGCGCCTGTCTGACCAGGGCCACATCCAGGCGGCGATGAAGCACAACGATGCCAGCTTCAATTCGTTTTTCAAGGAAGGCTGGAAGCGCTTTTACCTGAAGTGGTACGACGAACCGCTGCCCTCGGCGCAGGCATTGTGCCCACGCACCGTAGCCCTGGTGCGGCAGGTGGCGGGCGTCAAGGCGGCGATGTTCACCCTGCTGCCGGCCGGCGCGCAATTGAATCCGCACCGCGATCCGTTCGCCGGTTCGCTGCGCTATCACCTCGGGCTGGTTACGCCGGGCAGCGATGACTGCCGGATTTTCGTTGATGGCCAGATGTATTCGTGGCGCGATGGCGAGGACGTGCTGTTCGACGAAACCTTCGTGCATTGGGCCGAAAATCGCAGCGCGCACGATCGCATCATCTTCTTTTGCGATGTCGAGAGGCCGCTGCGGCCGCGTTGGTTGGGCGCTGTCAACCGCGCGATCGGCGGTGTGCTCGGCCGCGCCACCGCCACCCAGAATCTCGCCAGTGATAAGGTCGGCGTGGTCAACCGTTTGTATGGCGGGGTGCATTGGCTCAAGCTCCGTGCGCGTGCGCTGAAGCATTTCAATCGCACGCTGTACAAGGTGCTCAAGCTTGGACTGATACTCGGGTTGTTGTATTGGCTGTTGCTGGCATAGCTGCGGCGAACGTATGGTCGCCACAGGATGGGTAGAACGTAGCGACCGAGTGCTACGAAGGCATAGTTCGCGCAGCGAACGCTGTCGCTAAGCGATCGAAACCCTTCAACAGCGCCATTGCAACACGCTTGATGGGTTTCGCTGCGCTCTACCCATCCTACGAACTGCTTATCGCTGTATTGCGATGGGTTTCGCTGCGCTCTACCCATCCTACGTACTGCGTACTGTAGGCGACACGCAAGCGCCTATTTTTTTGGCAACGGCAGGCCCCTTGCGGGCTTTACCGTACGCAGCACAAAGCTGGAATTGACATCAGCAACACCGGCATCGCCGAGCAGGCGATCAAGCAACAAGCGCGAAAAATGATCCAGATCCTCGACTACGATATGCAGCAGGTAGTCCATCTCGCCGGTCAGGGCATGGCAGGCCACGACTTCATCCCAGGATTGCACCGCCTGCCCGAATCGGGCGATGGCCGCCGCATCATGCTGCGCCAGTTGTACGCGAACAAACGCCTGCAAACCGAGGCCGACCCGTGCCGGGTCAAGCCAGGCGCCGTAGCCGCCAATCACGCCGCTTTGTTCCAGACGTTGGATACGACGCAGGCAAGCACTTGCCGACAGATTCACCCGATCGGCCAACTCGGCATTGGTGACGCGGCCATCACGCTGCAACTGTGCCAAGATCGCGATATCGGTGCGGTCGAGCGAAACCGTGTCTGCATTCATCGCAACATCCTGCTTTGAAATTGTAATTTAGCGCAATAACCGTGTGAATCCGTCGGGTTTCACAACATCTTTGCAACCCCATTGCGTTGAATTGGCATTATGCTCTTCCCCCGTCCAACACGAGGTTCGCCCATGTTGAACCCACCCCAGCGCGTTGAACGGCTGGCCACTGATCGCGGCTATGTGCCGATTTACACCACGGCCGTGGTCGAGCAACCGTGGGCGCAGTACAGCGATAGCGATCACGCGGTGTGGTCGCAGTTGTTTGAACGCCAGCACGAGGTGTTGCAAGGCCGGGCCTGCGACGAGTTTGTTGCTGCGCAACAGGCGATGGGTATGTCGGCGCAGCAGATACCGCGTTTTTCCGACATCAATCAGGTGCTCGCGCAAACCACCGGTTGGCAACTGATCGGGGTTGAGGGTCTGCTGCCAGAGCTCACCTTTTTTGAGCACCTGGCCAACCGCCGCTTCCCGGTAACGTGGTGGATTCGCCGCCCCGAGCAGCTCGATTACATCGCCGAACCGGATCTTTTTCACGACCTGTTCGGCCATGTGCCACTGCTGATGAACCCGGTTTTCGCTGATTACATGGCGGCCTACGGCCGTGGCGGTGTCAAGGCCCATGGTCTGGGCGCCGAGGCGTTGCTCAATCTCACCCGCCTGTACTGGTACACGGTTGAGTTCGGGCTGATACGTACAAGCAATGGGCTGCGCATCTACGGCGCTGGTATTGTCAGCTCCAAGGGCGAGAGCATCCATTGCCTGGAAAGCCGCATCCCAAACCGGATCGCGTTCGATCTGCGCCGGGTCATGCGCACCCGCTATCGTATCGACAGCTTCCAGAAAACCTACTTCGTGATTGATGATTTTGCGCAATTGTTCAACGCTACTCGGCCGGATTTTGCCCCGATCTATCGCGAAGTGAATGCACTGTCGGCAATTCCTGCTGGCAGCATCCTGGGTTCGGACAAGGTGCTCAACCGCGGCACCGGCGAGGGTTGGAGCAACGACGGCGACGTATAAGTTCTGTGCGTTGTCACAACGCCGCCAGCGCGGCGGCGACGAGCACCATGCACCATAGGCCGAAAGCAACACGCATTCCATAGCGGCGATTGCCACTGATGAATGCCAATGCGGTTTTGGCGATTGCGCTGCTGACCAACAACAGCACCAAGCCCCAGCGTGCATTGCTCAGTGGCAGTGCATCGGCAGCGGCAAGTTGTGCCAGGCTGGCCGCCGCCGCATGCCATTCGGCCAAAGCCGCCAAGGCTGAGGTGATCAGTGCGCCGGCATTGCCCATTACTTGCGTCAGCGCGGCCGAAATCAACAATACCAGGCTGATAGCCACAGCCAGCAACACGGCATGGCGCAGTTGAAAGCTGCGGCCGTTCAGTTGCGGTGGCTCACCGGATTGGCCGGATTGCGTGCGAAGCCCCAACAGCGCAACGATCAGCAATGTCACGCCAGCGCCAGTCAATGGCAGGACACCGGCTGTTGCCAGTGGCAGCGATACCGAAGCCACTACAACAGCCATCAGCAATAATGAGGCAAGGTTGGAAAGGAGTGCAGCCGATGCCGCAAATGCCACCAGCTCTGGCTGCCGTCGCGCCGCTGCACCATAACTGGCAACGGTGGCCGTGGATGATACAAAGCCGGCAAAAAAGCCGGCCAGTTGCAGACCCCAGCGTGCGCCGGCTGCACGCTGCGCGATGTGCCCCAACACCCCGACGCCCATCACCAGCACCACCAGTCGCCAGACCGCATCGGGCCGCAATACACCCCACGGATCAACCGCCCCGCTGGGCAAAAGCGGCAAAACCACCAGTGCCGAGGCCAGCAATACCAGCCCATCGTGGAGCTCCTGCTCGCTTAACAATACCCGGCTGAAGTGATGCAGGCTTGCCTTGGCTTGCAGCAAGATCGCGATGGCAACCCCAAGACCCGCAGCCAAAGACGGCATCTGCATTGCCAGCGCACCCAGCAGCGGGGTCAACAGCAATGTCAGCTCGCCAGTCAAGCCCGGATCACTTTCGCTGCTGCGGCGATAACCTAGCGCGGCCATAAGCGCCAGGCCAGCCAGCAAGGCAACCAGCACGGCAGTCCCCAGCCAGAAGCCGAGCGCACCTATCAGGGCAGCCAAGGCGTGGGTGCGTAACCCGGCGATCTGGTTCGGGTGCTCGGCAATTGCGCGCTCACGCACCAACCCGATCAGCAAGCCGATGCCTGCTGCGGTTGCCAACCCCATGATGCTGGGTAACTGCGTAGACGTCATGATGCCGGCTTCCGATGGCGCACTGAGCACACCATGTTACCCGTAACATTTGCATTACCGCTGACGTGCCCAATGCAGGCACGCTACCATTCTCGATCCATTCGATCCTGGCATCTACGCAATGACAACGGCAGCCGATGATTTCATCGAAGTCTACCCCGACACATTACCGGGCGATGTCTGCGCACCGTGGTTGCAGCGATTTGAACGTGGGGCAGAGCATAGTCCTGGCCGTGTTGGCGGCGGAGTAATTCCCGAACTCAAGCGAAGTCGCGATCTGCAGATTACTGGCAAGCCCGCTTGGCGTGCGGTTGAGGAGCAACTCAACGCAGCAATGTTTTCCGGGCTGCTGCAGTACTTGCGCAAGTATCCGTATACGCTGATTGCACCGCTGATGCTGCAAATACCTGATCCCGAATCGGGTACTTCGCGACGACTCACCACCGAGGATGTCATCGCGATGGATGATGATCGCCTCGGTACACTGATTCGCCTGTGTTTTCGCCCTGGCGCGATCAACTTGCAGCGTTACACCGCCGACCAGGGTGGCTACCCGTATTGGCATTGCGAACATTACCCGCAAGTTGGCGACGGCAATGCCTTGCACCGCACGCTGTTGTGGACGATCTATCTCAATGACGGCTTTGCCGAGGGTGAAACCGAGTTTTTTCACCAACATCGATTGATCACGCCGCGCACCGGCAGCTTGCTGATCGCCCCTGCCGGGTTTACTCACACCCATCGCGGTAACCGCCCGTTGGGCAAGGATAAATACATCGCTACCAGCTGGGTGTTGTTCCAACGAGCCGAAATATTGTTTGCATCGCCGCAATGACAAGCACCGTTGATAACCCCCAAGTGCGTGTAAACTTCCACGGAAACGGCCACGCGCGCGGAGGATGCATGTCCTGGTTGGTGTTATTACTGTTGTCCGTCGCCAGTTTCGTTCTGGCCTTGTTTGCACCTTGGACCTGGCTGGCCGCATTGGCTGCACTGGGTTCTTTCGTGCTGCTGTTCGCAGCTACGTTCGCTCTGCTTGCACAACGTGTCGGTGCTGCGGCGCGGCCTGAAGCCATTGCACTTTATCCTGCGGCGCATACCGTGTTGCCCCGTCAGGCCGAACATCAGGCGACGGCTACGACAGACAGCAAGGATCACCACCAACCCTGAAGCGTCAAGGCTCTGGCTGTGTCAGGCCCGCAGTCATGTTCAGTCGTTGGCGATCTCAACCCGGTTCCGGCCATTGCGCTTGGCGCGATACAGTGCGGCGTCTGCGCGCCGCAGCAAAATGTGTGGGTCATCCAATGGGCTTGGCACTTGTGCTGCAACACCAACGCTTACCGTTACTTCCAGCTTGGCCTCGGCGATAGCCTTGCACACCTCGCGCGCACGCATTTGCGCTTCTTCGATGTGCAAGCCCGGCAGCAACAGGGCAAACTCTTCGCCGCCAAAGCGTGCCAGTAATTCACGGCTCGGATTGTGCAATTGGGTCAGTAAATTGGCTATTTGCTTGAGTACGAGATCACCTTCAAGATGGCCGTACTGATCGTTGTATCGTTTGAAATGATCAACATCGATCATCAATGCCGCGACCGGGCGACGCTGGTCAAGACAACGATGCCATTCGCGAATCAGTCCAGCATCGAGTGCTCGGCGGTTGGCGATACCGGTCAGGCTGTCTTCCGTGACCAAATCCGCCAGTTTGCGGTTTGCCACTTCAAGCTCTTGTGTTCGCTCGCCAATGCTCTCCTCCAGACGCCGTGTTGCGAGTTGTAGCCGCTGCGTACGCCACCAGGCGACCCAATGCACCATCGCCGCCAATACAAGCAATCCTAACGCAGCGAGAATCGCACGCACCCAGGCGATTTCACTCCATGTGGGTTGCACCGTAAATCGGTAGAACAGGGGGCTTGCTTCACGCCCCGATTGTGTCCGTGCCTGCACCTCTATCGAATAGTCGCCGCCTGCCGGTGAGCGCAGCGTAAGCGCACGATCTGTTCGCCAGGTGCTCCAATCGGTCGTTACGCCATGCAGGCGATACCGAAACTCGGCGCCTGGTTCCATGGTTATAAGGCCAAATCGCATCTCAAGGCTATTGCCAGCCGGTACGATGGCAGGCGATCTGTCCGCATTCGCAGGCAGCGCGGTAAAAGCGCCTTGTGCAGAACGTGCGCCGATACTGGCGAATCCAGCAAACAGCATGGGTTCGGGCGGTTGCACTTGTGTTGAATCAAACTGCAAAACGCCTGTCCACGTGTTTAGTCTGACAATGCCGTCACTTCCCAGGCGCATTCCTACGAAGCCGCGGTCGATGCCAGCGCCAAAATAAAGGCGATCCCAACGTTTACTTCCCGGTGCTCGGCGCAGTATCTCATTCCAGGTCAGCGCAAAAGTTCCCACTGGGCTCTCAACTGTTTGCAAGTCGTCTGGGTGTTCTAGCAACGTTACCGGTGCGCCACGAGCCGGCATAAATCGCACGCCGTCAAAAACAAAATCCAGCTTGTCGATAACCGCGTGGATGCGATCATCGAGTTTGAAAAGTAGAGCGGCTTTACCCTCGTGCTGCGGTAATCCGGTTTCGGTTGTAAAGATTGTTCGCTTTACCACATCGCCGCTATCAGGATCGAATTGCCAGCGTTGCGGTACATTTCGTGTGTCAGATAGCCATAGTTCCCCAGCTTCAATTCCGCTGATTACGTTGTTAGTGCTGATATTAACCAGCGGTGTGGCGCTTAATACGCTCCATCGGCCCTGCAACTGCGCCAACATGTAGACATTACGCTCACCAATAGCAAATATGCGATCCAACCGTCCGGTCACCGGCAGCAGCCACTGTATGGCCTCCTCAGTGCGGATTATCGAACGTGGTGGTTGTGCATGTTCAAGTACCAGAAGGCCGCTACGGTGGCCAACCACTAAACCCGCTGAAGTCGATTGCAGGGCATAGCCTTCGTAGTCGAACCATTGCAGGTGTTGCGCTTTGGGCAGTTGCGTGGTATCTGCTGTCAAATGCTGCAATCCCGCGCTACCCGCAAACCAAAGCCCACCGTTGTGCCATTCAACGTCGTAGATGGTGCCGGTGACATGGTGAAGGGCACTGTATTTTGTCCATTGTGCCGGTAACCGTACTCGAACGAGTTCGCCCTCACCCAAGGCCCACAACCCATTCTCTGCGTCGATATGCAACGCTTCGATGCTGCCATCATTGATGGGTACACGTTCGCGCAGGATTAACGCCGGGTCGAACCGTAACAATTCGCCGTTCACAGTACCCACTGCAATCGATCCATCACTCAGTGCAACAGCACTGTTGGCTCGGTCAGACCCGTACTCAGCGCGATTGCTATCGCCGATCAACTGAATGTCTTGCTTTTGAAGTTGATAAAAACCGCGCTCTGCAACGATGATGGATTGCTGCGATGAATTGATGATTTCAACGACACCTTGCTCGGCAAAGACACTGCCGTCGGCAATATCGTGCATCTCACCATCATCGTTCACGCGCACCAGACCACGACCATCGATGCGACCAATCAGTCCAAACGGCGTTGCAAAAAAAAGCCGCGCTGTTTGCGGCAATTGAATGGTCCGGATGATGCGATCATCACCATTCAGTGTGTACAGCGCAGTTTCGGTGCGGATGTGTACCAGCGCGTTGTCTTCGATGATTTGCCATACATTCGCGACATGCTCTGCACGAACATCGCCTTCGCGACTCGGTCGCAAATCGGTAAACTGCATGTTCCCTTCAGAATCGTAATCAACACGGCCAAAGGCGTCGAAGCCACCGACATAGATTCGGCCTTGTAGATCACGGCCGACACTGGTTGCTGCTTCCTTCCCAGGCAAGGCAAGCAAAACCCATCGGTCTCCGTCATAGCGAAGCATTCCTTGTTGGTTGGCAACATAGAGCCGCCCATCGTTGTCTTGTGTTGCACCGTAAAAACGCGGCGGTGCGCCGACACTTTCGGTGCTGTAGCGATCGAGTAGCGGTACACCTCGTAATTCCGTGGCCGCACTTGCTGGATTTGCGGTCATCAGCATTGCCTGCAGTAGCAATAGTGCAATGACGCAATGATGGCCTTGTCGCAACATTAGCGGCGAATTGCAGTCATGGTTTCGGGCCAGAGTGGACGGCGTTGGGTTCTCAAGCGTTTGGCTTCATGCACACTTGCATGACCGATTTCCGGCCCGACACATCCGCAACCGCGTCATTCGCCCCTTAAGGATACTCTGATACGACTACCAAGCAACCGGCCAGGCAGGCAAGAAACGCCTGCCAAGTCTCTGCTGTTCCCAACACAGAACCTGATTAGCGCTGACCTGATTAGCGCTATATCTCAGCCCGGCGGGCTTCGGCCCCTTCTCCCTCCGGGAGAAGGTGGCGCGAAGCGCCGGATGAGGGTTCGAGCCCGTACGATGGCCGATACTCGCACCGAACCCTCACCCCCAACCCCTCTCCC
>JAUXUI010000060.1 GCA_030681035.1 Lysobacteraceae bacterium | reverse complement strand
GGAGAGGGGTTGGGGGTGAGGGTTCGGTGCGAGTATCGGCTATCGTACGGGCTTGAACCCTCATCCGGCGCTTCGCGCCACCTTCTCCCGGAGGGAGAAGGGGCCGAAGCCCGCCGGGCTGAGATATAGCGCTAATCAGGTCGGGGCAAGCCAATCACAGCACTCGATATTGCAGCGAACCATGGTTCGCCACGGCGCGGGCATAATGGCCTCACCATCCCCGGCTTGATCGATTCTGGAGACCCATCATGCGCGCACGTCTGATTATTTCTTGTCTGTGCATTGCACTTGCTGCCTGTAGCGGCGCACCGCAATCCGCCGATCCGGCAGCGGCCCCCGCCAGCACCACAACAGCAAGCGCACAGCATCAGCTTGAGCAGATTTACGCGCAGTATTGGCAAGCGGCACTGGAGCGCAATCCGCTGCGTGCCACCTTCATCGGCGATCCGCGCTACAACGACCGCCTGCCCAACACCTTGAGCCCGGCTTACCGCGATGCCAGCAAAGCTTTCGCGGCGCTGTGGCTGGAGCGGGTCAAGGCGATTGGCCCGGCAACCCTCGACCCGCGCGCACGGGTCAGTTACGACGTGTTCGTGAACAACCTGCAAGGCGAGATCGAGGGCTACGCCTTCCGCGATGACCTGATGCCGCTCAACCAATTCCGCAACATGGCGAGCACTTTTGCCATGCTCGGTGCTGGCACCGGCGCGCAGCCATTTCGCAGCATGAGCGACTACGACAACTGGCTCACGCGTGCCGCGCAGATCCCTGCCCTGTTCGACCAGGCCATTGCCAACCTGCGCGAAGGCGTGGCGCAAGGGCTGGTGCAACCACGGGTGTTGATCGAAAAAACCATTCCGCAGCTCGACGCCTTGATTGATGCTGATCCGGAAAAGACCGTGTTCTGGAAACCGATCGAGAATCTGCCGGAGGGCTTTGCCGAGGCCGACCGCAACCGCCTGCACGACGCCTACCGCGCACTGATTGCCGACACCCTGATGCCGGCCTACCGCAAACTGCGCGCCTACACCGCCGACGAATACCTGCCGGCAACGCGCGACAGCTTCGGCATCGGCGCATTGGCCAACGGCGAGGCGTGGTACGCCTATCTGGCGCGGCAATCCACCACCACCGATCTGAGCCCCGAGCAGATTCATCAGATCGGCCTGGACGAAGTTGCACGCATCCACGATGAAAT
Source organism: Lysobacteraceae bacterium (assembly GCA_030681035.1). Classification (GTDB taxonomy): domain Bacteria; phylum Pseudomonadota; class Gammaproteobacteria; order Xanthomonadales; family Xanthomonadaceae. The sequence goes on along the minus strand of JAUXUI010000060.1, from coordinate 4,502 downwards.
GCGCAATCTGATGGCGCAGACCGGCTTCACCGGCGATCTGAAAGATTTTTTCCAGCACGTCAAGGCCGATCCGGCCAACTATTTCAGCAGCGAGCAGGAAATGCTCGATGCCTATCGCGGTTTTCGCTCGACGATAGAACCACTGTTGCCGGCCTTGTTCGATGTGAAACCGAAGGCCGATTTCGAGATTCGCCCGGTTGAAGCCTTCCGCGCCGCCTCGGCTGCCGGCGGGTCGTATCAGCGCCCGGCGCAGGATGGTTCGCGGCCCGGCATTTTCTACGCCAACACGTTCGACCTCAAAGCGCGTCCGCGCTATGCGCTGGAATCGCTGTTTCTGCACGAAGCCGAACCCGGCCACCATTTCCAGATTGCGTTGCAACAGGAACTCACCGACTTGCCGGCTTTCCGCCGCTTCGGCGGTGAAACCGCGTTCGCCGAAGGCTGGGGCCTGTATGCCGAGTCGCTGGGCAAGGAACTGGGCGTCTACAGCGATCCGGTGATGGTTTTTGGCGCGCTCGATGCCGAGCTGTGGCGCGCGATCCGGCTGGTGGTCGATACCGGCATCCACGCCAAGGGCTGGAGCCGGCAACAGGTGCTCGATTACATGTATTCCAATTCACCAATCGAGCCGACCCGTGCCATCGCCGAGGCCGAGCGCTTCATGGCGATCCCTGGGCAGGCGCTGGCGTACAAGATCGGCCAGCTGAAGATCCGCGAATTGCGCAACATGGCCCAAGCCGAACTTGGCGAGCGTTTTGACGTGCGTGCGTTCCACCGCGAGGTGCTCAGCGATGGCACGGTGCCGCTGCAGGTGCTGCAAGCCAAGATCGAGCGCTGGATTGCGGCGCAATGATCCGTGCGCGCTTGCTGAAGGCCTGCCGAGGGATCAATCGATTTGCGGGTACCAACCACAGCCCCGCCTCGACGCGAACCCCGCCGCTCACAGGGTGATCTCCCACATTGCCGCTTTTTGTGCCGCCTGCTTCACCTGTGGGAGCCCACCCTGTGGGCGACTTGGTAGTGCGGGTTCTGGTCGCGCACAGGGTGCGCTCCCACAGGGGAGCGGTGATCGGCTTTTGCAGGAGCCCTGTGTAACTCGCTGGTGCCAATCCGTGCAGTTGTGGGAGCCGGCCTGCCGGCGAACGAACTGGCGAAAGAGCTTCGCGCGCAGGCGCGCTCCCACAGACAAGCGGTAACGCTCCCTGTAGCCACCCTGTGGGCGACCTGTAGGAGCCCACCCTGTGGGCGACCGGGCGTAGCGGCCTACAGCCGTCTACCGCGCGCCCGCAATGCCACCCTTGGTCAAGGCCAGCGGGTCGAGCCGCTTGCGCAGTTCCTTTTCCGACAACTCGGTGGCTTCGCGTGCCACTTCCAGCAGCGGCCGGCCTTCCGCGTAAGCCTGCTTGGCGATCGCCGCGCCCTTGGCGTAGCCAATTACCGGGTTGAGCGCGGTTACCAGTACCGGATTGCGCGCCACGGCGGCAGAAATCGTCTGCTGATTGACGCTGAAACCGGCAATCGCGGCATCGGCCAACTGGCGGCTGGCATTGGCCAGCAGGCGGATCGATTGCAACAGGTTGTGCGCGACCAGCGGCAACATCACATTGAGCTGGAAGTTGCCGCTGGCGCCGGCGGTGGTGATGCTGGCGTGGTTGCCGAACACCTGCGCGCAGACCATGCACACCGCTTCGGGGATCACCGGGTTGACCTTGCCCGGCATGATCGAACTGCCCGGCTGCAATGCCGGTAGCGCGATTTCGCCAAGGCCGGCCAACGGCCCGGAGTTCATCCAGCGCAGATCGTTGCTGATTTTCATCAGCGCGCAGGCCAGCGCATTCAACTGGCCGGACATTTCCACCGCATCGTCCTGCGCCGACAGCGCCGCGAAAAAATCCGCAGCCACCACAAACCGCTCGCCGCTGCTGCGCGTCAACTCGGCGGCCATCGCCTTGGCAAAACGCGGATCGGCGTTGATGCCGGTGCCAACCGCCGTGCCGCCCAGCGCCAATTGGCGCAGGCGTTTTGCGCTATCGCCGATGCGTTCGATCGCCGAATCGATTTGCGCCGCCCAGCCGCCCAGTTCCTGCGCCATCGTCAGTGGCATCGCGTCCATCAAATGGGTGCGGCCGGTCTTGACCACTTTGTTTAATGCTTTGCCACGCTTGCGGATCACGCTGCGCAAATGTTTCAGTGCCGGCAGCAATTGCCTGGCAATCGCCAGCGTGGCCGCCACATGAATTGCGCTGGGAATCACGTCATTCGAGCTTTGACCCATGTTGACGTGATCATTGGCATGCACCGCGATGCCCGATTCGCGGCTGGCCAGCGTGGCAATCACCTCATTGGCATTCATGTTGCTGGAAGTGCCGGAGCCGGTCTGGAACACGTCGATCGGAAAGTGGCTGTCCAGTTCGTTTTCGGCCACGCGCATGGCTGCCGCGCGAATCGCGCGCAGCCGCGGCTTGTCGAGATAACCCAGGTCGCTGTTCACCGTTGCCGCCGCTGCCTTGATCAAACCCAGCGCGGCGATAAACTCGGCTGGCATGCGCAGCCCGGAAATCGGGAAGTTCTCGACCGCGCGCTGCGTCTGCGCGCCCCACAAGGCGTCGGCCGGCACCCGCAATTCGCCCATGCTGTCGTGCTCGATGCGATAAACCGATTGCTTGCGCATGCTGTGCTCCCGCTGCGTATCGACAGCACACAGGGTAACGCTGCGCGAGCATCCAGTGACAATTGTTCTGCCGACAACATCATCGGCAAGGTAAAATCAATTTTCCAGCGCCACCCGAGCGAGCCATGTCCGAGCATAGCCTCACTGCCCTTTCACCCGTCGATGGCCGCTACGCCGCCAAAGCCGACGCCCTGCGCCCGATTTTTTCCGAGTTCGGGCTGATCCGCGCCCGCGTGAGCGTTGAAATCGAATGGCTGATCGCGCTCGCCGCCGAGCCGGCAATTGTTGAACTCCCCCAATTTACCGTCGAACAAATCACCTGGTTGCGCGCACTGGCCAGCAATTTTTCGCTCGCCGACGCGGAACGGGTGAAGGACATCGAACGTGGCACCAACCACGACGTAAAGGCTGTCGAATATTTCATCAAGGAGCGGCTGACCAGCAAACCGGCCTTGCTGGCAGCAGCTGAGTTTGTGCATTTCGCCTGCACTTCCGAGGACATCAACAACCTCGCTTACTCCTTGATGCTGGCTGAAGGCTGTACCAAAGTGATGTGGCCGGTCACCACCGAGTTGCTGGAAAAGCTGCGCAGCATGGCGCACGAGATGGCCAACCTGTCGATGCTGGCGCGTACCCACGGCCAACCGGCGTCACCAACGACCCTGGGCAAGGAGATGGCCAACGTGCTGCATCGCCTGGCCTGGCAATTGGCGCAAATGCGCGAGATCGCCATTCCGGGCAAGATCAACGGCGCGGTAGGCAATTACAACGCCCATGTGGTGGCATATCCAGAAGTGGACTGGCACGCTTTTGCGCAGCGTTTCGTCGAATCGCTAGGCCTGGACTGGAACCCGTACACCACCCAGATCGAACCGCACGACGGCATCGCCGAACTGTGCGACGCCCAGCGCCGCATCAACACCGTATTGATCGACCTGTGCCGCGACATCTGGGGCTATATTTCATTGGGCTACTTCAGCCAGGCTGTGCGCAGCGGCGAGATCGGCTCCAGCACCATGCCGCACAAGGTCAATCCTATCGATTTTGAAAATGCCGAGGGAAATCTTGGTATCGCCAACGCACTGCTCGGCCACTTCTCGGAAAAGCTGCCGATCAGCCGCTGGCAACGCGACCTGACCGACTCCACGGTGCTGCGCGCACTTGGCACCGGGTTTGCGCACAGCCTGATTGCATTGGATTCACTGCAACGCGGTCTGGGCAAGCTGCGCGCCAATCCAACCCGGATGACTGCGGATCTGGATGCCACCTGGGAAGTGCTGGGTGAGGCAGTACAGACCGTGATGCGCCGCTATGGGTTGCCCGAGCCTTACGAACAACTCAAAGCGCTGACCCGTGGCGTTGGCATCAGCCGCGAAAGCCTGCGCGAATTCATTGCCGGTCTGGCGATTCCGCGCGAAGCCAAGGAACGCTTGCTGGCGCTGTCCCCGGCCAGTTACACCGGGTTGGCGGCGCAACTGGCACGCGAGGACTGAAGGCAAGCCCCTGACCTGCTGCGCGACAACACAGGCTACGCCCGTTACGTTACGCCTTCGCTTCGCTCGGTCGGTCGGTCGGTCGCCCACAGGGTGGGCTCCTACAGACACGCCACGATGCGCCCCGGTAGCTTCGCCGCTGTCGCCCACAGGGTGGGCTCCTACAGACACGCCACGATGCGCCCCGGTAGCTTCGCCGCTGTCGCCCACAGGGTGGGCTCCTACAGACACGCCGCGATGCGGCCCGGTAGCTTCGCCGCTGTCGCCCACAGGGTGGGCTCCTACAGACACGCCACGATGCGGCCCGGTAGCTTCGCCGCTGTCGCCCACAGGGTGGG
>JAUXUI010000057.1 GCA_030681035.1 Lysobacteraceae bacterium | reverse complement strand
AAGAAAAATCGGCCTTGGTTCGTGAGGCCCTGCGCGCCTTGATCGAACGCGAAAGCGCCCGTCGCCTGGCGCGCCTGGGCGGCAGCGAGCCCGACTTGAAGCCGGTGCCGCGCCGACGCCAGCACACCACGTGATCCTGGTTGAGGAGAGACAGCCCGATGCATCAATGGCACTGGATTCCTGCTTCCGCAGGAATGACGGGTAAAAAAAGCACGGCCCATGCGGTACACATCGCCGGCACGCACCATGCGCTGCCTTTTTGCCGCCACGCTGGCGGGGTTTCCCGAAACGCTTATGCCCTGCGGGCTGCCAGCGTTGGTGCAACGGTGATTAGGCAGCACACACACTGCGCCACTACACTGTGCGCCTGTGCCCAACGGTCACCCAGCGCTGATGTCCGAACCCATCCTCGATCTGTCGCCCTCGCCCGGCGACAGCGTGAAAACCACCACCTGCTACATGTGCGCCTGCCGCTGTGGCATCAAGGTGTGGTTGAAGGATGGCAAGTTGCGCTACATCCAGGGCAATCCGGCGCACCCGGTTAACCGCGGTGTGCTGTGCGCCAAGGGCGCGGCCGGGATCATGCAGCATTACTCGCCGGCGCGGCTGAAAAAGCCGTTGCTGCGGGTGGGTGAACGCGGCGCTGGCGAGTTCCGTGAAATCGAGTGGGATGAGGCGCTGTCGATTGCCGCCGGCTGGCTGGGCAAAATCCGCGAGCGCAATCCCGATGAGTTGGCTTTCTTCACCGGCCGCGACCAGAGCCAGGCGCTGACCGGCTGGTGGGCGCAGCAATTTGGCACCATCAATTACGCCGCGCACGGTGGCTTTTGCTCGGTGAACATGGCTGCCGCCGGGCTGTACACGCTGGGCGGCAGTTTCTGGGAATTTGGCGAGCCCGACTGGGAGCACACCCGCTACCTGATGCTGTGGGGCGTGGCCGAGGATCACGATTCCAACCCGATCAAGCTCGGCCTGGGCCAGCTCAAGGCGCGCGGCGCCAAGATCGTGGCGATCAATCCGGTGCGCACCGGCTATGGCGCAATTGCCGATGAATGGGTGGGCATTCGTCCCGGCACCGATGGCCTGCTGGCGTTTGCGCTGATCCACGAACTGCTGCGTTGTGATCGCATCGATCTGGACTATCTGGTGCGCTACACCAATGCCCACTGGCTGGTGATCCGCGACCCGGGCGCCAGTGATGATGGCTTGTTTGCGCGTGATGAACAGTGCCGCGAGTTGTGTGCGGTGCGCGATGCCGAGGGCCGACCGGGCTTTGCACCGGCACAGGCAACCGGCATTGCGCCGCTGGTGGTCGGTGAATACACCCTGCCCGATGGCCGTCTGGCAGTGCCGGCATTGCATCTGGTGGTTGAGCGCTACCTCGACCCGCAATACGCGCCGGCTGCGGTGGCCGAGCGCTGCGGTGTGCCCGCCGACACCATCCGCCGGCTGGCGCAGGAACTGGCGCAGGCGGCGTTCGACAGCGATCTGCGGCTGCCGATCCGCTGGGCCGATGTACACGGCGTGGAACACGCGGAAATGATCGGGCGGCCGGTGGCGATGCACGCGATGCGCGGGATCAGCGCGCATTCCAACGGCTTTCATACCTGCCGCGCGCTGCACCTGTTGCAACTGCTGCTCGGTGCGGTCGATACGCCGGGCAGCTTTCGCTATCAGCCGCCGTATCCGCGCCCGATTCCGCCGGCCAACCGCCCCGGCAAAAGCCGCCGCGCCGATGGCTCGCTCGATGCCGGCCCGCTGGGTTTCATCCACGGCCCGGAAGATTTGCTGGTGGACGAAAACGGCCAGCCACGCCGCATCGACCATGCGTTTTCGTGGGCTTATCCGCTGGCCGCGCACGGCATGATGCACACCGTGATCCGCAATGCCTGGGCCGGCGACCCCTACCCGATCGACACCTTGTTCTTGTTCATGGCCAACATGAGCTGGAACTCGGCGATGAACACCACGCAGACGATGCACTGGCTCACCGACAAGCACGCCAACGGTGAATACCGCATCCCGCACATCATTTACAGCGATGCCTATGCCTCGGAAATGGTGGCCTACGCCGACCTGGTGTTGCCCGACACCACCTACCTCGAACGTTTCGATGCGATCTCGCTGCTGGATCGGCCGATCTCCGATGCCGATGGCGTGGCCGATGCGATCCGCCACCCGGTGCTGGCGCCGGAAACCGAGGACGGCGCGCGCGAGGTGCGTGGCTTTCAATCGGTATTGCTCGAGCTTGGCGCGCGCTTGAAGCTGCCGGGCATGGTCGCCGCCGATGGCACCCCAAGCTACCGCGACTACGCCGATTACATCGTGCGCCACGAACGTGCGCCGGGCGTTGGCCTGCTCGCCGGCTGGCGTGGCGATGGCGAGCAACACGGCAAGGGTGCGCCCAACCCCGATCAGCTCAAACGCTATATCGCAAACGGCGGCTTCTGGCGCGCCGAGGTGCCACTCGCCGGCCGTTACTACAAGATGGCCAACCGCGATTACCTGCAATGGGCACAGGGCATGGGCCTGATTGCCAAGGCCGAGCCGATCACGTTGCAACTGTATAGCGAGACCTTGCAAAAATTCCGGCTGGCAGGGCAAGGCCATGGCCCGCATACGCCGCCAGCCGAGCATCGTGAACGGGTGGCACGTTATTTTGATCCGCTGCCGCTGTGGTACGAGCCGCTGGAAGGCGCACAGGCCGCTGCCAACGAGCCTCGCGAGCATCCCGAACCCTCATCCGGCGCTTCGCGCCACCTCGCTACGCGCCCCGGCCCGGGCGCTGGCGCCCGGGCGTTCGATGTTGCGCAAGCCGATGGCTTGCAAGCGCAACATCTCACCCCGGGGGGAGAAGGGGTTCGTGCCTTTCCTCTCCACGCGATCACCCAACGCCCGATGTTCATGTACCACGCCTGGGGCTCGCAAAATGCCTGGCTACGCCAGATTGCCACCCGCAATTACCTGTACCTGCACCCGGATACCGCCGCGCGCTTTGGCGTTGGTGATGACGACTGGGTGGCGCTGCGCTCGCAGCACAGCCAGATCGTGGTACCGGTGCGGCTCGCCGCCAATGTCCAGCCCGACACGGTGTGGACCTGGAACGCGATCGGCAAACGACGCGGCGCCTGGCGTTTGCACAAGGATGCGCCGGAAAGCAAGCAGGGTTTCCTGCTCAATCATCTGATCGACGATCTGCTGCCCGATGGCAGCTACGCCAATGCCGACCCGATCACCGGTCAGGCGGCGTGGTTCGATCTGCGTGTCAGCCTGCAACGGGTTGAAGCGCCCGAGGCTGAATCACACCCACAGTTCGCCGCGTTGAAGTTCCGCGCGGCAGCAAACACGCCGCTGCGTTATCGCAGCGGGCCAGCCAAGCGCTGACGGGGCCGAGCGCATGGGCATCGATGCCATCCTGACATTGGCGGTGATCGTGATCGCGGTTTGGCTGTTCGTCAGCGAAAAGCTGCCCAGCGATGTCGTCGCCTTGCTGATACTGGCCAGCCTGCTGGTGCTGCAACTGGTGACGCCGGCGGAGGCAGTTTCGGGCTTCAGCAGCCCGGCCACCATCACCGTGGCCGCGATGTTCGTGCTCAGCAGCGGGCTGTCAGCCAGCGGTGTGGTACATGCGATGGGGCGCCTGATCGCGCGGGTGCGCAGGCCGCTGCCGATGACATTACTGGTGATGGTGCTGGTTGGCCTGTTGTCCGCATTCATCAACAACACTGCGGCGGTGGCGGTGTTCCTGCCGGTGGTGCTGGCCACCACGGCGGCCAATCGCATCCCGGCCTCGCAACTGCTGATTCCAATGTCGTACGCCGCGCAAATGGCCGGGGTATGTACGCTGGTTGGCACCTCGACCAATCTGCTGGTCAACTCGCTGGCGCGCAATCTGGGCCACCCCGGCTTTGGCCTGTTCGAGTTCACCAAGCTGGGCCTGATCATGCTGGCCGCCGGCTTCGTCTATATTTTGCTGGTGCAGCGCTGGCTGCTGCCACACTCACACAGCAGTGATCCGGACGACAGCGATCAGCTTGGCAAATACATCACTGAACTGCGGGTGCCTGCAACCTCGCCACTGATCGGCAGCAGCGTTGCCGATGCCAAGCTGGGCGAGCGTTATGGCGTCTACGTGCTGGAACTGTTGCGCAATGACACGGCCGTGGCGCAACCACGCGCCGAGACCATTCGCAGCGATGACCTGTTGATCGTGCGTGGCGACTGGAGCCGCATCAGCGAGTTGATCGACAAGAACCGGTTGCAGGCCGCGCCGGATTTCCAGCCGATGGAACCCGATGACGGTAACGCCCGCGCGGTGATGGCCGAAGTGATGATCGCGCCGGGCTCGGCGCTGGTCGGCCACACGCTGGTGTCGCCGGAATGTCATTGGCACTACCGTTCGGCGATTCTGGCGATCCACCGTCGCGGCGACGTATTGCGCAGCAAACTGCGCGATGTAAACCTGCGCGTGGGTGATGTGCTGCTGCTGCGCGCACCGGGCAATGAGTTGCCGTCGCTGCGGCGCAACCCGGCGCTGCTGGTGCTGTCGGCACGCGAGCACCGGGTGTTTCTGCCACGCCAGGCGTTGCTGACCATCGCGATCATGGCCACGGTGATGACCGTCGCCGCACTCGGCTGGCTGCCGCTGGTGGCCTCGGCGATCCTTGGCTGCATCGCGCTGGTGGCAACCCGCTGCATCGACAACAACGCCGCCTACGAATCGATCGATTGGCGCGTAATCATGCTGCTGGCCGGGGTGATCCCGCTCGGGATTGCGATGCAAAAATCCGGCCTCGCGCAATTCATCGCCGGCCATCTGCTCGGTTTCGTCGGTGATTTCGGGCCGCTGGCGGTGCTCGCCGCGGTCTACCTGCTGACCGCGGTGCTGACCGAGCTGATGAGCAACAACGCCACTGCCGTGTTGATCACGCCGATCGCCTATTCCACCGCACTGGCGATGGGCCTGAGCCCAACCCCGTTCCTGATTGCGGTATTGTTTGCGGCATCTCCACCAGTTTTGCCACGCCAATCGGTTATCAGACCAACACCATGGTCTACAACGCCGGCAACTACCGCTTCACCGATTTCATGAAAATCGGCATCCCGCTCAATCTGCTGTTCTGGGCGCTGGCGGTGTTTTTCATTCCCCGCTTTTTCCCGTTCTGACTGCCATGACCGACCTACCCAAACAGCCCGGCAAACGACAGCTTGGCCTGGTGATTGACCTCGACACCTGTGTCGGTTGCCATGCCTGCGCGGTCGCCTGCAAGGAATGGAATGCCAGTGGCAGCGGCGGCCCGCTGAGCGACACCGACCCTTATGGCAAAGCGCCCGACGGGGTCTGGCTCAATCGCGTACACAGCTACGAGGTGGCTGCCGACCCTGTTCGCGGGCAGCCGGCAACCACCCTGCACTTTCCGCGCAGTTGCCTGCATTGCGCCGAACCAGCCTGCGTCACCGTCTGCCCCACGGGCGCCAGTTACAAGCGCGCCGAGGATGGCATCGTGCTGGTCGATGAGGACAAATGCATCGGTTGCAAGCTGTGTACCTGGGCCTGCCCTTACGGCGCGCGTGAATATTCAGAAGTGGAGGGGGTGGTCAAAAAATGCACCCTGTGCGTGGATCGCATCTACAACGAGCAGCTTGACGAAGCCGAGCGGGTGCCGGCGTGCGTGCAGGCCTGCCCAACGCGGGCACGCCATTTTGGTGATCTGGGCGACCCCGATTCTGCCGTGTCGCAACTGGTGGCTGAACGTGGCGGCGTCAATCTGATGGCGGAACTCGGTTATCGGCCAACCAACAAATACCTGCCGCCACGGCCACGACGCGGCGCGGGCAATGCCGCAATTGCGACCGAAACACTGGATACCCAGGCATTGCCGCCACTGCTGCGCTGGCTTGATCGCGTATTGAGTCGCTGATGGCCGCCAAGCACCCACAATTGCGTTTGAAGGCGTTATGAGGCCAGCATTTTCCGTCATTTTTTTCACCACACTCTCTGGCGCTGGCTACGGCATGCTGTTCTGGCTTGGCCTGCATTACGCATGGCAACCGCTGCCATTGAGCCGCGAGTTCGCACTGATACTGTTCTTGCTGGCGCTGGCACTGGTCAGCATCGGCCTGCTCAGCTCGCTGCTGCATCTGGGCAAACCGGCAAGGGCCTGGCGTGCGTTGAGCCAGTGGCAAAGCTCATGGCTATCGCGTGAGGGCGTGCTGGCGGTTACCTGCTATGCCCCAGCACTGAGCCTGATGTCGTTGATCTGGTTCGGCGCACTGTCGCTGCCGGCGCAGGCCCTGGGCGCGCTGCTGGCACTGACTGCGTTGGCGACGGTGAGCGCCACTGCGATGATCTACGCCTCGCTGCGCACCATCCCGGCCTGGCACGACTGGCGTGTGTTGCCGGTGTATTTGCTGTATTCACTGCTCAGTGGTGGCCTTCTGGTGATGAGCCTGCTGGCATTGACCGGCTGGCGAGCGCCAACAATGGCACTGTACGTTGCTGGCATCGGCTTTATTGCTCTGGCCGGCCTGAAGCTCAGCTATTGGCTGGCGTTGAACGCTGCGAAACAGGCGCCCGAGCGTGCCAGTGCCGTCGGCCTGGCCGCCGGCAGCGACATTCGCGGGTTCGAGCGGCCGCATACCGAGCAAAGCTTCATAACCCGCGAGATGGGCTTCGTACTGGCACGCAAGCACGCGCGGGTATTGCGCTTGGCGGCGATCACGATGAGTGTGGCGCTGCCGTTGCTGGCGTTATTGATCAGCACCCGTCAGGCGCCGCTCAGCAGCCTGCTGGCGGCGGCGGTAGCACTGTTGTTCGGCACCATCATCGAACGCTGGCTGTTTTTTGCCGAAGCCCGGCATGTGGTGATGCGTTATTACCCGTGAGGCCAGCCGCCTCGGCGCATTCCGGGTTACTTCAGCGCAACACGCCGTCGCCCACAGGGTGGGCTCCTACAAAAAAACGATTGCGCTCACCGGTAGGAGCCCACCCTGTGGGCGACATTGCACGACACTAACCGGGTTACTTGAGGTTTTCGAGCATCCAAGTCACGGTCGCACGCACTTGTTCGTCGCTCAACGCCGGATTGCCGCCACGTGCCGGCATCACTCCGGCAGCGCCCTGATAGCCTTCAATCGCATGCTTGACTACGGTGTCGGTGCCTTGCGCAACCCGCGCCGCCCATGCGGCCTTTTCGAGCTTGGGCGCACCCGCGACGCCGCTACCGTGGCAAGCGCTGCACAGCGTGTTGTAAATGACCGCGCCATCAAGTGTTCCGCCGTAAGCCACTTGCGAGGCAGCGGCATTGCGCGCCGCGTCGGCCGCAGCAGCCATCGCCGCAGCGCCGGTATCACCCGCGTAAACCGCACCCGCCGGTTGCAAACGCTGAAGCAAGCGCGCCTCGGCCTGTGGGTTCACTTCTGGCGGGACGGTACCATGCAGGTAATGCGCGAACACGATCAACACCAGTGTCAGCAACGCCAAAGCGGCAATGATCAGGGAAAACTTTTTCAAGAACGCCATATCTTGTGTATTCACAGCCGCACCTGTAAGGCCAGTGGCCCGCAGTTAAAGAGTCGTGGATTTGCCTCGATGGCGCCAGTTACCTGATGCCTGAACGCAAAAGTATAGCTGTTCTGCCCGTGTACGAGAAAGTGTGATGCGTTCAGGCAGATTGAGAATTTGTCTAATTCACAAAACAGGCTTGAATAGGTAATCTTGTCACGGCGCGGTGTTGGGGAGCGTGGAACCCACATTACGCCAAGGACCCGGGGCCCCCGCCCCCACCGCCATGGATGGCATCTTTATGGCGTGCTTGATGATGCCGGCACTTCAAAGCAGTGCCGCCCGTTGTCAGACACCTCACAAGATTCAGGTCGAAACGGCTTGCGGTGGTTTACCCGGCATGATGCGCTGCACATACAGTGCAGCGAACACAGCACTCGGGGAATGGCCGTATGCGCCGCATGCCGCAATTGATGCGTACAAGTACCAACCCTTGTCAGGAGATCAGCCCGTGCTGGCGGGCGATCCGGTACAGATCCATCGGGTTGCGGGCGCTGAGCTTGGTCATCAGGCTCAGCCGGTGCGCATAGACCGTCTTGACGTGAACACCCAAGGCCTCGCCAATCTCGGCCGGTCGCCGCCCCATCACCGTCTGCAGCAACACCGCGTGCTCACGCGGGGTCAGCGTGGCCAGCGGATCCTCGCGCAGGGCCGGTTGCTTGTTGTCGCCGGTATAGCGTTCGCCGCGCGCAACCGCCGCCAACGCGTCGGGCAAGGCTTCAGCCGCCGCGCGTTTACTCAAAAAACCGGCAGCGCCACGCGCCAGTGCGTCGTGTACAAAGGCCGGTGCATCGTGCATCGACAACACCAGCACCAGCGGTGCGACCTTGCGCACATGCAATATATCCAGCACATCCATGCCGTTGCCGTCGGGCAGCGACAGATCCAATATCAGCAAATCAATGCCATCGAGCGCGCCGTCGGCCACCACTTCGGCCATGCTGCCGAACTCGCGCTCCACCCGATACCCGCGCAGGCTGTTGATCAACTGGCGGAAACCTTCGCGCACAATGGCGTGGTCCTCGCACAAGGCGACACGGGCATGGGTCATGACTGACCGGGGCACATCGTTGGCGGCAACAGAACTCACGGCTACAGCAGAGCGCGAGCCGGGCCTTGTCGTCAAGCCCTACGTGTGGCTTGTGCTGTATTTTGTCGGGTTGATCGTGCTTTGGCCGCTGGCGCGCAACCTGTGGTATCTCCCGGCTGGCTTGCGCCTCGGCGTGATGTGGGTGGCGCCGCGCCGGCTCTGGCTGAGGCTGATGCTGGTTGAATGGCTGGCCTTGCTGGCGTTGAGCCTATGGCACGGTTACGACCCCGGCCAGATCGACCTGTGGATTTCCCTGCTGCTGCCGTGGCCTTGCTACGCGCTGGCGGTTTACGTATTGCGGCCGATGCAGCACGACCTTGGCCTGAGCGCACCGCTGGTGATGGCGCGCTTGCTGGCCGCAGCCCTGCTTGGCGCGTTGTTGCTGGCGCCGTGGCTGGCACGCTTCCACCCGTTGTCGAACGCGCGTGGCGACCTGGTTGCCGGCAGTTTCGAGTTCATGCTGGGTGATCTGATCGGCGTATTGATGTTGGCTCCAGCCATGGTGCTGCTGACGCGGCGTGGCATTGCCAGTGCCGCACAGCGCGCCGCACTACGCGATATTGCGCTCTACCTGATGCCGATCCTGCTCGGCGCAGCGGTGCTCACCTACATCGCACCGCGCATGGCGCCTATTGGCTTCCTGCTCAGCTTCGGGCCACTGCTCTATCTCGCGTTTCGTCACGGCTGCTCGGGCGCTGCACTGGCACTGCCGATTGTCGGCATCATGCTGGAAATCGGCCACCGCTTGGGCCTTGAACTCGCGGTGCCAGCCATTCAACTGGCCTTGGTGGCGATTGGTATAGGCACCTTGATGCTGGGCGCGGCGATCAGTGCGCTGCGCGAAAGCCATTGGCTGCTGGCACAGCGCAACCGCGAACTGCTGCATAAAAACGAAACCCTGCACGATCTGGCAGGCGAGTTGCGCGCCATGGCGCAGCAACTCACCCGTTTGCAGGAACAGGGTCAGCGCGAACTGGCTGCTGAACTGCACGATGAACTGGGGCAAAGCATCACTGCGGTTGCCACCCGCGTTGCACTGGCGGAGCGCAGCTGCGATGAATCGGCGACGCGACATATGCTGCACGCACTGCGCGAACAAGTGCGTACGCTGCACGACAGCCTGCACCGCGCGCTGCGCCAATTGCGGCCGCTGGTGCTCGACAACTACGGCCTGCGCCGCGCACTGGCGGAAGGCCCGTTGCGCGAACTGGCCGAAGACGCCGGCCTGGATTACCGCTCCCGCTTTCAGGGTGATGTGGACAGCCTCGATGAGGACACCACCACCGCAATTTATCGAGTGTGCCAAGAGGCTGTAACCAATAGCGTGCGCCACGCGCGAGCGCGCCTATTCATTCTCGATCTGTCCGTGCAGCGGGTACACGATGGGCGCTGGCTGTGGGTTGAACTCGAATTGGCCGATGATGGCGATGGCGATGCCGAACCCGGAAAAGCACCTGCCAACAGCGGCCTGGGGCTTGCCGGCATCCGCAGCCGGGTACTGGCACTGGGTGGTGATTACCGCTATGAGCCCGGCCCCGGCGGCACCCGCCACCACGTGCTGATCCACCGCCCGGCAACGGACAAACCGCCGCAGCGAGCTGCCTGACACCATAAATTACGGTCGCCCATAAATTACGGTCGCCCACAGGGTGGGCTCCTACAGGGGACGTTCACTGATCTTCCACGGCATCGTGATGATGAACCCCGTAGGGGCGCAATTCATTGCGCCCCACGACCCGTTTGCGATGAACCAAGGCGCAATTCATTGCGCCCCACGACCCGCTTGCGATGAACCCGGGCGCAGCATGCGTTGCCGAGAAGCAACCGACCTGCCAGGCATTGCCGTTAAACCCGCGATCAGGTACCATTTCGGTACTAATTGAATCGGCGGGTACCATGCTACGGGTTACCAAACTCACCGACTACGCTGTTTTGGTGCTGAGCGTGATGGCCAGCGAGCCGGGACGGGTGCTCAGCGCCAGCGATCTGGCCGAGCGTGCGCACCTGGAAACACCCACCGTGGCCAAGCTGCTCAAGCCGCTGGCTCAGGCCGGCCTGGTTGAGAGCTTCCGTGGTGCCAGCGGCGGCTACCGGCTGGCGAAGGACGCGGCACAGATCTCACTCAAGGCCATCGTTGAGGCGATGGAAGGTCCGCTCGGGATGACCGAATGCAGCGCCCACGTTGGGCAATGCAATCTGGAGGCCCATTGCGGCTCCCGCGCCAATTGGCGCCGCGTCAACGATGTCGTCGCCGACGCGCTAAGCCGCGTCACCCTGACCCAGATGCACACGCCGACACCAGACCAGCGCCTTGCCCTGCGCCTGACCACTGCCTGACCTGCTACGAGCACCCACGCCATGGCCATAGATAATCTCGACATCCGCAAGCAGTTGCAGCGCAACTACAGCGCCGGTTTCGTCACCGATATTGAATCGGACACCCTGCCGCCGGGGCTGAATGAAGAGGTCGTGCGTTTCATTTCTGCCAAGAAAAATGAACCCGAATGGTTGACCGAATGGCGGCTGGCGGCCTTTCGCCACTGGCGCACGATGGATGCGCCGGGCTGGGCCAAACTGAAAATCGCTCCGATCGACTTTCAGGCGATCAGTTACTTCGCCGCGCCCAAGGCCAAGTACAAGAGCCTCGATGAGGTCGATCCCAAGTTGTTGGAGACTTACGAAAAGCTCGGCGTGCCGCTGCACGAGCGCGCCAGGCTGGCCGGGGTCGCGGTCGATGCCGTGTTCGACTCGGTTTCGGTCGGTACCACCTTTCGCAAGGAACTCGCCGAAAAGGGCGTGATCTTCTGCTCGCTGTCCGATGCCGTGCAAGAGCACCCCGATCTGGTGCGCCAGTATCTGGGCTCGGTGGTGCCGCCAGGCGATAACTATTTCGCCGCGCTCAACGCCGCCGTGTTCTCCGACGGCAGCTTCGTGTACATCCCCAAGGGGGTGCGCTGCCCGATGGAACTGAGCACCTACTTTCGCATCAACGCCCGCGATACCGGCCAGTTCGAGCGCACCTTGATCATCTGCGAAGATCGCGGCCAGGTCAGCTACCTGGAGGGCTGCACCGCACCGATGCGCGACGAAAACCAGTTGCACGCGGCCGTGGTGGAGCTGGTCGCGCTGGAAGACGCCAACATCAAGTATTCCACCGTGCAGAACTGGTACCCGGGCGATGAAAACGGGGTCGGCGGCATCTACAACTTCGTCACCAAACGCGGCGAATGCCGTGGCGCGCGCAGCAAGATTTCCTGGACCCAGGTGGAAACCGGCTCGGCAATCACCTGGAAATATCCATCGTGTGTGTTGCTGGGCGATGACTCGGTGGGCGAGTTCTATTCGGTTGCGCTCACCCACCACGCGCAGCAGGCCGACACCGGCACCAAGATGATCCACCTTGGCCGGAACAGCAAAAGCACGATCATCTCCAAGGGCATCAGTGCCGGCCGTGGTCAGAACACGTATCGCGGCCTGGTCAAGGTTGAGCGCTCGGCGCACGGCGCGCGCAATTACACCCAGTGCGATTCGCTGCTGATCGGCAAGCAATGCGGCGCGCACACCTTCCCCTACATCGAGGTCAAGCAGCCCTCGGCGACGGTGGAACACGAGGCCACCACCTCGAAGATTTCCGATGACCAGTTGTTCTATTGCCGCTCACGCGGCATCGCGCCGGAAGACGCGGTGTCGATGATCGTCGATGGTTTTTGCAAACAGGTATTCCGCGAGCTGCCGATGGAGTTTGCGGTGGAAGCCAAGAAGTTGCTGGAAGTGTCGCTGGAAGGGGCAGTTGGGTGAACACTGCAGGTGCCCTCACGCAAATCCGTCCTGCGGGTGACATTCCGCATAAAGCGGTGACCTTGCTTCTGTAGGAGCCCACCCTGTGGGCGACCATGCGAATTTGGTCGCCCACAGGGTGGGCTCCTACAGAAGCCGGCACCGCGCTTAGCCAATCGCGCACAAGCCATACACAAGCCTCTCATCGCGTGCAAAACCCTTACCTGCTTCAATCTGGAAAACCATCATGCTGAAAATCGACAACCTGCACGCCAGCATCGGCGGCACTGAAATCCTCAAGGGCCTGAACCTGCACGTGAAGCCCGGTGAGATCCACGCCATCATGGGCCCGAACGGCGCTGGCAAATCCACGCTCGGCAATGTGCTGGCCGGCCGCGAGGGTTATGAGGTTACTGCCGGCAGCGTCAGCTTCAAGGGCAAGGACCTGTTGGCGCTGGAACCGGAACAACGCGCCGGCGAAGGCGTGTTCATGGCATTCCAGTACCCGGTCGAGATACCCGGCGTCAACAACACCTATTTCCTGCGCGCAGCGCTCAATGCCCAGCGCAAGTATCGCGGTGAGGAAGAACTCGATTCGATGCAGTTCCTCAAGCGCGTACGCGAAAAACTCTCGGTGCTGCATATCAAGGATGAGCTGCTGCATCGCGCGGTCAATGCCGGGTTCTCCGGCGGCGAGACAAAGCGCAACGAGATTTTCCAGCTTGCGGTGCTGGAGCCGAGCCTGGCGATACTCGATGAAACCGATTCGGGGCTCGATATCGACGCGCTCAAGCTGGTCGCCGAAGGCGTCAACCTGATGCGCTCGCCCGAGCGCGCATTCGTGGTCATCACCCACTACCAGCGCCTGCTCGATTACATCACCCCGGATGTGGTACACGTGCTGGCCGATGGCCGCATCGTCGAATCCGGTGGCCCGGAGTTGGCACGCGAACTGGAAGCGCACGGCTATGCCTGGGTCAAGGGCCGGATCGCTCCGGAAACGGTGGCCTGAGATGTCCAGTGCATTGCTCGACGCGCTCAAGGCCGGCTTTGAAACGCTGCCGCCGGAGCTGATGAACGGCCATGGCGTCGGCCCGCTGCGCCGCTCGGCGCTGCTCTCGGCGTTGCACGAGGGCTTGCCCGAACATCGCGTCGAAGCCTGGAAATACACTTCGCTGCGCGCGTTGGCTGCGCGATCGTTGCAGGTCAGCAACGAGACGACCGCGCTCGACCCGGCACTGCTTGCCGATGAGCTGCTTGCCGATATCCCGGCGCCGCGATTGGTGTTCGTCAACGGCATGGTGGATGCCGGCCTGTCGCAGATCGACGCACTGGAGCCCGGCTTGCAGGTGAACACCCTCGCCCAGGCGTTGCGCGGCGACAACCCGCGCGCCATCGCGGTGCTGGGCCGGCGTTTCGATGGCATCGCCAACGTCT
The DNA here is from genome assembly GCA_030681035.1 of Lysobacteraceae bacterium. Taxonomy (GTDB): domain Bacteria; phylum Pseudomonadota; class Gammaproteobacteria; order Xanthomonadales; family Xanthomonadaceae. The sequence goes on along the minus strand of JAUXUI010000057.1, from coordinate 31,257 downwards.
TCGCCCGCATCAACACCGCTTTTGCCACCGAAGGCGCGCTGATCACGGTGGACGCGGACGCGGTGATCGACACCCCGCTGCATCTGGTGTTTATCAGTACGGCGATGGAAGCCGAATTGATCTGCAACCTGCGCCACGTGCTGGAGCTGCGCGAAAACGCGGCGCTCAGCGTGGTTGAGCATCATCGCGCAATCGGCAATCACCGCAATCTCGCCAATCATCTGCTGCACACCCACCTCAAGCCCGGCAGCCGCCTGTGCCACGCCCGAGTGCAGGCTGAAGCGGCCGGCGCCAGCGTGATCGCGCGCACCGAGGCTGTGCTCGCCAGCAACAGTTGTTATCGCCGGCTCGATCTGGAGCTGGGCGCCAACCTGTCACGGCACGAACTGAACGTGTCGCTGCAAGGCGATGGCGCACAGGTGATCGCCGGCGGTGTGTTGCTGGCCGATGGCCGACGCCATCTCGACACCCGGCTCGCAATCGAACACGTCGCGCCAAATACCCGCTGCGAGTTGCCGTGGCGGGGCATCGCCGGTGGTCGCGGCCGCGCGGTATTCCACGGCGGCATCGTGATTCGCGCCGGCGCCGATGGCAGCGATGCGCAGCTTTCCAGCCGCAATTTGCTGCTTTCCGAACAGGCCGAAATCGACAGCCAGCCGGTGCTGGAAATCCACGCTGATGAAGTCAAGGCGGCGCATGGCGCCACCGTTGGCAGCCTCGATGCCAATGCGCTGTTTTATCTGCGCAGCCGCGGCCTGCCCGAAGCGCAGGCGCGCACCCTGCTCACCGGCGCGTTCTGCCGCGAGGTGCTGGATGTGCTCGCCAACGACGCCCTGGCGCAACAACTGGAGCCGCTGCTGGATGCCGCGCTGAAACGCATGGAACAGCCATCATGAGTACCCTGCGCGCCGAAAACCACGCTACAGCGGCCATCGACTGGGCGGCGCGGCGCGCCGATTTCCCGATCCTGCAACGTCAGGTTCACGGCAAACCGCTGATCTATCTCGACTCCGCCAACACCGGGCAAAAGCCGCAAGCGGTAATCGCCGCAGTTGATGATTTTTATCGCCAGCACAATGCCAACGTCTCGCGCGCCGTGCATACACTGGGCAGCGAAGCCACTCAGGCCTTCGAAGACGCGCGCAAGCGCATCGCGCGCTTCATCAATGTGCGCAGCAACGATCTGGTGCTGACCTCGGGCACCACTTTTTCGCTGAATCTGGTGGCCTACAGTTACGCCCTGCCGCGGCTGAAACCCGGCGATGCGATCGTGCTCACGCGCATGGAGCACCACGCCAACATCGTGCCGTGGCAACTGATCGCAGAGCGCACCGGCGCGGTTATCAAGGTCGCCGACCTCACCCCCAGCGGCGAGCTGGATCTGGATGATCTGTACGCCAAGCTCAGCGGCGAAGTGAAACTGCTGGCACTGACCCATGTCTCCAACGTGCTCGGCACGGTGAACCCGGTCGCTGCGATTTGCCGCGAAGCGCGCAAGCGCGGCATCGTCAGCGTTGTCGATGGCTCGCAAGCACTGCCGCATCAGGCAGTGGATGTCGCCGCCATCGGCTGCGATTTTTACGCCTTCACCGGCCACAAGATGCTCGGCCCCACCGGCACCGGCGCGCTATGGGCACGCGCCGAACACCTGGCCGCGATGCCGCCGTTCCTCGGCGGCGGCGAGATGATCAAGGAAGTGCGTTTTGAAGGCACGGTGTTCAACGATCCCCCGCACAAGTTCGAAGCTGGCACCCCCAATATCGCCGGCGTGGTTGGCCTTGGCGCTGCGGTCGATTATCTCGGCGCGCTCGGCATGGCCAATATCCACGCCCGCGAACAGGCCTTGCTGGCCTATGCCAATGACCGCCTCACCGCGATACCGGGCCTTCGCATCTTCGGCAATGCCCGCGACAAGGCGGCGGTGATTTCGTTCGCGGTGGACGGCGCGCACGCGCATGATCTGGCCACCTTGCTCGATCTGGAAGGCATCGCGGTGCGCTCGGGCCAGCACTGCGCGCACCCGCTGATGGCATGGCTTGGCGTCAGCGCCACCTGCCGCGCCTCGCTGGCGTTTTTCAACACCGAGGCCGAAATCGACGCATTGGCCGATGGCATCGAAAAGCTGCGCAAGTTGCTGGCATAGTTGTCCAATGACCGAACTCGCCCGACTGCACTTTCGTGCCGCCACCGCTGCCGATATTCCGGCTATCGTCGCGCTGACCCAATCCGCCTATCGCGGTGAATCCAGCCGTGCCGGCTGGACCACCGAAGCCGACCTGCTCGATGGCCAGCGCATCGATGCACAGGCCGTGGGCGATTGCATCACGCGCGCGCGCAGCCGCATCGTGATCGCCGAGCGCGATGGCGCACTGATCGCCAGCGCCCATGTCGCCGTTGACGACGGCGCCGGTTATTTCGGCATGTTCTCGGTGAGTCCGGGCGCGCAAGGCGCCGGTATCGGCCGCCAGGTGCTCGCCGAAGCCGAGCGGGTGGCGCGCGATGAATGGCAACAGTCAACCATGCGGATGACCGTGATCGACGTGCGCGACGAACTGATTGCCTGGTACCAGCGCTGCGGCTACCGCCGCACCGGCATCATCAAGCCGTTCCCCTACGGCGATGCACGTTTTGGCATTCCCCGACGCGATGACCTGCGCTTTGAAGTGCTGGAAAAATCCCTGTAGGAGCCCACCCTGTGCGCGACCGCCAATTCGCAATCAACGCGTTATTGGGTCGCCCACAGGGTGGGCTCCTACAGAGGAGCATCGTGGCTTCTTTGCAAGAACCCTGTCAGATCTAGTCCGGCAGGGCTCCTACAGAAACCTCAAGAGAACCGAATGCCCAACTGGATCCGCGTCTGTACCACCGCCGAACTGTTGCCGGGTGAAACCGCCGTCGCCTGGGACGGCGACACCCCGATTCTAGTGTGCAATGTCGATGGCGATCTGTATGCGCTGGAGGATCGTTGCAGCCATCAGGATTTCGAGCTCAGTGCCGGTGAACTGCACGGCCATGAGATCACCTGCAGCCTGCACGATGCGCGCTTTGACGTGCGTACCGGCAACGCGCTGTGCGCACCGGCGTACAGTCCGGTGCGGCCGTTCCCGGTGAAAGTCGAAGATGGCGTGATCTATACCCGCGACGATCAATCCTGAGCCAGTGGCGACAGCCTTACCAGCAACAGTTCACCACCGCCATCGACTATCACCCGCAGGCGCTGCGCATCGCCGGCACCGATCAACGCGCTATCCCCTGCCTGCAACGGCGCCAGGTCGGCGCGATCCTTGAACTGGGCTCGGCCTGAAATCAGATGCGCCACCCAGGTGACGCCGGCACCAGCGAAAAACACCATCGCCCCCACCAGTGGCCGATGCAGCAACTGGGCCTCCACCCGTTGCGGCCGCCACATCAGATTAAAGTCGTGGGTGGGGCCGTAGCTCAAATGACAGCGCGGTGCATCGGCACCGGCAAATCGGATGCGCCCATGCGGCGGGTCAACCACCGCCACCCGACCGTCGGCGAAGGTGAGCTCGATTCCGTCACCACGCAACAGCACCAGCTCGCGATCGATCCCGGGAAACGCCGAGAACGCGCAATCCTTGTCGATCTCGGCAATCGACAAGCGCGCATCCCAGTCGTCGCCGCTCGCATCGTCGGCAACCGGTAGCCACCCGCCTTCGCCGACAGCGCGCAGACGCACGATCTCGCGGGTCCAGCCGGCACCATTGCGCCAGCGTTCGCGGCGGTAGTGGTGCGCGGGGAGTACGACAACCTTCATGACTTACCTTGTTGACGTGCGCGTCCCGGCGGTCGGCGCGTGGTTTGCGTCTTGCAGCAAATCGGCCAGTTGCGCCGTGGAGGTGGCCAGCGACTGCTGCCAACTGTAGCCGATGATCGGCTGCCCGGTCAGCGCATCGGCGAACCCTTCGTATTCGCCCTCGCGCAACAGATGGCGATAATCCACCGTCACCTCCTCGCCGGCATTAAGGTCACGCGCGGCAAACACGAAGCCCAGGTGCCACAAACCAGTCGATGCGAACGAGTGGTTGATGTAGCACTCATCCGGCCACTCCGGGGTGATGGTGTAGCGATCCTCGAACCAGCGCACCGAAGACGCCAGCGCGGCGTCGATATCCGGTTGCGCGAGCACTTCATCCCAGTGATACACGCGATTGATCGCGTCGGGGGCCACGATGATGCGGCCGGCCGCGACCGGCGCATCGATAAACAGGCCCTTGCCGGCGCCTGGAATGGTGGAGGGTGCAACTCGATGGGGGGTCAGGATCATGGCGGGCTCGCAAAAGTTTTGCGAGTGTAGCCGGAATCGGACGGGGTTCGGGAGTGGGGTACCTTCTGGGCGATGACTGCCCTGCGAGGCGATATCTGGTTGCCCACAGGGTGGGCTCCTACAAGCGGATGTCGTCACGCTTTATTGTGGGAGCCCACCCTGTGGGCGACAGATGCGGCGAGCGAAGCGTGGGCTCTTTTCAGGTGCCCGGTGGGCGACGGCTATCCCGCGCATCGTATCCAACGCATCCGGGCCGACGTGCGCCGGCCCGGATTCAACGCACGGCGACTGATCTCAGTTCGCCGCTTTGCCTGGCGCTGCGGCACCCACCACGATGCGATCACGGTTCTTCTCGACCAGCTTCAGGCCAATGCCCTTGACCGAGGCCAGTTGATCGGCGCTCTTGAACGCGCCATTGGCTTTGCGATAGGCAACGATGGCATCGGCCTTGGATGGGCCGACCCCGGTCAGGGTGTCGGCAATCGCGGTGGCGTCGGCGGTGTTGATATTGACCTTGTCGGCAGCGAACGCGCTGGCAGTAAGCACGAGTGAAAGCAGCAGTGACTTGGCGAGGATGGCGATCGACTTCATGGGTTTTCTCCTGATTGGTTGTTTGCTTGCCGCCGACACGTTGCCGGCGGTGTGGACAGATTGCCGCGTCGCGCACGGCAGTGGTATCGCCATTTGTCGTATTCGCAGGTCAGCCCGAAACCGAACGCGTTGTCAGCAAATGCTTACATGTGAGCATCTTGCGTTCCAAGGCGCCTTCTTGGTGTGACTGGTAGAATTGGCGTTTCACCGATGCGGATAAAGCCAATGGACAGCAACACAGTGCAACGGGAAATCGACCAGCAATGGGATGAAGAGATCGTGCCCAATCTGGTGGAATACATCCGCATCCCCAACAAGTCGCCGATGTTCGATGCCAACTGGGTGCAGCACGGCTACATGGACGATGCAGTCAAGCTGATGGTGCGCTGGGCGCAACAACAGCCGATTGCCGGCATGCAGATCGAGGTGGTGCAGTTGCCTGATCGCACACCGCTGATCTTCATCGAAGTGCCGGCGTTCGCGGGTGGCAGTGATGCCGATTGCGTGCTGCTCTACGGGCATCTGGACAAACAACCGGAAATGACCGGCTGGTCCGACGGCCTCGGCCCATGGCTGCCGGTGTTGCGCGGCGACAAGCTTTACGGCCGTGGTGGTGCCGACGATGGTTACGCCATTTTCGGCAGCCTCGCTGCAATCCGTGCCTTGCAGGCGCAGGGCGTGGCGCATGCGCGCTGCGTGGTGGTGATTGAAGCCTGCGAGGAGTCGGGCAGCTACGATCTGCCCTACTACGTCGATCTGCTGGCCGAACGCATCGGCAAACCGTCGCTGGTGGTGTGCCTGGATTCGGGCTGCGGCAACTACGACCAACTGTGGTGTACCACCTCGCTACGCGGCATGTGCGGCGGCGATCTCACGGTGAATGTGCTGGAAGAAGGCGTGCATTCGGGCGATGCCTCCGGGGTGGTGGCGTCGAGCTTTCGCATCCTGCGCACCTTGCTGTCACGGCTTGAGGATGAAACCAGCGGCCGCGTACGGGTGGATGCGCTGCAAGCCGAAGTACCGGCCGATCGGCTGCAACAGGCACAGGTCTGTGCGCAGGTGCTGGGCACCGCGGTATACGACAAGTTTCCGCTGCTGGCGGGTATGCGGCCAATGCATGAAGACGTCACCGAGCTGGTGCTCAACCGCACCTGGCGCCCGGCCTTGTCGATCACCGGTGCCGATGGCTTGCCGCCACTGTCATCGGCAGGCAACGTGCTGCGCCCACAGACGGCAGTGAAGCTGAGCCTGCGGCTGCCGCCGACGCTCGATGGCGAGCGTGCCGGCGAGGTGCTGCGCGAGTGCCTGCTCAGCGACCCGCCGTATGGTGCCAAGGTAACCCTGAAACTGGAAAAATCCTCGAGCGGCTGGAATGCACCGCCGATGGCAGACTGGCTCAGTGCCGCAATCGAAAACGCATCACAGCAGTGCTTTGGCAAGAGCGCGGTGTACATGGGCGAAGGCGGCTCGATCCCGTTCATGGGCATGCTCGGTGCCAAGTTCCCGGGCGCGCAGTTCATGATCACCGGCGTGCTCGGCCCGCATTCCAACGCGCACGGGCCCAACGAGTTTCTGCACATCCCCACCGGCAAGCGGGTCACCGCCAGTGTTGCGCATGTGCTGGCGGCGCATTGCGTGGCGAGCCAGCACGGCCTCACCCGTGGCGTGGCAGTGGATCGCGACGGCCATGCGCAGTTCGGCGATCACGGCTGTTGTTGAGCGCTGAACAGGGACCGATCAACGCTTTTTTGTAGGAGCCCTGTGTGGGCGACCAGCGCGCCCCGGTTGACAGATCACGGTCGCGCACAGGGTGCGCTCCTACAACAGCGCCTCGACGTTGCCCTGTAGGAGCAACGGTGTTGCCCGCTGGTGCCAGTGAGTGCCTTTGTGGGAGCCGGCCTGCCGGCGAACAACGTTGCAGAAGCTTCGCGGGCAAGGCCCGCTCCCACCGAAAAGCGGAGCCGTGCCGCTGTAGGAGCCCACCCTGTGGGCGATCAAAATGCCAACCCACAATTGATGGCGCGACCTACGCCAGCAAACGTGCCACCACCTGCTGCGCCAGCGCATCGATCGTTGCGTCTGCGGTGAGCAGGTGCAACTCGGCGGCTTCGGGCACTTCGTAAGGTGAACTGATGCCGGTGAAATGCGGAATCTCGCCGGCACGCGCCTTGCGGTACAGCCCCTTTACATCGCGCTGTTCGCACACTTCCAGCGGCGTATCGACAAACGCCTCGATGAAATCGCCGGACGCGAACAACTCACGCGCCATCTGCCGCTCCTCGCGGAATGGCGAGATGAAGCTGACCAGCACGATCAGCCCGGCGTCGGTCATCAACCGCGCCACTTCCGCCACGCGGCGGATGTTCTCGACCCGGTCCTCGTCGGTAAAACCCAGGTCGCGATTGAGGCCATGGCGCACATTGTCGCCATCAAGCAGATAGGTGTGATAACCCATCGCCAGCAATTGCCGGTCCACCGCATTGGCGATGGTTGATTTGCCGGAACCCGAGAGCCCGGTGAACCACGCACAGCGCGGGCTCTGCCCCTTGATCCGGGCACGCGCAGCGCGATCCACGTCGAGGTGCTGCCAATGCACATTGCTGGCGCGGTGCAGGGCGAAATCGATGGTGCCGGCGGCAACGGTGGCATGGCTGTGGCGGTCGATCAGGATAAAACCGCCAAGCGTGTGATTGCGCGCATAGGGCTCGAACGCGATCGGCTCATCGAGGCTGAGATTGCACAGCCCTACTTCGTTGAGTTCCAGCCGCTTGGCGGCCATCGCTTCTTGCGTGTTGACGTCGATACGATGACGGATTTCGGTGATTTGCGCAGTCACGCTGCGGCTGCCGATCTTGAGCAGATACGGTCGCCCCGGCAACAGCGCGGCATTGTCCATCCACAACACGTGTACCTGAAATTGATCGGCCACCGGCGGCGCATCGCCAGCAGCGGCAATCACATCGCCGCGGCTGACATCGCGCTCGTCGCTCAACACCAGGGTGATCGCCTGCCCAGCCACTGCATGCGGCAGGTCGCCATCGGCGCTGACGATGCGCGCCACCGTGCTGGTCTGCCCGGACGGCAGGATGCGCACCGCATCGCCGGTTGCCACCCGACCACCGGCAATGGTGCCAGCGAAACCACGAAAATGCGGATCGGGGCGACACACCCACTGCACCGGCAGCCGCAATGCGGTGCTGGTATCGGCAACGAGTTCCACCGATTCCAGATGTGCCAGCACGCTGGGGCCGCGATACCACGGCATCGTGGTCGAAGCACTGGTGATGTTGTCGCCGGCCAGTGCCGACACCGGAATGCATTGCACGTTGGCGATACCCAACTCGCTGGCCAGCGCGCGGTAGCCATCGGCGATGCCGGTGAATACGGTTTCACCGTAGCCAACCAGATCCATCTTGTTCACCGCCAGCAGCACATGGCGGATGCCGAGCAACGCGCAAATGTAACTGTGCCGGCGGGTCTGCGTCAGCAGGCCCTTGCGCGCATCCACCAGCACCACCGCCAGGTCGGCGGTGGAGGCGCCAGTGGCCATGTTACGGGTGTACTGCTCATGGCCCGGGCAATCGGCAACGATGAACTTGCGGCGGTCGGTATCAAAGAAACGGTAGGCGACATCGATGGTGATGCCCTGCTCGCGCTCGGCAGCAAGGCCATCGAGCAACAGCGCGTAATCCAGCGCCTCTCCCTGGGTGCCGTGGCGGCGGCTGTCGCTGGCCAGCGCCGCAAGCTGATCGTCGAACAGGCGCTTGGCATCGAACAGCAGCCGCCCGATCAGGGTGCTCTTGCCGTCGTCCACCGAGCCGCAGGTGATGAAACGCAGCAGCGGCTTTTGCTCGTGCTGTTGCAGGTAGGCGGCGATCTCGCTGTCGCTGCGCGTGCTCATCAGAAATAACCCTCGCGCTTTTTCTTTTCCATCGACTCGGTCGGGTCGTGATCGATCACCCGGCCCTGGCGCTCGGAACTGCGCGCCACCAGCATCTCGGCGATGATCGCTTCCAGGGTATCGGCGTCGGATTCAATCGCGCCGGTGAGCGGATAGCAGCCGAGCGTGCGAAAACGCACCTTGCGCAGTTGTGGCTCTTCGCCGGGGTGCAGCGGCAGGCGTTCGTCATCGCGCATGATCAGCGCGCCGTCGCGCTCCACCACCGGCCGCAGTGCAGCGAAATACAGCGGCACCACCGGGATGCGCTCGCGGTAGATGTACAGCCACACGTCGAGCTCGGTCCAGTTGGAAATCGGAAACACGCGCACGCTTTCGCCGGGCGCGATGCGTGCGTTGTACAGGCTCCACAATTCCGGGCGCTGGTTTTTCGGATCCCAGACATGGCGCGCGTTGCGGAAACTGAATACGCGCTCCTTGGCGCGGCTCTTTTCCTCGTCGCGGCGGGCGCCGCCAATCGCTGCGTCAAATCCGCCGGCATCCAGCGCCTGACGCAAGGCCTGGGTCTTCATCACATCGGTGTGAACACTGGCGCCGTGGCTGATCGGACCGATGCCCTGCGCCTGCCCCAAGGCATTGACATGCACTTTGAGATCAACGCCATAGCGTGCCGGCACCGCATCACGGAACGCGTACATCTCGCGGAATTTCCAGCCGGTATCGATATGCAATAGCGGAATCGGTGGCGGCGCCGGAAAGAACGCCTTGCGCAGCAGGTGCAGCAGCACCGAGCTGTCCTTGCCGATCGAATACAGCATCACCGGCTTGCGAAACTCGGCCGCCACCTCGCGCAGGATGTGGATGCTCTCGGCTTCGAGGCGGTCGAGATGGGATAGCGAATGAGCGATCACGGCAGCCTGGCAGGGTTCGATGGGTGAATGGTAACGCAGCGAGTAGCCCGGGTTGAGGCCACAGGCCGAAACCCGGGACCAACGTTGATGCGGTTGTGCGGTTGTCGTAGCCCGGGTTAGCGCGTAGCGCGTAACCCGGGACCGCAACATAGTCGCTTTCGCGCGGGCTCAATCACGGCGTTGCAAGCAGTGAAGTCACGCATTGCCACGCTTTGTGACGCGACGATAATTGTTTGCGGCGGTCCCGGGTTACGATGCACATGGATGTGCAAGTGCCGCGGGTGCATGGATGCACAAGAGCGGCCGGCCTGCGGCCTAACCCGGGCTACACCTAACCCGGGCTACGACCTACAACGCCGCCAACCACGCGTCATCGGAGCCTTCGTTGACACCCTCGAACAGGAACGTGCTCAGGTAACGCTCGCCGGTATCGGGCAACATCGCCAGCAGCACCGACCCCGGCGCTGCCTTCACCGCCACCTGCAACGCGGCGGCGGCGGTGGCACCAGCGGAAATGCCGACGAAGATGCCTTCCTCGGCGGCGAGCCGGCGCGCGCTGTCGCGGGCCAGCACATCGTCGATCAGCAACACCTCATCGAGCACCTCGCGGTTGAGCACACTGGGCACGAAGTCAGGCGTCCAGCCCTGTATCTTGTGCGGCTGCCACTCGTTGCCGGCCAGCAGTGCCGCGCCGGCCGGTTCGCAGGCAATGATGCGGGTTTGCGGCCGCGCCACCCGCAACACTTCACCGACACCGGTCAGGGTGCCGCCGGTACCCCAGCCACTGATGAAATAATCCAGCGGCTTGCCAGCGAAATCGCGCAGGATTTCAGCGGCGGTGGTGTTGCGGTGATAGGCCGGGTTGGCGGGGTTGTCGAACTGCTCGGTCAGAAACCAGCCATGCTGTGCGGCCAGCTCACGTGCGCGGGCCACCATGCCGCTGCCACGCGCCGCAGCAGGGGTCAGGATCACCTTGGCGCCGTAGGCACGCATCAGCTTGCGCCGCTCGATCGAAAAGGTTTCGCTCATCACCGCCACGAACGGATAACCGCGTGCCGCGCAGACCATCGCCAGCGCCACCCCGGTATTGCCCGAGGTCGCCTCGATCACAGTCTGCCCGGGCTTGAGCACCCCGCGCGCTTCGGCATCGAGGATCACCGCCAACGCCAGGCGATCCTTCACCGAACCGCCAGGGTTGAACGCTTCCACCTTGACGTACACGCTGACGTGCGCGGGCGCGATACGGTTCAGGCGCACGACCGGAGTGTTGCCGATGGTGTCGAGAATGCTGTCGTAAATCATGGTCTGTGCTCGCGGTTAGCCGGTCGGGGCGGTAGGGCTGACATGCTTTGATGATAGCCGCATCACGGCCTGCCTGTTGCCGTTACCATACCTTTATGCAATTGTTGCAGCGCAGTATGGCCAGGTATCAATGGCTACACCCTTACCCCTGCCGATGGCACCTTGCTGTCGTCTCGTCACCACGCAAATCCGGTCTGCTCGCCTCTCCCGCAACGGACGTCATGCCATGACCCTCACCCAGCTTCGCCAACTCGTAGCCATCGTCGATGCCGGCTTGAACATTACCGTCGCTGCGGGACGCGTTCACGCCACCCAGTCGGGCTTGTCCAAGCAACTCAAGCAACTCGAAGCCGAGCTCGGCACCCCGCTGTTTTCGCGCCGTGGCCGCAGCCTGGAAGCGCTGACGCCCGATGGCGTCGAAATCGTCGAACGCTCGCGACGCTTGCTGGCCGAGGCCGAAAACATCCGCGCCCATGCCGCCAACCAGCGTGGCGATGCGTCCGGCACACTCAGCATTGTCAGCACCCACACCCAGGCCCGCTTCATCCTGCCACCGGCGGTGGCGGAACTGCGGCGCAATTTCCCTGGCGTGCAGTTGCGTCTGGAGCCGGCCGGTGATGTCGAGGTGATGCAACGCCTGCGCGATTGCACGACTGATCTTGGCTTGCTCTCCAGCGTCGGGGCAGCGCCCGATGTCGGGTTGGCCATTCCGTTGTTTCGCTGGTCGCGCAAGGTACTGGTGCCACTCGATCATCCGCTGGCTGCAAGCCTGGGCGCACCCAGCCTGGCCGAACTGGCCCGCTATCCACTGGTCAGTTACGAATCCTCACGGCACGCCCAGTCATCCTTGTGCCAGGCATTCGCCGCCGAAGCGCTGCGCCCGGAGATAGCGGTCACCGCGCGCGATGCCGACCTGATCAAGACCTATGTTCGCGCCGGCCTTGGTATCGGGATACTGGCGGAAATGGGGCTGCTGCCGGAAGATCACCACGCGTTTCGTGTGCTGCCGGCGCCCGCGGCGCTGCCAGACTGCACCGCGTGGGCGATGTTGCCGGCCGGGCGCGTCGTCCGCCAATACACCATCGATCTGATCCAGATGCTGGCGCCGTGGCTGGATCGCCACGATCTGCGCCGCACCATCGACGGTGTTGCGACACCGCTGTGGGGATCACCGCCGCACTGGCCGATGTCAACGCTACGCTGATCCGGGAATTGTCATCAATTTCAGCTATCTTGTGGCAGGGTATTGCCGGGTGGTCGTCGTCGGAAATTCTGATCCGTGTCCACAGTCGAATTTCCGCTCTCACCAAGAGGAGCGCGACACCGATGCCCGCCCCCGTGCTGTTCCAGATTCCCGTGCGCATCTACTGGGAAGATACCGATGCCAGCGGCGTGGTCTACCACGCCAACTACGCCCGCTTCTTCGAGCGCGCCCGCAGCGACTGGCTGCGCCAGCATGGCATCGACCAGAGCGGCCTCGCCGAATCGCTCGGTGCGCTGATCGTGGTCCGGCGCATGGCATTCGAGCTCGACCGCCCGGCCCGGCTCGACGACCTGTGCTGGGCCAGTGTCGAAATTCTGCGCACACGCAAGGTCAGTGCGGTGCTGCGTCAGGAGCTTCGGCAGCAACACGACGCGAGCCTGCTGGTGAGCGCCGAGATCACCTTGGCCTGCCTTGATGCCGGCACCTTTCGCCCCGCGCCCTTCCCCGCTGCAATCCAGACGATCCTCGCCGCCAGCGCGTCGCCGCAGGCGGTTTCGCCATGAGCGCGCACGCACCGCGAAGCTCGGCAGCAACCGGCCCGCAACGCACCGTGATCACCGGTCTCGGTGCGTTGTGTGGGGTCGGCGTCGGGCTGGAGCCGGTCTGGGATGCCATCATCAATGGCCGCAGCGGCATTCGTCCATTGCATGGCGCCGAGTTCGACGATGTCGCGGTGAAGATCGGCGGCACCGTGCCCGGATTTGATCCCGCGCCGTGGATCGACCCCAAGGAGATGCGGCGGGTGGACGCCGGGGTGGTGTACGGGCTGGCCGCCGCGCAGATGGCGTGGGCTGACGCCGGGCTGGATCACGAAGCCGTGCGCGAGCACTGGAATCCGGATCGCGCCGGGGTGGCATGGGGAACCGCCATCGGCGGCATCGAGTGGCTCGAGCGCAGCGTGATCGACCGCGTCCACGGCCGACGCCTGTCGCCATTTTTCGTCGCCGGCATCCTGCCCAACATGACCGCCGGCAATGTCTCGATTGCGCTTGGTCTGCGTGGGCCGAGTATCTGTCAGGCCACCGCCTGTGCCGCATCCTCACACGCCATCGGCCTGGCGCGGATGATGATCAACGCCGGCATCGCCGACGTGATGGTGGTGGGCGGCGCCGAAAAAGTGGCGACACCGTTGACGATTGCCGCGCACGCCGCGATGCGGGCGCTGTCGCAGCGCAACGATGACCCCGGCCGCGCGTCACGGCCCTGGAACCGCAACCGCGACGGCTTCGTACTCGGCGACGGCGGCGCGGTGCTGATCCTGGAATCCGAAGCGCACGCGCGCCGGCGCGGTGCCCGCATCTATGCCGAACTGGTGGGATTCGGCCTGAGCTCGGACGCCCACCACATCACCTCGCCCAGCAACGACGGCGACGGAGCAGCGAGGGCGATGCGCATGGCACTGTGCGATGCCCACCTGCCGGCCGAAGCCATCGACTACGTCAACGCCCACGGCACCTCGACACCGGTGGGTGATCTGGCCGAAGTGGCTGGTCTCAAGGCGGTGTTCGGCCACCACGCCAGACACACGCCGGTGAGCTCAACCAAATCGATGACCGGCCACCTGCTGGGCGCATCGGGCGCGCTGGAGGCGGTGTTTTCGGTGCTTGCCCTGTGCCGCCAAGTGCTGCCGCCGACGATCAACCTCGATCAGCCCGATGACGGCTGCGATCTGGATTTCGTGCCACACGCGGCACGCGACAAACGGGTGCGCCGGGTGCTGAGCAATTCGTTCGGGTTTGGTGGTACCAACTCGGCATTGATTTTTCAGAGTTGGTAGCCCGCAGCACTTGCACACCCCTGTGCTGCGTGGCGAGTGCTGTCGCGAGGCAAACCGTCATGTCGCGGTATCGCGCCACGTGTCGCCCACAGGGTGGGCTCCTACAGGGCTGCTTCAAGGCGCATTTGTAGGAGCCCACCCTGTGGGCGACCTGTACTACGACCCCATTCGCCCATACACATCCTCGAACCGCACGATGTCGTCCTCGCCCAGATAATCACCGGATTGCACTTCGATCAATTCCAGCGGGCCAGCGCCGATATTCTCCAGGCGATGTTTCACCCCGACCGGAATATAGGTGGACTGGTTGGCTTCCAGCACCAGCAGGTCTTCACCGCGGGTGACACGGGCGCGGCCACTGACCACCACCCAATGCTCGGCGCGGTGATGATGCAGTTGCAGACTGAGCGCGGCGCCGGGCTTGACGCTGATCCGCTTGACCTGAAAGCGTGCGCCGCTGTCCACCGCATCGTAGCTGCCCCACGGCCGATACACCTTGCGGTGGATGCCGGCCTCGGGCCGCTGTGCCTGCTTGAGCGTGGCCACGATGTCCTTCACTTCCTGCACCTTGTCGCGATGCGCCACCAGCAGCGCGTCGGCGGTGTCCACCACCACCACATCATCGAGGCCGATCAGCGTGACCAGCCGATGATCGCCCCAGGCCAAGGTGTTGCGGCAATCGCGCGCAATCACATCGCCATGATGGGCGTTGCCACAACCATCCTGATCGGCCACCGACCACAACGCCGCCCACGAGCCGACATCGTTCCAGCCGACATCGATCGGCAACACGGCGGCGGCATCGGTTTTCTCCATCACCGCGTAATCGATCGAGTCGGCCGGGCAATCACGAAATGCTTCGGCGCCCAGCCGCACAAAATCGACATCGTGGCGAGCCGTGGCCACCGCCTGCCGGCAAGCCGCCAGCATGTCTGGCGCGAAGCATTGCAGCTCGGCAATGAAACACGAGGCGCGCAGCAAGAACATGCCGCTGTTCCAGAAATATCCGCCCTGCGCCAGATACGCTTCGGCGGTGACAAGATCGGGCTTTTCCACGAACGCGCGCACCGCGCGCACCCCTGCGGCATCGGCGACTGCATCCGCACGAATGTAGCCATAGCCGGTTTCTGGCCCGCTCGGCACCACCCCGAAGGTGACCAACCGTCCGCTCGCCGCCGCCGCCGTGGCCGCCTGCACCGCAGCACGAAAACCGGCGTCATCGGCAATCACATGATCCGATGGCAACACCAACAGCAACGGATCCTCGCCATTCGCCATCGCCAGCAACGCCGCCGCCGCAATTGCCGGCGCGGTGTTGCGGCCCACCGGTTCCAGCACGATGGCCGCCGGCTGGCAGCCCAGCTCGCGCAGTTGCTCGGCCACCATGAAGCGGTGCGTCTCGTTGCTCACCACCAGCGGCGCTTGCGCATTCAGGCCCTGCACCCGCAACCAGGTGGATTGCAGCAACGAGTGCTCGCCCAGCAACGGCAGAAACTGCTTGGGATGCGCCTCGCGCGACAGCGGCCACAGCCGGGTGCCGGAACCACCGGACAAAATGACGGGAATGAGACCGGGCACTGCGGCGTTCAAGGGCTACCCCAACATCAAAGCGCGCTTCGCACGCGAGGACGCACAGTTTACAGTGTGGCTTTACCGCCCTTCATGCCCCCGATGAACATTGCCGACCGCCAACTCGCCCGCAGCCAATGGGCCCGTACCGCCCTGAACCAGCCCGACGCCGTGCTGGAGCCAGCCTCGGCCGACGCCAGCTTTCGCAGCTATTGGCGGGTACGCGATGGTGAAACGCCCTGGATCGTGATGGACGCACCGCCGGCGCAGGAAGACATCCGGCCGTGGCTGGACGTGGCCGCACGCCTGTCCGCCGTCGGGCTGCATGTGCCGCAGGTGCGCCACGCCGATGCCGAACACGGTTTCGTGTTGATGAGCGATCTGGGCAACGCACTGATGTTGCCGGCGCTGAACGCCCACAGTGTCGATGCCTTGTATGGCAATGCGCTCGATGCCCTGCTGGTCATGCAGACCCGTGCCGATGCGACGGGCCTGCCGCATTACGACGAACCGCGGCTGGTCAGCGAGATGGAATTGATGCCGACCTGGTTCCTGCAACGGCACCTCGGCGTGACGCCGGAATGCGAAGACTGGGACATCATCGAGAGCGCGTTTCGTGCCTTGCTGGGCAACGCTGCCGCGCAGCCACAGGTATTCGTACACCGCGATTTTCATTCGCGCAACCTGATGATCGGCAGCGGCAACGACCCGGGGATCATCGATTTTCAGGATGCGGTGCGTGGCCCGATCAGCTACGACCTGGTCTCGCTGCTGCGCGACTGTTACATCGCCTGGCCGGAACAACGTGTTTACGCATGGGTGGAGGCCTACCGGCAGCGCGCGCAGGCCGCCGGCCTCACCGACGTCAATGGCGCCACCTTCCGTCGCTGGTTCGACCTGATGGGCCTGCAACGGCATCTCAAAGTGCTCGGCATCTTCTGCCGGCTGTGGTATCGCGACGGCAAGCGCGCCTACCTCGACGACCTGCCACTGGTGTGGCGCTACGCCCGCGACGTGGGCCGGCAATACGATGCCACCGCACCGCTGATCACGCTGCTGGAGCGCGCCATCGGCGGGCGTGACCTCAGCCACGTCAACGACGCCGCATGAAAGCGCTGATCTTCGCCGCCGGCAAAGGCGAGCGCATGCGCCCACTGACCGAGCACACGCCCAAACCCTTGCTGGCCGTTGGCGGCAAACCGCTGATTGTGTGGCATCTACAAAATCTCGCTGCCGCCGGCATACGCGACATCATCATCAACACCGCGTGGCTGGCATCGCGCCTGCACGACGCGCTGGGCGACGGCTCGGCATGGGGTGTTCGCATCACCTGGTCGCACGAAGGCGCCGAACCGCTGGAAACCGGTGGCGGCCTGTTGCACGCCCTGCCCCTGCTCGGCGACGCCGCTTTCCTGGTGGTCAACGGCGATGTCTATTGCGATGTCGATTTCAGCGCGCTGCCGAGTGCACCGCAAAGCCTCGCCCATCTGCTGATGGTCGACCCGCCCGCACACAGCGCCCACGGCGACTTCGCGCTCGGCGATGATGGCTTGCTGCATTCCAGTGGCGAATCCCTGCTCACCTACAGCGGCATCGGCGTCTATCACCCTCAACTGTTCGCGCACTGGCAACGCGATGTCGCCGGCAGCACCGGCGCCGACACTACACCACCCACGTTCCGCCTCGCACCACTGCTGCGCGCCGCAATGGCGCGCAACCAGGTCAGCGGCGAATATTTCAACGGCCGCTGGGCCGACATCGGCACCCCCGAACGACTGGCGGCACTGGATGCCGCGTTGCGTGGTGGGCGTGGTTAACGCATTACTCGCGCAGGCCGTTGGCGGCGCAATTCGCCCGACAAGCGGCGATGTTGTCCGCAATACGCAGGCCCTGTTACGCCCGCGTTTTCACCGGCGCAACCCATTACGCCCCCGAAGCCGCTGTGTTGCACGACGTGATCGGGTGGGCTTGTGATCTTCCACCGCCAGCCAAGTGGTTGGTCAACCGTGGAAGATTGACCCAATGCGGTGTAGGATCAACCCGGACCATACGATGCAACACCCCGGATGTGGGGACTAAATCCAGTTGAACTAAACCGCTATCGCGGTGGTGAGCGGATCAATGGCGAAAGCGATGTGGCGGCGGCATGGTGATGCGCAGATGGTCGTCAATGCACATCGTCGTCTGCGCGCGTGGCGCTTGGTCGAGTCGGAGCGACCAAGATTTTTGCTTGGATTGGCCTCGTTGGTCGCGCTACGAGAGGTCGATTGTTAAATTCCCCATAGAGAATGTCAGCACGCCGATACACACCCGCACCGGTTCAGTCCAACGCGGTTTATCTGTCGCGCCGTGCGCCGGGCCATGTCTGTTGCTATGCTGGCGCGCCAGATAAACGCTGATCGTTAGCTGCTGAGGAGAATTGCTGCGATGTCAGATGACGAGAAAAGCGGGCTCATCGGAGAAACTGCGAAGGCCGTTGCAGAGATCGCGAAGGCCGTTCCTATCTATCAGGATGCAGTCCAACCCGCCGCGAAAGAAATAGGTAAGTCGCTTCACCTAGTTGCCAAGGCAGTCAACGCAGCACTTGCACCAGTTGAAGGGTTAGTTTGGGGTGTTGACCGGATACGTGACTTTGTTCGCGAGCGTGTAGCTACAAAGCTAGACAACGTACCACCGGAAGATGTTCAACAACCCAAGCCGCACGTCGCAGTTCCGGCAATCGAGGCACTTCGCTACACCGGGGCGGAATCCGACCTCGCTGAGCTCTACGCGAACTTGCTTGCAACATCCATGGATAAGGCGACTGCCTATCGGGCCCATCCCGGCTTTGTGGACATGATCAAAAACATGTCTCCTGATGAAGCAAGGATCATGAAATTCCTTGCAACTTCTGGTTCACAACCACTTGTGAATATAAAATTCATAATGAAAGAGGGCGGGGGTTTCAGCGTTCCCCACCGCCATCTTTCACTGATCGGCCTTAAAGCCGGGTGTGAGCATGTACCTTTGGCCTCTACGTATCTTGATAACCTCATCCGCTTGGGGCTCGTTGAGATTCCTCCGATGACGCGCATAAAGGCGGATGAACCCTACACGGAAATTGAGGACCACTCAGAGGTAAAGGCTATTCTCGAAGATCTACGAAAGATTGAAACTCATCGGGTTGACGTCGAGAAAATAAGACTTAATTTGACTGATCTTGGACGGCAGTTTGTTCGCACGTGCGTAATCGACAAGTCTGCGCAAGACCGCAGCTAACAATTCGCTGCAGGCGCGACGGCCCTGACGGGCCGCGGCCTGGGCTCAAACGTTATATGCAAATCGAGTTCGCTCTATGAATCAAGAAAATTATGACAAAAAATTTGAAACTGGAAAAAAGGACTCTGAACTGCTGAAAGCCGCTTTTGCCCAAGTTTCAGATATAAGAAAATTCGAGATTGAACTCTATTGGAAAAGGGCAACCTATTTCTGGGCGTTAATAGCTGTCGCCTTTGCGGGTTACTTTTCAATCCTTGCATCTGAACATATGCCAAATAAATTCTTCTTGTCTCTAATCGTTTCTTGTATCGGATTTGTGTTCACTTTTGCATGGTTTCTTTCAAGTAGAGGTAGCAAGTACTGGCAAGAAAACTGGGAGAATCACCTTGATCTCCTAGAGGATAATGTGACTGGCCCACTTTACAAAACACTGCTTGAGCGCCCCGGCCATATAAATATTGCAGAGAAACTTGTCACTGGGCCTTTGAGTGTTTCTGTTTCTAAAATAAACCAGTGGGTTAGTGTCTTTGTTGTATTTTCTTGGCTTTCATTAATAATATTTTCCGCCTATAAATCTTTAAACCCCCTTGGCGTATCAAAATACCAATGGTTAACTATTGGCGTGCATGCATTCGTGGTATTGGCAGCTCTCGTCGTTTGTTTTTTAATGTTTGGCTTTGGTAAGACCCATAGAGAAAAGCACTCTCCAAGAGTCGTTGAGCGAGAAACAAAAATTGAGTAAGCATATAACAATCGCGTTAATTAGGGCGCTCGCAAGCTCGCGCCTATTACGCGGGCGTTAGCTTTCAATGTCAGTTTTTTCGGCACCCTTGCCAGAAGATCGGAGCAGTTACACATGAACACCATTGATCTATTTTCTGGCCCTGGCGGACTTTCCATTGGCCTTAAGCGAGCTGGCTACCGGATACTGGCAAACGTCGAGTTGAACCGAGACGCGATGGACACGTACGCATCGCACGATTCCGATGCAACGCACTACAACGTGGATGTGCGTGAGGTTTCATTTGAGAAATTCAGAGGCGTTGCCGATATCGTAGTTGGTGGTCCGCCATGCCAACCATTCTCAATCGGTGGGCTTCGTAAGGCTCAAGCAGACAAGCGGGATATGATTCCAGAGTTCATTCGCTGCCTAAAGGAAAGCCAACCTTCTGCGTTCATTATGGAGAACGTTCCTGGTTTAATCCAGAAGCGAACACGTCCATATTTTGACTGGGCTCTATCGCAGCTGTCGGCATGCGGATTTCGACTAAACTGGGCTGTGTTGAATTCTGCAGATTACGGAATTCCTCAAAAGCGCAAGAGGCTATTCGTTCTAGGGTCTCGAAACATGCAGCTACGTTTCCCAGCTGCAACACACGGACCAGGCACTGAGAACAAGCATCTGTCTGCATATGACGTAATTGGCACCGATCCCATCGGAGAGGCTCCAAACTGCCCCGTCAAGTTTGCACGCCTTCCTGACCTTCGCCCCTCACCATACGCGGGCCACGTTTATAACGGAGGCGGGCGCCCTATAGATCCAAGCGGGCCGTGCCATACGATTTTGGCATCCGCCGGCGGCTACAAGACTCACTGGTTCGACACGCAAAATGTCGCAGCCGAGTATCACGCTCATTTGAAGGCAGGAGGAAAGCCGCGTGAGGGTGAAGTGCCCGGAGCAAGGCGGATGAGCGTAGAAGAAAGTGCCCTTGTGCAGACGTTCCCAGTGGGAATGCGGTTTGCGGGCCGCAAGTCGTCTCAGTACACCCAAATTGGGGATGCTGTGCCACCGGACCTCGCCTTTGTGGTCGGGAGATCGGTCTTTTTTCAGCTCAATGGGCGAGCTTCCATGCTACCCCTGCTAGTTCCAGCCCTCGACCATTTAAACGGCCAGAGTGAGCTTGCGCTGTGAGGAATGTAAATGTTGAGCGCTCCGTTAGCCTCCTGTTAGAGCTTGTAGATAGGATCGTCGATGGCGAGACCCTCGGGGCACCAGCAAAGGCAGCTACGCGCGCCCTATTTGACGATCATGTGGAATCGCATGGCGGAAGCGTTCGGTTGGCGTGCGCATTCCTTACCGCCTATTCCGTTGTCGATCAAAGTTGGGACCACCGCGCCGTGCCAACAGGAGTGCGCGGGACATACGGCGACAAGAAGCTAGCCACATCCCTGACATTCCGCCATGTCACGTTCCACAAGAACATAACAGCCTTCGGTGAGAATCTCGGCTGGAAGGGCGCAGTGAAGCAGTTCGACCTTTCGCAAGACGCCAGATTCTCTCCATACATAGGGGGTCTCGCTGCGCTAAACGCCGAGGAAAAGAAGCGACTGCTGCACCATGTGGCATGGAGAATTGAATCGTCACGAGTTGTTCCGCAGGCTCTTCCGCCTCTCCCGGGCTCGTATCTGTCCTATGCACGTAGTCTGAGCCTCTGTGAGTCGCTGCTTGCCGTTCCATCGGAGGGTCACATTCAACAGTTCTTGGTTGCAGCATTCTTGGAAACTCATCGAAAGCGATTTGGAAACCGAGTGCAAACCCACCATCCTCATGCGGCCGACAAATTCGACGGTACCAAAGGGGACATTGAAGAATTCAGGGACTACGAACTTGTTGCGGCCTACGAAGTGACGGTCCGAAGTGACTGGAAAAATCGGCTGTCCGATTTTGCAAAGAAGGTCCGTGATGCGAACCTTCCAAAGTACGTAATATTCGCCGCCGGGGTAAGAGGCGATTCGGAATTGAGTCCTGCAACAAAGCTCATAGATTTTGTTCAAGACTTACCATTTGATCTCGCGGTTGTTGATATTCATGACTTCTTCACTGTCTTCTGTGCAGAGCTTCAGAAAGAAGAGATCGGCGCGGCACTGAACCGGGCATACGAACTCCTATCCGACCCAAGACTCTCCGGCCGAGAAGATATTCTGGCCAAGTACCGCAACGTCACGAGCGCATGGCTTGAAAGCTAACATTTCGTTAAAGCCGACGCCGCTTCGCGGCGCGGCTTAACTCAGGCGTTCGGCGTTATAGCGACGGCCCTGCTTCACGGCTAGAGTGCCAGAACGCGACAACCTCCAGAAATCCTCCGCGGACGCGGTAGTAAACGAAGTAGCGAATTCGGGTGAGATACAGCCTGCGAACCGTGTCGGATCGCGCGGTATCAATCTTGGTGCCAATACCAGGTTCTTCAACGAGTATGGCCAAGACGGCTTCAACATCCTTGCGAACGGCTCCAAGGTCGGCAGGCCGATATTCGGCCCACCATTCCGCCGCCCGTTCAATCTCCCGCTGTGCGCGGGGCTTGATTCGGACGACGAGAGCCAAGATCAGCCGAAACGGCGGAGCCGTGCGAACAGTTCGTCGGCAGAAATGCCTTCCTCGCGGTCAGCCTCGTCCAGAGCATCGAGAAGCTCGGCTTCCTGTTGTGGCGGAAGTCGCACGGCGATCTCGTCACCCCGAGCGAGGACGGTCACGACCGTTCCCTCTGGCAGAGAGAGGCCATCTACGACGACCTTGCCGCCAACTATGGTTCCTGAAGCAATTTGCATGTCGAAAGAGTACTCCACCGCTTGAGATAAATGCAATTTGATGTCGAACGATTAGCGCGAAGCTCGGGACGCGAAGCCCGGTCAGATCGGGAGCCGTAACGGCTATCCCAGCTGAGGACGTGTTGGCCGAAGCCGGCCCGTAGCCTCATCACGAAGTGAAGGTGGCAGCAGTCTGGGAGCAGTCTGGGACACCCATCGAAAGGGTCTGGCTCAATCCAGATCGACAGTCACCAGCCGCGACCGAAACTGAGCGGTTGGCTGCATGATTAAGCGGACAACTTCGTTGACAAATACCGCCTTTGCGCGCTCGACACCAAGATTGCCGTGCCCATTTTCGATGCTGGCGATGGTGGTCTGCGGGATTCCACACACTTCGCAGGATGGGTAAAGCGTAGCGACCGAGCGAAGCGAGGGCGTAGTTCGCGCAGCGAACCCTGTCGCGAAGCGACCGAAACCCATCAAAAGCAGAGTTTCAGAAATTGCTTGGCAATCCGCCATGCTTTGCGTTCTTTGCGGACTGCCGTTCGCTCTCGCAAACCCGCCACTTCACACCGCCACTGGTGCCTTGATTGCCGGATGCGGGTCGTAGTCTTCGATGCGAATGTCTTCGAAGCGAAATGCGAACAGGTCGGTCACTTCCGGGTTCAATTGCAGGCGTGGCATCGCGCGTGGGCTGCGGGCGAGTTGCTCCCGGGCCTGGACAAAGTGATTGCGGTACAGGTGCGCATCGCCCAGCGTGTGTACAAAGTCGCCCACTTGCAGCCCGCACACCTGCGCCACCATGTGGGTCAGCAGGGCGTAGCTGGCAATGTTGAACGGAACGCCGAGAAAGATATCGCCCGAGCGTTGATACAACTGGCAACTGAGACGGCCCTGCGCCACGTAAAACTGGAACAGGCTATGGCAGGGCTGCAGGGCCATCTGCCCGAGTTCACCCACGTTCCAGGCACTGACGATCAAGCGTCGCGAATCGGGGTTGCGCTGGATCTCATCGATCAACCAGCGCATCTGATCGATCTCTTGCCCGTCCGCGCCGGCCCAACGTCGCCATTGCTTGCCGTACACCGGGCCCAGCTCGCCGTCGGCATCAGCCCATTCATCCCATATCCTGACGCCGTTCTCGCGCAGATACGCGGTATTGGTGTCGCCACGTAAAAACCACAGCAACTCGTGGATGATCGAGCGCAAATGCAACTTTTTGGTGGTGAGCAGCGGAAAGCCGGCTGCCAGATCAAAGCGCATCTGCCAGCCAAACACCGAGCGGGTGCCGGTGCCGGTGCGGTCTTCCTTTTCGCTGCCGTTTTCCAGCACCTGTTGCAGCAGGTCGAGATACGCCTTCATGGCGAGGTCGCACCACGCTCAAGCAGACACGGCGCGCTGTGCGAGCGCCACAACAAGAACAGGCCGACGCCAATCAACGGCAAGCTCAACACCTGGCCCATGGTCAGCCAGCCAAACGCGAGGTAGCCCAGTTGCGCATCGGGAACACGAACAAACTCGACCACGAACCGGAACAACCCATACAGCAGCGCAAACAGGCCGGAAACGGCGTAGCGATGCCGTGCCTTGCGGCTGAACCCATACAGCAGCACGAACATCACCAACCCTTCCAGAAACGCCTGATACAACTGCGAGGGGTGACGGGCGAAGCCATCGAGCGCGCCACTGGCATGCAGGCCGCGCAACTGCTCCATTGGGTAGGCCGACAATTCCGGGCTGTTGGGGAACAACACGCCGTACGAACTGCCGGTCGGTTTGCCCCACAGTTCGCCGCCGATGTAGTTGCCGATACGGCCAAAGCCCAGGCCGGGCGGCACCAGCGGCGCGACGAAATCAAGCGTGTCGAACAGGTGCATGCGATGCGCGCGCGACCACAGCCACACCGCCGCGATCACACCGAGCAGGCCGCCATGAAAACTCATGCCGCCCTCCCACACGCGCAGCAGCATCAGCGGATCGCGCAGCAAATCGGCAAACGCGTAGAACAGCACGTAACCGATGCGCCCACCGAGCACCGCGCCCAGCATGCCGTAGAACAACAGGTCGCCGTAGGCGTTGGCATTGATCCCGGGAAAGCGCCCGGCATTGACGCGCCGAGTGCCCAGCCATGAGGCAACCACAAAGGCGAGCAGGTACATCAACCCGTACCAGTGTACTGATACCGGCCCGAGATGGATGGCAATTGGATCAACGTCGTGCAGGATCGGCATACGGCTTACCAAGTACAAACCCTGATTATGCCTGTTGCAGTCGGTCGGCTGCGAGCCCAGCCCGTTTCAGCCCCGATTGGCGTTGCCCACAGACTGCTTGGCGATTTTTGCAATTGGCGAAACCCATTGCGACCGTCAGCCACAGGGTGGCCTCCTACAGAGGCAGATCACCGCTCTTTGTAGGAGCGCACCCTGTGCGCGACCGTAATGCAACCCAACGAACTATAAAGCTCATGTGCCAGTGCCGCTTGTGCCAACCAAGAACGCCCCGCGAATCCAGCGCTGCTCGAACTCTGCCACCGGTAGCGGCCGCCCCAGCAGGTAGCCCTGCGCCATTCCGCAACCCAGTGCCCTCAGCAAGTTCAACTCATTCTCGCTTTCCACACCCTCGGCCACCACACTCAGGCCCAGTTCGATCGCCATGTCGATCAGCACCCGCACCAGATTGGTTGCACGTGCATCCTCACCCATACGCGACACGAAACTGCGGTCAATCTTCATGCACGCCAGCGGCAACTCGGCAAGATGGCTGATCGAGGCAAAACCGGTACCAAAATCGTCCATCGACAGCGGCACACCCGCTCGCGCCAGATGATGCAGTTGCGCAATGATTTCCGAGCCCTGATCGAGCAGGGTATTTTCGGTGATCTCGATATTGACTGCCGATGGCGGCAATCCTGCGGCAGAAAACAACGTGAGCAAATGATCAACACCCTGCGCCGAGCGCAATTGCACCGACGCCAGATTGATATGCAGCGCAAAACCGGAAAACTCCGGCAATTGCCGCCAACGCGCCAGCCGCCGCAGTAGCCCCGGCAGCAACTGGTCGTGAACCGCGCAAATGAGTTCGGACTCTTCGAGCACGTCAAGGAACCTGGCAGGTGGCAACACACCGTGCTCAGGGTGTCGCCAGCGCAGCAGCGCCTCGGCGCCAACCAGGCGCGCGCCATGCAATGCCATGATTGGCTGCAAGTGAAACTCGAACTCGTTGGCAACCAGCGCCGCGCGCAGGTGCATTTCCAGTCGCAATCGCTGTGCGGCGGCATTGTGGTGATTGCTGTCCACGCGGTACACACCGCCGCGACGGCCACGCGAGGCGACATCCACGGCGATCATGGCATCGCGCAAGGCTGGTTCCGCGCCGTGATAGGCAGCCAATGACGGCACCACCCCGATGCTCAGGCTCACGCCCAAAGCCCGCTCCGGGATCAGGCTGGTGCCGGCAATCGCGTCGCGAATACGCTCGATAGCCTCGTCGACCCGATCCGCATGCAACAACACGACGAACTGATCCCCCGCCAAGCGTGCCAGTGACTCGGGCGCGAACAACGCCTTCAGCGTGTCAGCGACTGCACGCAATACGCAATCACCCATCTCACTACCAAAGGCATGATTGACCCGATGGAAACGGTCGATGTCGATCACCACCAGTGCCATCGCCTGTGTGACCTTTGCACCAACGGCGCTGGCCAGCGTTTGCAATAATGCGCTGCGATTGGCGAGCCCGGTCAGGCCATCGACACACAAAGCCTGCTGCCGCTCAGCTTCAAGCTGCATCAGATGATGCTGCTCAAATTGGCGGCCAACCATGGTCGCAATAGCAGTAACGAACAAGCGCTCTTCAGATGCCCATTCGCGCTTGCCGCCAATGTGCTCGTGGCAGATCACACCGATCACACGGCCTGAAAGACGCACGGCCACATCCAGCAAAGCGCCGATTCCGGCTGGTTGCAAATAGCGGGTCAGCAGGTCGGCCGTGCGTGCGTCGCCGAGCACGTCCTCCACCGCCAGTGTCAAGCTGGCTTCCAGCGCGGCAAAGTAGCGCGGCGCTGAAACGGCAGTCAGTTCGGTGTCTGGCTTCTCCGTCAGCCCCGCTGCCGTGCATTGATATTCGCAACGCATCGACTGGCGATCATCCGCGATTCGCCAGAAACTGGCACGGGACACATCCAGCGCCTGTGCCGATGTCGTCAACAGATGGCACAGCTCCGCCTCGGCGCCGCGCGGCGGCGCACGACCCAGCTCGAACAGCGCGTCGCGCAAATGCTTCCAGCGCGCCGAGGCATTGGCTGGCGTTACGTAATCGCGTGGAGTGCCATCTTCGCTCACCGCGCCCCCGGAAACGCAGATCATCCCGCGCCAAGCCTAGCACTGTCGCGTGAAGAAACGACAGACCGTTACGTTTAGCCTCGCTCCGCGCCATAAGCCCTCAGGCCGGCAACACCCGGCAAATATACCCCTTGAGGTAGGCGGTTTCCGGGATCGCCGGATGCACCGGGTGGTCCGGCCCCTGGCTCAGCGGCTCCAGCACCTGCACAAATCGGTCGAGATGACGGGCAGCAGCCTGGATGCCTTCGAGCAATGCCGTACGTGGCATGTGGTGGCTGCATGAGCACAGCACCAGCACGCCATCGCGCGCCAGCACTTGCATCGCTGCCTCGGCCAGACGCCGGTACGCCAGCGCGCCTTCCTTGAGGTCCTTTTTGCGTTTGACAAACGCGGGAGGGTCGAGGATCACCACATCGAAATGGCGGCGCTCGCCGCGTGCGGCCTTGAGGTAGTCAAATGCATCCGCCGCTACCGCGCTGACCCGATCCGCCAAGCCGTTGCGTTCAGCGTTGGCGGTGATGCGCTGCACCGCAGCCGCCGAGGCATCTACGCAGGTCACTTCGCTGGCGCCAAAGGCAGCCGCACGCAATCCCCAGGCGCCAACATAACTGAACATGTCGAGCACGCTGCGGCCCTTTACATACGGCGCAAGGCGCTCGCGATTGAGCTGTTGATCAAAAAACCAGCCGGTCTTTTGCCCCTCGTTGACATCAACGGCAAACTGCAGCCCGCCTTCATGCACCAGCACCGATTCACCCGCCAGCGCCTCGGCACCCTCGACATACGACCCCAGCCCTTCCAGTACCCGCGCCGAGGAATCGTTCTTCCATACCAGCGCTCGCGGCGACAGGACTTTCTCGATTGCTTCGCTGATCGGGCCACGCAGTCGCTCGATGCCGGCAGTTGTGGCCTGCGCCACCACCACATCGCCCATGCGCTCGACAGTCAACCCCGGCACGCCATCGCTCTCGCCGTACAACAATCGGTAAAACGGCTCAGCGTAGCGGCGCTCGCGCAGGGCCAGCGCCACGTTGAGCCGATGCACAAACAGCGAACGATCCAGCGCGTGGCCACTGCGATCAACCAGCCGCGCCGCAATCAGGGTTGCGGGATTGACATAGCCGCTGCCGAGTTCGTGGCCGGTGTAGTCCACGATCCGGCATGGATCGCCCGGGGCAAACGCGGTCAATGGCGTTTTTGCAACATCGACCTCATTGCTGAACACCCACAAATGACCGGCACGCAGACGGCGCTCTTCGCTACGCTTGAGTTGCAAGATGGGGTATGGCTCAGTGTTCACGGGCGCTATCCTGACAATGATAATGGGGTCCCCCAGTCTACCGACTCGCTTCCCAAACAATCGGAATTCAAATGCACAATCGTCTCGCACAGTCTGCCAGCCCCTACCTGCGCCAACACGCCGACAACCCGGTGTACTGGCAGCCCTGGGATGAAGCGGCGCTGGCGCAAGCGCGCGCACGCGATTTGCCGATCCTGCTGTCGATTGGCTACTCGGCCTGCCATTGGTGCCATGTGATGGCGCACGAGAGCTTCGAGGACAACGCTACCGCCGCATTGATGAATGAGCGTTTCGTCAACATCAAGGTGGATCGCGAAGAGCGGCCAGATATTGACCGTATCTACCAACTCGCGCATCAGGCACTGACCGAGCGCGGTGGTGGCTGGCCATTGACGGTATTCCTGTCGCCGCACGATCTGTTGCCGTTTTTTGCCGGCACCTATTTCCCGAAAACACCGCGTTACGGCATGCCGGCGTTTGCCGATCTGCTGCAACGCGTTGCCGACTGGTTCGCTGCAAATCGTGACCAGGCCGCGAGCCAAAACGCGCAATTGCGCGTGTTTTTGCAACGCCAATACGCGGTACCACAGCACGGTGCGATGCCGTTGGCGAGCGTGATCACGGCGGCAGAAGAAGCGTTGCTGCGCCGTTTCGACCGACAGTGGGGCGGCTTTGGCGGCGCACCCAAGTTTCCGCATAGCGGCGATCTGGAACTGCTGCTGGCCTCGGATCAGCCATCGCATCGTGCGGCGGCACTGCACAGCCTGACGCGCATGGCCGAGGGTGGCATCCACGATCAGATCGCTGGCGGCTTCAGCCGCTACAGCGTCGATGTGCGTTGGGAAATCCCGCATTTCGAGAAAATGTTGTACGACAACGCGCTGCTGTTGCCGCTGTACGCCAAGGCGGCGGCGTTGAGCGGTGAATCGCATTACCGCGTCACCGCTGAAGCCATCGCGGGCTGGCTGGAGCGCGAAATGCGCGCGCCCGACGGCGGCTACTACGCGGCGCTGGATGCCGATAGCGAGGGTGAGGAAGGCCGCTTTTACGTGTGGCATTGCGATCAGGTGCGCTCAGCGCTTTCGTACGATGCGTACGCCGTTGCCGCTGCGCACTGGGGCCTGGACGCGCCGGCCAATTTCGAGGGCGAACACTGGCACTTGCACGTGGCGCGGCCGCTTGCAGAGGTTGCCGATGCGCTCGCCATCAGCATCGACTTGGCACAACAACGGCTCGACGAGGCGCGTGTGGTGCTGCTCGCGATTCGCCAAACGCGCATCCGCCCCGGCCTCGACGACAAACGCCTGACCGCCTGGAATGCGATGCTGGCAGTCGGCTATGCGCGAGCGGCGGCCTGGCTTGATCGACCACAATGGGTGCAACACGCGCGCGCCATTGTCGAGTTTATCCATGACAAGGCCATGATCGATGGCCGTCTGCATACCAGCGTACAAGGCGGACATGCCATGTTCCCGGCTTATCTGGACGACGTCGCCTGGTTGCTGCTGGCGCACCTGGATTTGCTGGCAGTCGATCCCGACCCCACTCACCTGCGCCGCGCCATCGTGCTGGCCGACACGTTGCTTACCCACTTTGAAGATTGCAAGCACGGTGGATTCTTCTTCACTGCGAATGATCACGAAGCATTACCGGTGCGGCCGCGCGGGTTCATTGACGAAGCCACGCCGGCCGGCGCTGCCATCGCCGCACAGGCGTTGCTGCGACTGGCCTGGCTGACTGCCGAGCCGCGCTATCTCGATGCCGTCGATCGTTGCCTGTGCGCGGCAAGCGATGCTTTGGCGACGATGCCTGCGGCGGCGGCCAGCCTGCTGCTGGTACTCCGCCACTGGCATGCACCGGCAAGCCAACTGGTGTTGCGTCTGCCGCGTGATGGCAGCCACGCCTGGCAACCGGCCATCGCAGCGGCACATCGCCGTGGCATCACCGTGATCCAATTGCCGGTTGCCGGTGCCGTCGATGACCCACTGCCGATGCATCCAGGCACGGGCGATGGCATTGCCTACCTGTGTACCGGCAGCGAATGCCTGCCGGTGATCACCGACCCGGAACAGTTGTTGCGTGAGTTCAGGTCGTTCGGGTAGCGGCAGTGACGCCGGGACGCCGGGACTCGGGACTCGGGACTCGGGACTCGGGACTCGGGACTCGGGACTCGGGACTCGGGACTCGGGACTCGGGACTCGGGAACACGGGAACACGGGAACACGGGAACACGGGAACACGGGAACACGGGAACACGGGAAAAGCATAGAGCAATTGGTCCGCAAAGGACGCAAATAAACGCAACGGCAGGACGATGCCTGCGTCACGGCGCGCATTGCCGTGTTTGTCATCGCACCACCGCAACGGTGACGCGGTCCCGGGTTACGACGCACAAGGATGTGCAAGTGCCGCGGGTGCATGGCGACGGCATGGATGCCGGACGACTGCATGGATGCAGGAGGTAGAGCAACGCAGGAGCAGTTGCCGAGGTACGACTCCATGGATGGAGGACGACTGCATGGATGCAGGAGGTAGAGCAACGCAGGAGCAGTTGCCGAGGTAGAGCCGCGTCTGGAACAGCGGCCGAGAGCCGCGTCTGGAACAGCGGCCGAGAGCAACGCAGGAGCAGTTGCCGGATGCACAAGAGCGGCCGGCCCTGCGGGCCTCGTGTTCATGTTCATGTTGGCACCCCGTTTTTATGTAGCCCGGGTTAGCGCGCAGCGCGTAACCCGGGACCGCCGCCAACATCCATCCGTGCATCACCAACCGAGGCAATGCGTGAACCCACCGCAGGCAATGCCGTGATGGTCATCGCGCAATCGCAACGGTGACGCGGTCCCGGGTTACGCGCTTCGCGCTAACCCGGGCTACAACGTGCGATGGGTGACAATGATTGCGCGGGATGGAACGGAAAAGCCGATGGGTAGCACAAGGCGACGGCATGGGCAGATATTTTGCCCCATGCAAAATCTGCATTCCCCAGCCCTGTGGGTCAAGCCGGAGGTAAGACTGCATGGATGCAGGACGACTGCATGGATGCAGGAGGTAGAGCAACGCAGGAGCAGTTGCCGAGGTACGACTCCATGGATGGAGGACGACTGCATGGATGCAGGAGGTAGAGCAACGCAGGAGCAGTTGCCGAGGTACGACTCCATGGATGGAGGAGGTAGAGCCGCGTCTGGAACAGCGGCCGAGAGCCGCGTCTGGAACAGCGGCCGAGAGCAACGCAGGAGC
>JAUXUI010000052.1 GCA_030681035.1 Lysobacteraceae bacterium | reverse complement strand
ATGCGCAGTTTGCTGACTGACACATAGCTGCGAGCACGTCATGCTGTGGCCATGACGTATCCACGCAGCCAACTCGTTCCGCCCGGCTCGCCCGGCACTTACCATTGCGTTTCACGCTGTGTGCGGCGTGCGTTTTTGTGCGGTAAGGATCGTTACAGCGGGCAGTCGTTCGAACACCGCCGGCAGTGGATCGAAGACCGCATGCACCAATTGGCTGATGTGTTCGCGGCGTCGCTGTGGGCGTATGCGGTGATGAGCAATCATCTGCACGTGGTGGTGCAGGTGTTGCCTGATGTGGCGGCGCAGTGGACCGATGAAGAAGTGACTGATCGCTGGATTCGTTTGTTTCCGAAAGCCGAGCAAGATGCAGCGTTGCGTGCCCAAACGCTGATCGCCAATCCCGAGCGCTTGGCGCTGTTGCGCTCGCGCTTGTGCGACTTGTCGTGGTTCATGCGCTGCCTGAGTGAGCCCATCGCCCGCCGTGCCAATGCCGAGGATCACTGCAAGGGCCGCTTTTGGGAGGGAAGATTTAAATGCCAGGCATTGTTGGACGAATCCGCCGTGCTGGCGGCGATGGCCTATGTTGATCTGAACCCGGTACGTGCAGCGCTGTGCGAGACACTGGAAGAATCTGCCCATACCAGTGCCCGGCGGCGGCTTGCGCAGATTGATACCAATACGCACACCGGCGAAGTCATCGCACCGATTGCTGGCGTGGGCAGGCAGTGCGTGGTCGGTATTACCGCCATCGACTACCTGCAATTGCTCGACTGGACCGGCCGCCATGTGTACCCGAACAAACGCGGCAAGCTCAGCGGCCCGCCGCCACGCGCATTGCAGCGGCTGGGCCACGATGCTGCACTATGGCCCAGGCAGGTGCTGGCGGTCGGCTCGGACTTTCATCGTGCCGTGGGCACCGCTGAAAGCCTGATCGCAAAAGCGAGCGCAATGGGGCAGCGTTGGTTGCACGGCATTGGTGCAGCACGACGGTTGCTGCAAGCGAATCACTGAAATACGCGCTGATCCTCACGCAAACACGACCATCGACCACGACGCCTTCCCATGTGCGCAATGCCATTGGGCCTAAATGCGTGTGTGCGCCACGCACGTACAGCAGCGCCAGTGATGGATGCAACTCGCCGCCGTCCGGAGAGTGAGCCAGTGCGATTGACAACAAGCTGTTTTGGCGAGATTGTGGAGATTATGGGTGTCCCGTCCTGTCATCCCGTACTGTCCTGTGGGTGTCCCGTCCTGTCCTTGGTGTCCCGTCCTGTCCTTCCCGTCCTGTCCTGGGCGAGATTGCGGAGATTATGGGTGTCCCGTCCTGTCGTCTCCCGTCCTGTCGTCCCGTCCTGTCGTCCCGTCCTGTCGTGCTGCCGTCCTGTCGTGAGTATTATGCGGTGCTACCCACCATTTCGTGGCCGTTGGTTGGGCCTGAGCATTTCCCATCCGCAAAGTTCGTCCGCGCTATCCATGTCCAGTCGCGCATGTCGAAGTTCAGCGGGTGGATCGTCGGACGGCGCAACGTATGATTGGCTGCTGGAAAGTTTGTGCGGAAACACCGCCAGACAGGAGCCGCTACCTTTCGTGGACGGGTAGCGGATCGCTTCAAAGCCGGCGTCGAGAATCAGGCTACCTAGAATCTGGCTCAGCGCGGGTAATCCGAATTGAACAGGCATCGCTCGCCAATTCTTCTGCAAGGTTTCGGTACGAAGTTGGCTGGCGGAACGAAGCATGAAAATCGCACGTTTGGGTATCTTCAGGCGGCATTGAAGCTGGCGCACTTGCGCCGGTAATTTTATTTGGCTCTTCGTGGAAACGTGTGGGTGGCTGGCACCCGGTGATGGTGCCGCAGCCCATACAGCATAAGGCTTTGCTGGCTTCAGCGTTGGCTTGAAATCTGTCACGCTTTGCTGATGGCTACTTCAACCAAGCGTCCCCG
>JAUXUI010000045.1 GCA_030681035.1 Lysobacteraceae bacterium | reverse complement strand
AGCGGTAGAAGCCCCTCTCCCGCCGGGACAAGCAGAGACTTGGCAGGCGTTTCTTGCCTGCCTAGTCGGTTGCTTGGTAGCCGTATCAGAGGGGTTGGGGGTGAGGGTTCGGTGCGAGTATCGGCTATCGTACGGGCTTGTACCCTCATCCGGCGCTTCGCGCCACCTTCTGATGAAGCTACCTGCCAATCGACTAGGCGGCAAAGCCGCCAAGTCGCTGGTTGTCCCGGAGGGAGAAGGGGCCGAAGCCCGCCGGGCTGAGATATAGCGCTAATCAGGAAACAAGATACAGGACCCGGCCAAACTTTCGCGTCTGGTGCAACTGATTGATGCGGAGAGTTGGATAAGTCTGGACGTTGACACCAAGGGTGATCTGTACGAAGGCCTGCGCACCAATAAGCACTTCACCCTGAAGACGCGCACGCTCAAGCTGGACGACTTGCAGGATTTCATCACCAGCTACCACCCGGAAAACCGGCACGAACGCGTTGCCAGCGAACGTTTCAGGTTCTTCAGCTACGAAGAACTGATGGTCCGCGATAAGGCCAGTCTGGATATCTTTTGGCTGAAAGACGACAGCCTGGACAATCTCGATGATCTGCCTCCGCCGGAGGTTTTGCAGCAGGAGATCATTGAGCACCTTGAAGCGGCCTTGGCGTCGTTTCGCGACGTGGCGGCCGGATTGCCAGGCAAGTGATCGACAGCGTTAATAGGCTGAGGAAGCCATCCGGCAACACGGCAAAATCCTGGTCGCAGCAAGTCGAACTTGCCTTTGCCGGGCTGGAACCGCTACAATGCCCGTCTTAACCGTTGTGCCGGACAAGCCAGAATGAAGCCCGAAATCCATCCGCAGTACAAGGAAGTGGTGTTCCAGGACGTGTCCTGCGACTTCTCCTTCCTGACCCGCTCCACCTTGTCCAGCAAGGACAAGATCAAGTGGGAAGACGGCAACGAGTACCCGCTGATCAAGGTGGAAGTCTCGTCGCATTCGCACCCGTTTTATACCGGCAAGCAGAAGATGCTCGACACCAGTGGTCGCGTCGATCGCTTCCGCAAGCGTTACCAGAAATAAGCATCAGCCTGCTTCTTGCAGGAACGAAAAGCCCCGGTCTTGCCGGGGCTTTTTTTATACTGTGGGCGGTGCCGTGATGGTGCTGTGTATCCTTCGCCGCAACGCGCGTTGATGTGATTTTCGAGGCGTTGGCCTGATGTTCCGGCGGTCCCGGGTTACGCGCTGCGCGCTAACCCGGGCTACAAAACACGAGCGCGTAACCCGGGGCACCTCGGCGCGCCGGCTCAGCGCCCCAGTTGCGTCGGCAATGGTGGTGGCTGTCGCGGCACGTTGTCGTGGTAGCTCTCCAGCATCTTCAGGATTTCCGCGCTGGCGCGTTCAAGCTGGCTGTCGCGGCCGGCATTGCTCGCCAGCGGATCGAGTTCCACCGCGATGTCGGGCGCCACGCCTTCGTTCTCGACGCTCCACTGGCCCTTGGTATCGTAGAAGCGGAAGAACGGCACGGTGAGCGTGCCGCCGTCGACCAGCAGCGGGTTGGTGTAGATGCCGATCAGGCCGCCCCAGGTGCGGGTGCCCAGCAGTGGGCCGATGCCGAGCTCGCGGAACGCATACGGCAGGTAGTCGCCACCGGAACCGGCGTCCTGATCGATCATCATCAGTTTGGGCCCGTGCAACGCGCCGGCCGGGGTGTTGTAGGGCAGGCCGTCGCGATCCTTCCAGCCCGACAGATGCCGGCGGCTGAGCATTTCAACGATGTAGTTGGCGGCCTGACCGCCGCCGTTGCCGCGCTCATCGATGATCAGCGCCTGCTTGTCGATCTGGTTGAAGAACATGCGATTGAAGAAGGTGTAACCGGCACCGGCGGTGTTGGGCAGGTAGATGTAGCCAACCTTGCCGCTGCTGGCCTGATCGATCCAACGGCGATTGCCCTCGACCCAGCTCCACAGCCGCAGTTCGGTTTCCGATGCGATTGGCTGCACCACGATGTCGCGCGCGTTGCGACCATCGGCATTCGGGCCCACGCGCAGGGTGAGTTGCTGGTCGATGGTGTTCTGCAATCGCGCGAACAGGTTGTCGCTGGCAGCCAGCGGCTGGCCGGCAATAGCGAGCAGGTATTCGCCCTCGCGGGCCTCGTTGCCCGGTACCGCCAGCGGGCCGCGCAGGAACGGGTTCCAGCGTTCACCGTTGTAGATGCGGGTGATTCGATAGTGCCCGTTGTCGATGCTGAAATTGGCGCCGAGCAGCCCGACCTTGGCGCCGTTGGCCTTGTACACATCGCCGCCGCCGACACGGTTATGGCCGGCTTGCAACTCGGCGATCATCTCCACCAGCAACTGGTTCAGGTCCTCGCGCCGGCCAACATGCGCCAGCAACGGGCGGTAGCGCGCGTACACCGCAGCCCAGTCCAGGCCGTGCAGATTGTCGGCGTAGAAGTATTCCTTTTCCATGCGCCACACATCATCGAAAATCTGCGCCCACTCGCGGCGCGGATCGATGCGCAGGCGCAGGCCGCCGAGGTCAACCGGCTCGGGCTTGAGTTCCTTGTCCTTGCCCAGTTCGGCGATCGCCAGCTTGTCGGCGGGCAGGCGCACGAGCATCTGCTTGCCGTCGGCGCTGATCCGGAAGTCGCTGAGGTCCTTCAGTACCGTGCTCAGCTCGCTGCTCTTGAACGCGAAGCGACGCAACTGGCTGCCGGCCTCGGGCGGGGTCTCTGGCGGCGCCACGGTGGCGCCGGGTTGCGGTTGTTCCAGGAAATACAGGTTGTCGTCGCTGCCCGTCTGCAACAGGCTGTAATTGCCTTCCGGCACCGGCAGGCTGACGATGCGTTGGGCGATGTCGGCCAGCGCGATGGTCACTGGTGCAGGCTTTTTGGCAGCGGCCTTGTCGTCTTTTTTGTCTTTGTCGGCATCGGCCTTGTCATCGGCGGCGTTCTCATCGCCACTGCGCGGCGCCAGTGGCGAGCGGCCATCAGCGGTGAGCACGGCGGCGTAAATCCCGGCGCGGTAGGGCCGCTCCTGGCTGCTCATGTTCAGGCCCACCTGGATCGGCCCGGAGTTGGTGGAGGCGGCGAAGTACAGCACCTTGCCGTCACGGCTGAACGCCGGCGCAGCAACGTCGGCCATGCCGTCGCTGACCCGCTGCGACTTGCCGTTGGCGAACGCGTACAAATACAGGTCGCGATTGTAGTTGGGCTGCTCGCGGGTGTAGGCCAGCCACTGGCCATCGGGTGAAAACGCGGCTTCGACGTTGTCGCGGCGCGTGCCGGTGGCGATGTCGGTGATGCTGCCGCGGCCCAGATCGATACTGTGCAGGCCGAGGTGATTGTCGGCGAACGCGATCCGCTTCGTTTCCGCGTGCCAGGCCAGCAGGGTGTAGAAATGCGGCCCCAGCGGGTAGCGCTTCGCCGCCGGCTTGCCGTGCTGATCAGCCAGCACCAGGCTTTGGCCGTCGCGGCCATCGACAATCCAGGCGATTTGGTTGCCGTCCGGCGACCACAACGCGGAGTATTCGCGCACGCCGTCGCTGGCGCTGAGGTTGCGCGGCGAGCCATCCTTTGCCGGCAGGCTGAACACCTCGCCGCGCGCAGTGATCAGCGCGCGTTTGCCGCTGGGCGAAAGCCCAATGGTCTCGATGTTGGCCGCCACTGATTTCCATGCCGGTTGCAGTTGCGCCAGATCGGGCGCGATCTGCACCGGTAGTGCGCGGATCTCGCCCGTGCTCAGATCCAGTTGCTTGAGTACGCCGCCGGCTTCGTACACCACGGCGCGATTGTGCCCCGACGCGCTGCGGATGTCCCATTGCGTTTCATGGCTGAGGCGGGTGATCGCGGCGCTGGCCGGATCGTAGCGGTACAGGTTGAAGGTGGTGTCCTCTCGATCAGACAGGAAGTAGACCTGACCATCGAGCCAGAACGGGTTGAAGTCGGTGACGCGCTCGCCGGGGATCGCGGTGACGCGGTTGTTGGCCAGATCAAGAATGCGAATCGACGGCGTGGTGCCGCCGCGATAACCGCGCCAGCCGGCGCTGCCGCCGAACAGGCCGTTGTAGCCAGCGCCAAAGGCGATATACGCCAGCCGCTTGCCCTCGGCGTCGTAAGCGCCGCGATAGATACGCGCCTGCATCTGCTTTTGCGGCAGGCCGCCAGCGAGCGCTGCGTGATAGAGCTGGCCGGAGCGGCCCTGGTCGGTTTCGCGGTTCGACACCAGCGCCACGGCGCTGCCATCGGGTGTCCAGCCCAGCGGAACGTCCGCCGCCGGATGCCAGGTGAGGCGCTGCGGCTGGCCGCCATCGACGCTGATCACATAGGCATCGGTGTTGTCGTCGTAACTGGCGGCGTAGGCGATTTTCGAACCATCCGGCGAGAAGATTGGGATATTTTCATCGGCGGCATGGCTGGTAAGGCGTCGTGGTGCACTGCCATCACGCTGGGCAATCCACAGGTCACCCGCGTAGACGAACGCCAGATGCTCGGCCGACAACGCCGGCTGCCGCAACAGCAGGGTGCCCTGCGCTGCCGCTTGGCCCGAGGCCAGCACGGCCAGCATCCACAGCAGCGATCCCAGAATCACATTTTTCATGGTGGCCCTCCCCGGCGATTGACCGGGTGAGCATACGTCAATCACCGCGTGAAGGCAGGCGTGCCCGAAGTCATGTTTCGGCAGCGCCGGCCTCGGGTTATGCCGCTGCGCGGGCATGCAAGATCAAGTGATCGGTTCGAAGCGATTGGCGCTGACGTTCTTGCGTACCTTTTCCGGGTTCCAGATGCGCCCGTTCATGGCGATATAAACACCGGCTGGCAGGCATTGCACCGCGCCAACCGCAGTGCCGATGTTGAACTCGGCATCGGAGCCGCGGAAACGCGCTGGATTGAGCGCGCCGGTGATCACGATGGTCTTGTCGGCAATGCTGGCAAGCACTTTGGCGGTGGCCACCATCGAATCCGAGCCGTGCGTCACCAGCACATGCTTGGCAGTCTGTGCGCCGATGGTGTCGCGGATCAGTTCGCGATCATCATCGGTCAGGTGCAGGCTGTCCTTGCGCAGAATCGGGATGACGTTGAACCGAAACGCCACGCCCAGCTCTTGCAGGATGCGGCCAATTTGCGGCTCGCCCACCTGAAAGTCGGATTTGTCATCAAAATAGATTTTGTCGATGGTGCCGCCGGTAGTGACGATGCAAAGCTCATCCACGTGCTGCTCTCCGGTTTTGCGTACTGCAATGTGCAACAGTTTATCGTGATGCGGTGGTGCCGCGCTTGGCAAACCGTGCGCGCACACCGTCGATCGAGCTGGCGAAGATGGCGAGCAGGGCGAGCGCAATCTCGACAAACGCCAGCAACCGCCATTGTTCGGCAGCCCATGCTTCCATCACCCCGTGGCTGAAATAAAACAGGCTGCCGGCCCCGGCCCAGAATGCGGCCGAACGCCGGTTGCGCAGCCAGGCGAGCAGGCATGGCAGGCCGGGCAGCAAGGCGATGCTCAGCAATGCCAAGCGCAATGGCAGCGGCAGCGACGACAGCCCGAGCTGCCAGATTGCGTGCAGCAGCCATAGTGCCATGATGGCGGCCACTGCCAGTTTCGCGTTACGGTTGAACAGGGCGGTCATGGCAGCAGGCGCTGCGCGATATGCGCCACGCGCCGGCCCAGCGCACGTGCCAGCACGCGCTCTTCGTCACTGGGCTCACTGCGGTCATCGGCGCCGGCCACGTGGCTGGCGCCGTAAGGTGTGCCGCCACTGCGCGTGCTCGACAGTTCCGCTTCGGTGTAGGGGATGCCGACCAGCACCATGCCGTGATGCAGCAGTGGCAAGGCCATGGTAAGCAAGGTGGATTCCTGGCCGCCATGCATCGAGGCGGTGGAAGTGAACACCGCACCCGGTTTGCCGACCAGCGTGCCCGAGGCCCATTCGGCGCCGGTGCCATCGAGAAAATGCTTCAGCGGCGCGGCCATGTTGCCGAACCGGGTCGGGCTGCCGAGGATCAGGCCGGCGCATTGCGCCAGATCGTCGCGGCTGACGTAGGGCGCGCCCTCGTCGGGCACCGGTGGCGTTGCCTGTTGCGTCAGCGCAGCAACCGGCGGCACGCTGCGCAAGCGCGCCTGCATGCCGGCCACCTCGCCAACGCCACGCGCAATATGGCGCGCCAGTTGTGCCACCGAGCCACCACGGCTGTAATACACAATCAGGATGTCGGGCATGTTGGTGAGGCTCAGGAACCGGGGCGACAAGGGTAGCCGATGCCCGCCGCGCACGCAGCAGGCACGGGTACACTATCGCCATGAACTGGTTCAAACACCTGCTCGGGAGTATCGGTGAAGTGCATCGCGAACGGGTGCAGGCGTTTGCCCGTTTTCTGGCGCGGCGCTTTGTCGATGATCGCTGCTTTGAAACGGCTGGTGCGCTGAGTTACACCACCGTGTTTGCGCTGGTGCCGTTGTCGGCTGTCACCTTTGGCATCGTCTCGGGGTTTCCGGTGTTTCAGCAGTGGAGCGAGCGCCTCGGCGATTTCGTGTTTTCCAATTTCGTACCCGACGCTGCGCGTACGGTGGAAACCTACCTCAGGGAGTTTACCGTTGGCGTGTCGGGCCTGACCGTGGCCGGCATGATTGCCCTGTTCGCCTCGGCGGTGTTGACCTTGTCGAGTATCGAAGCCACCTTCAACCGCATCTGGCGCATCGATGCGCCGCGGCCACGCATGACCCGCTTTCTGGTTTACTGGACGGTACTCAGTCTGGGCGCCATTGCCGCCACCGCTGCCCTGGCATTTACTTCGTATTTGTTCGCGCTGTCGGTTGATAGCGGCCTGCAAAGCAGCGTGTTGGGCGAACGCCTGATCCGCGCCATGCCCACCGTGGTCGAATTGCTCGGCTTCACGGCGGCTTACATGGTGATACCGAATCGTCGGGTGGCGCTGCGCCATGCTGTGGCGGGCGGCTTGCTGGCAACCGTGTTGTTCGAGCTGAGCAAGTATGGCTTGACGGTGTACCTGCGTACGGTGCCCAGCTACCAGCAGATTTATGGCGCACTGGCGGTGATCCCCATCTTTTTGCTCTGGGTCTACCTCGGTTGGCTGGTGATATTGCTGGGCGCGTCATTGGCGGCATCGCTGTCGGCATTTCGCTTCCAGCCTGCGGCGCTCAGTCTGCCGCCGGGAAGTGAGTTCTTCGGCCTGTTGCGCGTGCTGGGGCGGCTGCGCTTGGCGCAGCGTTCAGGCAAAGGGCTGGATATCGAGGAACTGTACGCGCTGGAGCCCGGTCTAAGCGACGACCAGCTTCAGCGCATGTTGTCGGATTTGCAGCGCAGCCATATTGTCGAATTGTTGGAGGATGGCCGCTGGTTGTTGGCCCGCGACCTGCAACAGGTGACGCTGGGTGATCTGCATGAGGGATGCCAATTGCGGGTACCGACAGAACAGATGCACTTGCCGTTTCAGGACGATATGATTGGCAAAGCTGCGATTCGCGCATTGAACGTATTACGACAACCGCTGCGTGAAGGCCTGAGCCACAGCGTTGGCGAGCTTTTCAGCGAACAGGAGAAACACTGCTCATGACGCGCTACCTCACTACCTGCCTGTTGGCAGTTACCGCTGTGTTTTCCGCAATATCGCCGGTGCTGGCCGAAACAAGCAGCGAAGCACCCGGGTTTCGTCCCACGCTATCGGTGCAAACATACGATGGCCAGCCGTTTGAGTTGGCCGCGCATCGCGGCACGTGGGTGGTGGTCAATTTCTGGGCCACCTGGTGTGCGCCCTGCCTCAAGGAAATGCCCGACTTTTCAGCGTTTGATGAGGCCCGCGATGATGTGCAGATGATTGGCCTTGCCTACGAAGAAATCGATGCCGAGGACATGCGCGCATTTCTGGCCAGGCATCCGGTGAGCTATCCGGTGTCGATTGTCGATTTGCTGCATCCGCCGGAGGATTTCGACCCACCCCGTGGGTTGCCGTTGACCTATCTGGTGGCCCCCGATGGCCGCATTGCCAAGCGTTTCATGGGCCCGATTACTTCGCAGATGCTCGCTGAAACCATCGACAGGGTTGCTGCAGCGGTCAGTGCTGACGGTTCGCCATAAGGGTAACGCTCACGTGTTGCAACCTGCCCGATAAGCTGGCGGTGCTGTTAATCTAGCGCGTTGACGGGGATTTGATTGCGAACTCAGTCGCGAGCCAGCATGGTGCTGGCTTCGGGTGAGTAGCCGCACCCCACAGACCAGCC
The DNA here is from genome assembly GCA_030681035.1 of Lysobacteraceae bacterium. Classification (GTDB taxonomy): domain Bacteria; phylum Pseudomonadota; class Gammaproteobacteria; order Xanthomonadales; family Xanthomonadaceae. The sequence continues at coordinate 143,488 of JAUXUI010000045.1, read as the reverse complement.
CATAGCGCCCATGACCAAGTCCAGCAACGCCATCCGCCGTGATTTTCTCGATTTTTTTGCCGCCCGCGGCCACCAGATCGTGGCTTCGAGCCCATTGGTGCCCGGCAACGATCCGACCCTGCTATTCACCAATGCAGGCATGGTGCAATTCAAGGATGTGTTTTTGGGTGCGGAAAAGCGCAGCTATTCGCGGGCAGTCAGCTCGCAGCGCTGTGTGCGCGCCGGCGGCAAGCACAACGACCTCGATCAGGTCGGCTACACCGCGCGTCATCACACCTTCTTCGAGATGCTGGGCAACTTCAGCTTTGGCGATTACTTCAAGAAGGAAGCCATCGCCTGGGCTTGGGAACTGCTGACCGAAGTCTGGAAGCTGCCGCCCGAACGCCTGCTGGTGACGATTTATCACACCGATGACGAGGCGTTCGAGCTCTGGCACACCATGGTTGGCTTGCCGGCCGAGCGCATCATCCGCATCGGCGACAACAAGGGCGCGCCGTTCGCATCGGACAACTTCTGGCAGATGGCCGATACCGGCCCGTGCGGGCCATGCAGCGAGATTTTCTACGATCACGGTGCGCATATCCCCGGCGGGCCGCCTGGCTCGCCCGATGAGGATGGTGATCGTTTCATCGAAATCTGGAACAACGTGTTCATGCAGTTCGACCGCCAGCCCGACGGCACCCTGCTGCCGCTGCCAGCGCCGTGCGTGGATACCGGCATGGGCCTGGAGCGTCTGTGCGCGGTGCTGCAGCACGTGCACAGCAATTACGAGATCGATCTGTTCCAGCATTTGATCAAGGCCGCTGCCACGCTCACCGGCACCGCCGATCTGGATCATAAATCGCTGCGGGTGATCGCCGATCACATCCGCGCCTGCACTTTTCTGATCGTCGATGGCGTGCTGCCATCCAATGAAGGGCGCGGTTACGTGCTGCGACGGATCATCCGTCGCGCAATTCGGCATATCTGGAAGCTCGGCGCGCTGCGCAATGATGGCCTGTTCTGGCGCATGGTCGAGCCGTTGTGCGCGGTGATGGGCGAGGCGTACCCGGAACTGCCGGCCAAGCGCGCGCTGGTGGAGCAAGCGCTGCGCGCGGAAGAGGCCGCGTTCGCGCAAACGCTGGCGAATGGTATGGAGAACCTTAGAAGCAGGTTGGAGGGCGATCACGTTCGAATGAATGCAGTCGCGCGATTTTTGGGGGCAAACATCCTCAGTGATTGGCGGTTTGAGGGAGTTGTTCAGACATCACTACATTTGCCTAGCCCGCACCTGAGTTTTTTCCGTCAAAATGATCGGGCCGAGAACGAGAAGATGCGTGTCTATGTGCGGCGGGACGGTGATCTTGCGCAGGTCGAGCATGCGGAGCGCTCTCATGGCGGTGGCGGCGAATGGATGCTGGTCGAGCTCGACAAACAGTTAAGCGGCGACCCGATTTTGGACGGGAAGGTATACCGTATCGATGCATCAGTACCCGATCAACGGGAGTATCGTGTTTTCTCCGGTGATTTGGCGTTTATTCTCTACGACACATATGGATTCCCGTTAGACCTCACCGAAGACATATGCCGCGAAGCTAACGTTACGGTTGACGTTGATCGATTCGATGCATTGTTGCAGCAACAACGCGAACGCGCCCGCGCCGCCAGCAAGTTCGCCGGCAGCGCTGGCCTGCCCGGTGAATTGCTCGGCGCGTTGCCGCCGACGCATTTCTGCGGTTATGACGCTCTGGCAGCCGACCCATGTACGGTGTTGGCGCTGGTGGTCGATGGCCGATCAGTGCCGCGTATTGGCGCCGGAGAGCGAGCCATTGTGGTGCTCGACAAAACCCCGTTCTACGCCGAGTCGGGCGGGCAGGTGGGCGATACCGGTGTGTTGACGGGAAGCGCGGGGCAGCGCTTCGCCGTCAGCGACACCCACAAGTTCGCCAACCAGTTTCATGGTCATATCGGCAGCCTTGAATCGGGCGCGTTGGCGGTTGGCGACAGCGTGGCTGCCGCCGTCGATGGCGAGCGGCGACAGGCGATCGTGATCAACCATTCCGCCACCCATCTGCTGCATGCGGCATTGCGCGAAGTGCTCGGCGAGCATGTCAGCCAGAAGGGTTCGCTGGTGGCGCCCGATCGCCTGCGCTTTGATTTTTCGCATTTTCAGGCGGTCAGTCACGAGCAACTGGCGCAGATCGAGATGCTGGTCAATGCGCAAATCCGCGGCAATGCCGAAGCCGAAGTGCAGCAGATGGACATGCAGCAGGCGCTTGATTTTGGCGCCATGGCGCTGTTCGGCGAAAAATACGGCGAACGGGTGCGGGTGTTGCGCATGGGCGCATTCTCGACCGAGTTGTGCGGCGGTACCCACGTACGCCATACCGGCGATATCGGTTTGTTCAAAATCCTGTCCGAAGGCGGCGTTGCCGCAGGCGTTCGCCGCATCGAGGCGGTGACCGGCGCGGCGGCATTGGCCCATGTTGCCAGCGAAGAGCAGCGCCTTGCGCAGATCGCCACCTTGCTTGGTGGTGGTCAGGCCGAGGTGCTCGACAAGCTGCAACAGTTGCTGCAACGGCAGCGCCAGCTTGAGCGCGAGATCGAGCAGATCAAGGCCAAATCCACGGCCGGCGCAGCGGCTGAACTGGCGGCCAATGCGCGCGAGATCGGCGGCGTGCGCGTGGTTGCCGCGCGCCTGGAAGGCATCGATGGCAAGGCATTGCGCGATGCCGTGGATCAACTCAAGGATCGTCTCGGCAACGCGGTAATCGTGCTCGCCGGGGCATCCGATGGCCGTGCATCACTGGTTGCCGGTGTGTCCGGTACCGCGCTGGGCCGGATCAAGGCCGGCGAACTGGTTGCGCATATTGCCAGTCAGATCGGTGGCAAAGGCGGTGGTCGCCCCGACATGGCGCAGGGCGGCGGTGATGATGGCGCCATGTTGCAGAGCGCGTTGGCTGGGGTTGAGGTATGGCTCGCGCAACGTCTGTAGTAAGAATCATTGCATCGCGCCGCCAGCCTTGGGTACCATGCAGATGCGGTGTGAGCTGAGTACATTGCGCGCGGGGGCGTGCAATGGCTATGCCTCGGCGTACGGAAGCCTCGGTCAAGGAGAGGAAATATGTTGATTCTGACCCGCCGCGTTGGTGAAACCATGATGATCGGTGACTCCATCACGGTTACGGTATTGGGTGTCAAAGGCAATCAGGTGCGTATCGGCATCACCGCACCCAAAGATGTTGCGGTGCACCGGGAAGAAATCTACCAACGCATTCACAAAGATGATGAACCATCCACGGGTTCGAGCAGTTCAGGTTTACCGCCGCAGGCATAAGCGCTATGCTATGCGGCCCGTCGCCAGTTGCTGGTGATGGGGCAGCAAATCCGGAGAGATGCCCGAGCGGCTGAAGGGGCTCCCCTGCTAAGGGAGTATAGGGCTTAAAACTCTATCGAGGGTTCGAATCCCTCTCTCTCCGCCATACCAAACAAAAGGCCGCCTGATGGCGGCCTTTTGTTTGGTATGGCTTCGTTCGCGCGATTGCCGGCCCGCGCCAGCGGCGCGGGCGCTCATCGGCAGCGCAAACCTGTGGTTTGCACACGCTGCCGTTTCGCCCCTCTCTCTCCGCCACGACATAAGTAAGGCCACCTGTTGGGTGGCCTTTTGTTTTGTATGGCTTCGTTCGAGCGATTGCCGGCCCGCGCCAGCGGCGCGGGCGCTCATCGGCAGCGCAAACCGGTGGTTTGCACACGCTGCCGTTTCGCCCCTCTCTCTGCGCTGCCGTTGAGGTTCGCGGCGACTCGACAATCGCAATCAACGCATGCGACTGGTGACGAAATCCCAATTGATCAGGTTCCAGAACGCTTCGACATATTTCGGCCGCGCGTTGCGGTAATCGATGTAATAGGCGTGCTCCCAGACATCGCAGGTGAGCAGCGCCTGGTCCGGGCCGGTGAGCGGGGTGGCCGCGTTAGAGGTGCTGACCAGCGCAAGGTTGCCGTCGGCGCGTTGCACCAGCCATGCCCAGCCGGAGCCAAAGGTGGTCAGTGCGGTTTGGGTGAATTGTTCTTTGAACTGCTCGAACGAACCGAAAGCCTTGTTGATGGCATCGGCCAGCTTGCTGCTGGGTTCACCGCCGCCAGTGGGCGACAGGCAGTTCCAGTAAAAGCTGTGGTTCCATATCTGCGCCGCGTTGTTGAACATGCCGCCTTGTGCCTTGGCGATGATCTCTTCCAGCGACAGGTCGGCGTAATCGCTGTCTTTGATCAGATTGTTCAGGTTGGTGACGTAGGCTTGATGGTGCTTGCCATAGTGAAAGTCGATGGTCTCGGCCGAGATATGTGGGGCCAGTGCGTCGCGCGCGTATGGCAGTGCGGGTAATTCGATAGCCATTTTCATTCTCCATGATGGGGGCAAGCATCGGCGTTGCCGAAGCACGTACAATTCTAACCCGGTTGGCGAAGTCAGCCGAAATTGATCAGGAGAATGATTGTGGCAGTTTTGCAACGTATTGCAGCGCTGGTGAAGGCGCACCCGGTGGTGCTGTTCATGAAGGGCACTCCGCAATTTCCGATGTGTGGTTTTTCGGGCCGCACCGTGCAGGTGCTCAAGCAGGCCGGCGCCAATATCCATCACATCAATGTGTTGGAAGACCCGGAGGTGCGTGCAAACCTTCCGCGTTATTCCAATTGGCCGACGTTTCCGCAGTTGTTTATCCAGGGTGAGTTGATCGGCGGCTGCGATATCTGCGTGGAGTTGTATGACAGCGGTGAGTTGCAGCGCATGGTGCAGGAGGCAGAGCGCGGTGACGCCTGAGGGTGCTGCCCCAACGCAGGGCGAGCCGGCACTGGCCGACCGCGTGATTGTGGTCAATGGTGCGCATGGTGGGCTGGGCGAGGCCGCAGCGCGCGCCTGTGCCGCCGCCGGCGCTACGGTGGTGCTGCTGGGCCGGCGTGTGCCCAAGCTCAATCGGGTCTACGACGCGTTGGCGGCCATTGGGCCATTACCAGCGATTTTTCCGATAGATATGGAAGGTGCAGGGCCGACGGATTATGCCGACATGGTGCAGCGTTTGCGCGAGGAATTCGGTCGCCTTGATGGTGTGGTGCATTGCAGTGCCGAGTTTCGCGGGCTGAGCCCGCTGGAGCTGACCGACCCTGTCGATTTTGCGCGGACGCTGCATGTCAATCTGACCGCGCCGTGGCTGCTCAGCCAGGCGTGCCTGCCGCTGCTGCGCGAAGCCGACGATGCGGCGCTGGTTTTCGTGCTCGATGACCCCGCGCAGGTGGCGCGCGCGTACTGGGGCGCCTACGGCGTAGCGGAGCATGGTTTGGCCGGGCTGGTCAGCATCTTGTCCGATGAGTTGGAAAACAGCGTGGTGCGGGTTAGTGCCTTGCAGCCCGGCCCGATGCGAACCGCGCTGCGCGCACGCGCGCACTTTGGCGTAGATCCGGCGCAATGGCCCGAGCCTGCGATATACGCGCCAGCACTGGTGCATTTGTTGTCGGCTGCGGGCGTTGATCGCCGTGGCCAAATCTGGAGCCCGAATCGGTGAGTGTTGCCGCTGCTGCCATCTTGTTGTTTCTGATTCTCGACCCGCTCGGCAATGTGCCGGTATTTCTCAGTCTGCTCAAGCCACTGCCGCCCGCGCGCAGGCGCCGTGTACTGGTGCGCGAATTGCTGATTGCATTGGGTGTATTGCTGGTGTTTTTGTGGCTGGGGCAGTGGGTGTTGCAGGCCATGCACTTGCGCCAGGAATCGGTCAGCATTGCTGGCGGTATCGTGCTGTTCCTGATTGGCTTGCGCATGATCTTCCCGACGGGCGAAGGCTTGTTCGGTGATACGCCGGAAGGCGAACCGTTCATCGTGCCGATGGCTATACCCATGGTTGCTGGGCCATCAGGCATGGCCGCCGTCATGTTGCTCGGTAGCCAGGAGCCTGAGCGCATGCTGGAGTGGACCGCAGCACTGCTGATTGCGTGGTTGGCAACGGCAGTGATCTTGTATTCGGCAACCTATCTGTATCGTTTGCTTGGCCGCGGTGTGCTGATCGCGGTGGAGCGGTTGATGGGCATGTTGCTGGTTGCGTTGTCAGTGCAAATGCTGCTTGATGGTGTGGCGGCGTATTTGAAATCGTGATTTGATCGGCGGGTGTGCCGTGGCATTGCGCTTTGATCAGATTGGCAAGGCACGGTGGCGGGTTTGATGCTGTCCCGGATTACGCGCTTCGCGCAGCGCGGCCGCTCTTGTGGTACGCGCACACCCATGCGCATCGTGGCCCGGGGCCGCCATAACACGGTGCCAATGCGGTGATAACCACGGCAATGCGCGCGGCGCACAACATCTCAACGCATTGCACGCAGCCGCGGCGCCACCATCGGCACGCTGAGCATGGTGCTGGCCACCGCCATCAACAACAACGCGGTGAAGGTAGTGCTGCTGATCACTGTGCGATCGAGCAGGATATTGGCGAAGATGATCATGATCAGCGCCTTGGTTTGCAGCAGCCAGCCAATGATTGCGGCCTCGCCTTTGGCCCAGCCCAGCACGCGCCCCGCCAGATGGGTGCCGAGCAACTTGCCGCCGACACTGGCAACCAGCAACAGCGCTGCGGCGGCAAACACCAACCAGCCACCCGTCGCCCATTGCGTGCGCAGGCCGGTGCTGAGGAAAAATACCGGCATCACCACCAGCAGCAGATGATGGCGCAGCAGATCCATGCGTTCGCGGCTGAACCAGCGGCCATCCATCACCACACCGGCGAGAAACGCGCCGACCATGTAATGCAGCCCGGCCCAGTCGGCGGCGAGGCCACAGGCCGCAAGCCAGATCAGGGCAAGATACCAGCGGTCGGATTCGGGTAGGCGCACGAAGGCGCGGCGCATGGCGAGGGTAGCCAGGGCAAACCCGGCCAGAAACAATGCTTGCCGGCCGAGCCGGTCGAAATCAAGCAGCACCAGTGCCATTACCGCCCAGATGGCGATGTCATCGAGGCTGGCGTAGCGCAACACGCGCTGGCCCAGCGGCTGGCGCAGGATGTCGAGTTTTTCCATGAACAGGATCAGGATCGGTAGTGCAGTAACCGCACAGGCCATGCCGACGCCGGCGATGAACTGCCACGAGGTGGCTGAAGCGCCCATCCAACTGCGGTCGTGCAGCAGCATCAGCCCAGCCGCCATTGCGCCGAACAGCAGCGGCATACCCATCGCCAGGCTGGCAGTGATGGCACTGTCGCGGCGTTTGGTCCAAGCCTCGTGCAAGTCCAGCTCGATGCCGGCGATCCACACGAACACCATCACCGCCCATGCCGCAATGCCGCTCAACGCCAGGCTCACTTCCGGGTTGAACACCCGCTGGTATAGCTCCGGGTAGGCGGCGCCGAGAACGCCCGGGCCGAGCACGATGCCAGTGAGGATTTGCACCACCACCAACGGCGCGTAGTAATCGGTGCGGCCCAGACGCCAGATGGCGTACGGTGCGCCGAGAATCACGATCATCGCAATCAGCAGGGTTTCGATCATGGGCTGATGTCACTATGGAATGATGGCCGGGCCGGGAAGCATGCGTAGTTTGCCAGCGTATGCAGCGCTGAATACGTATGCAGTGCTGGTTTGCGTAGCGCGAGCCAGCCTACCATCGGGGCTACAAAAAAGCGGGTGGCCACTTTGCCAACCCGGATGCGCAATACTCCTGGGAGGGAGCGATGAGCAACAAACCGACACTGTCGTTCTGGCAGATATGGAACATGTCGTTCGGCTTTCTGGGTATCCAGTTCGGGTTCGCTCTGCAGGGCGGCTTCATGTCCCGGATTTTCCAGACGCTGGGTGCTGAAAAGGATGCCTTGCCACTGCTGTGGATTGCCGCGCCGCTGACCGGCCTGCTGGTGCAGCCGATCATCGGTTATCTGTCCGATCGCACCTGGCATCCGAAATTCGGTCGGCGACGACCCTATTTCATGTTTGGCGCAATACTGGCGTCCATCGCGCTGCTGTTCATGCCGCACTCGCCAACGCTGTGGATGGCCGTGGGCATGCTTTGGGTGCTCGACGCCTCGATCAACATCAGCATGGAGCCATTCCGTGCCCTGGTCGCCGACAAGTTGAATGAAAGCCAGCGCTCCTATGGGTTCGTGGTGCAGACGCTGATCATCGGTATTGGCACCTGGGTGGCCAGCAACCTGCCATGGCTGGTGAATCAGATGGGCGTGTCCAACGTGGCCGCGCCCGGGGTGGTGCCCGCTTCGGTGAAGATCGCATTTGCCATCGGTGCGTTTGTTTTTCTGGCCAGCATCCTGGTGACGGTTTTGACCACGCGCGAGGACCCGCCCGAGGACATGGCACACTTCGAGGCGGACAAGAAACAGGGCAGGATGCTCCCGGACCTGCTCGCCAACATCGTCGGTATGCCCCGGCAGATGTTCAATATCGGCCTGGTGCAGTTCTTCAGCTGGCTGTCGTTTTTCAGCATGTGGAGCATGGCCACTCCGGCACTGACCGATCATGTCTTCAAGGCGCCGGCGCCCAATCCCGCTGCCTTCGACATGGCGATGCCAGCTTCGGCGCAGGCCTTCAATAGCGCCAACGCTGCTTTCCAGAACGCCGCTGATCTGGTTGGCTCGTTCATGGGTTACTACGGGTTGTCGTCCATGGTGGTGGCCTTGCTGCTGAGTTTTTATGCGGCCCGTTTCGTACTCAATCGAAAAATGGTGCATTTCGTATCACTGCTGTTGGGCGGCGCCGGGTTTTTGTCGATGTCGCTGGTACCAGCGCCGGGCTATCTGGTGATCTCGTTCATTCTGGTCGGCGTCGCCTGGGCCAGCACCCTGTCGATGCCCTATGCGTTGCTGGCCAGCGTGGTGGACCCAAAAAAAATGGGCGTTTTCATGGGTATCTTCAACATGTTCATCGTCATCCCGCAGATATGTGCCGCCACGCTGCTGGGGCCGACATTGCGGGTGTTTTTCAACAATGAACCGATCTATGCACTGGTCATCAGCGGCGGCAGCCTGATTCTTGGCGCGCTGTTCCTGGTTCGCGTCCACGAGCCTGTGGCCGATCCGCTACCGCAAGTGGTACTGGCGGGGAAGTGAATCGCCTGCATCGCCACGGGCCAGGCAGCACGGCGTGCAATTCGCCGCTATTGACAGCGAACTGCGTCGGCGAGACTGTGGAGCGTCGCGTCGCGTCGCGGGTCAACATCATTCCCGAGCGGGCAAGGAGTCCAGCATGAACAACAAAGTCACAGCCATCATTCTTTTCGCCCTGGCGCTCATCATGCTGGGGCTCGGTTGGAGCATCCGTGGCCTGCCACCGGCGATCACCGGAATCGGCTTTGCGGTTATCGGCTATCACATCCTCCGCAGCCGATAGCGAAACATCGCTTGCTCTGGGCTCACACCGAGCGGCGCCGCCGCTGTGGGAGCCCACCCTGTGGGCGGCCGGACCACACGCGCAGCTGCAAAGCAAAGCTTTCCTCTGCGCATCCGGGCAACCGCAGGCCGCGCCGAACTCGCACATCCATGTGCTTTAAACACCGGCGCCTTTCCCCTGAGCTTGCCTGCGCTGCTGGCCGTGCTTGACGGCGCGTTGTCGCACTTGGCCCGCGCATCATTGCTACTTGATTACTTCTCCGTTCCATCCCGCTTCACCGTGTGCGAAAACGGTCGCCCACAGGGTGGGCTCCTACAGGTGAGCGCTACCGCCTGTCTGTGGGAGCGCACCCTGTGCGCGACCGAGCGTAGCGAAGGCGTAGCGAGCACAGCGAGCGCTGTCGCGCAGTGACCGACCGAGTCCCGAGTCCCGAGTCCCGAGTCGCAATGGCATTTCCCGGCAATCCCCGTCAATTCATGGCATAGCAAACAGTTCTTAAACAAAACTCTCAAGAGTGCTGCAAGGTATTGAAAAAAAAAGCGAAACCAGCCCCCAGATTCGCTTGACAGCGTTCAATTGCAGGTCTAATGTGGGTAATAGAGGGAAAAATTGGTTTTCCGTGGGGATTTGTGGAAATGTTCCAGGGCGAAACTGCCATCACGATTGACGACAAGGGCCGGTTGGCGATTCCTACTGCCTACCGCGATCCGGTCGCGCGACTGTGTGGCAATCGGCTGGTCGTTACCTACAACCCGTACGAGCACGGTTGCCTGTGGCTGTATCCGGAAAAGGCATGGGAAGCGGTGCGCGATCAGGTCAATTTGTTGCCCAATGCCAAGCAAGTGCATCGCAACCTGCAGCGCAAGCTGGTCGGTGCCGCCACCCATCTGGAGCTCGATGGCAATGGGCGCATCACCTTGCCGGCAAGTCCACGTGCTGCTGCGGGTATCGAAAAAAAGGCCGTGCTGTTGGGCATGGGCGCGAAGTTCGAATTGTGGAGCGAGCAGGCGCACCTTGCGCAGATCCGTCAAGCGATCAGCGAAGACGAGATCAGCGAAGACATGCTCGAACTGAGGCTGTAGCGGGCTATGGCAGGCGGGCGTGACAAGACGCTGACCCCTGATCAACCGCCGCAAGCCCATCTGCCCGTGTTGTTTGCGCAGGTAATGGAAGCATTGCGGGTGCTCAAGGACGGCGCATATCTGGATGGCACATTCGGGCGAGGTGGTCATGCGCTGGGTGTGCTTGAGCGGTTGGGACCCGAGGGGCGTTTGCTGCTTATGGACAAGGACCCGGAAGCCATCGTGTGCGCCGAACAACGCTTTGCCGCTGATACGCGAGTTTCGATCCGGCGTGGCAGTTTTGCGCAAATGGGCTTGTGGCCGCAGGTGCAGGGAGGCCTTGATGGCGTGCTGCTGGATCTTGGCGTGTCCTCGCCACAGCTTGATGTCGCCGAGCGGGGTTTCAGTTTTGCCAAGGATGGCCCGCTCGACATGCGCATGGACCCTGACTCGGGGCTCAGCGCAGCACAGTGGCTTGCGCAAGCTGGTCGCGAAGAAATCGCCGACGTGCTGTGGACCTACGGAGAGGAGCGTCGCAGTCGGCGCATTGCTGACGCCATCATCGCGCAACGCACGCTCGAACCGATCACGCGTACCGCTGCGTTGGCCGCATTGATTGCCCGCGTTGTTGGCCGTGGAGAGGGTGACCGGCATCCGGCGACGCGCAGTTTTCAGGCCATCCGCATCCATGTCAATCGTGAACTTGCCGATCTGGAGCTGGGCCTGGAAGCGGCGTATCAGGCCTTGCGCGCAAATGGCCGGCTGGTAGTGATCAGCTTTCATTCGCTTGAGGATCGCATTGTCAAGCGCTTCATCGCCCACAAGGCACAGCCGCCGGCGGGTAATCGCCGATTGCCCGCATTACAGCATTTTCAGCCAAGCCTGCGCAGCCTTGGCGCGGCACAACGTGCTGATAACGCCGAGTTGGCCATCAATCCACGTGCGCGAAGCGCGGTGTTACGCGTGGCGGAGCGCTTGCCCGAGGTGTTGCCATGAGCCCGCGCAACTTTTTTTTCGGATTGCTGGTGCTGGCGGTGATGGCCTGTGCGCTCGGTGTGGTGTATCAGCGCCATCATCATCGTCAATTGTTCATTGCCTTGAGCAGTTTTGAAAATCAGCGCGATGAATTGAATGTTGAATATGGCCGCCTGCAATTGGAACTGGCCACCATGACGGCAACTGATCGGGTCGAGCAGCTTGCGGTCAGTCATCTTGGGATGCGTCTGGCGCAGCCCGAGGAACAACGTGTGGTGGTGTTGCAATGAAAGCGCGCAGCCGCAACGTCAATGCACGCGGTCGCCTGCTGGCAGTTGCTGGCGTGCTTGCCTTGGCTGCCATCGCACTGGTAACGCGGGCGGCCTGGCTGCAACTGCTGCACAACGATTTTTATCAGCGCCAGGGTGATGCGCGTTTTTTGCGTGACATTCCGATTGCGGCTTCGCGCGGCGCCATCCTTGATCGCAATGGCGAGCCGTTGGCGGTGTCAACACCGGTTGCCTCGATCTGGGCCAATCCGCAGGAATTGCTGCAATACCCGGATCACCTGCCGGCGTTGGCAAAAGCGCTGGACATCAATCCTGACGCGCTTGTGCAGCGTCTTGCACAGCGCGCCGATCGCGAGTTTGTCTACCTGCGTCGGCATCTGAGCCCCGATGCAACTGAGGCAATTTTGGCCTTGCAGATTCCGGGTGTTGCAGCGCAGCGTGAGTTCCGCCGTTTCTACCCTGCCGGCGCCGTTGCTGCGCATGTGCTGGGCTTCACCAATATCGATGACGTGGGTCAGGAAGGGCTGGAGCTTGCTTTCAACGACTGGCTGACCGGAAAGCCAGGCGTCAAGCGGGTGATCCGTGATCGGCTGGGGCGTGTCGTCGAAAATGTGGATTTGCTGCGCGCAGCAGAACCGGGCCGCGATCTGGTGTTGTCGATTGATCGCCGTCTGCAATACCTCGCCTATCGTGAGCTCAGCGCCAGCTTGCGCGAGCGTGATGCCAACGCCGGCAGCGTGGTGATTCTGGATGTGGCCACGGGCGAAATACTGGCCATGGTCAATCTGCCTTCACACAACCCAAACAGTCGTGATGGCGACAACATCGGTGCGCAACGCAATCGTGCGCTTACCGATGTGTTCGAGCCCGGCTCGGTGATGAAAGCATTCACTGCCGTGGCTGCGATGGAAAGTGGCAAGTTCACGCCCGATACCTTGATCGCCACTTCGCCGGGATACATCGCGCTGCAGGGTGGTTACACCATCCATGACTTCAAGGATTACGGCACCTTGAGCATGGCAGGAGTGTTGATAAAGAGCTCAAATGTTGGCGCGATAAAAATTGCTGACCAACTCACCGCCGAACAGCAATACAACACCTATCAGCGCTTTGGCCTTGGCCAAAGCAGCGGGAGTGGGTTCCCCGGTGAATCCGCTGGCGTGCTGCCGACGGCGAATGTCTGGGGCCCGGTCGAGAAGCAAACCATTGCCTATGGTTATGGTGTTTCCGTCACTGCCATGCAGTTGGCACGCGCCTACGCGGCATTTGGCAATGGAGGTGTGTTGCCCACTCCGTCTTTCGTCAAGAACACGCCGCCGCAACAGCGGCAGATCGTTGAACCTGCAATTGCCGGCAAAGTACTCAACATTCTCGAAGCGGTGACCGGCGAGGGTGGTACTGCAACCCGATCCAGAGTGCCGGGTTATCGTGTGGCCGGTAAAACTGGCACCTCGCGCAAAGCCAGTGGCGGCAGTTACGCTGAAAAACGCTACGTTTCGGTGTTTGTCGGTCTGGCACCGGTATCGCGGCCGCGTTTGGCGATGGCGGTTGTCATCAACGACCCGAAAGGCGAGGAATATGGCGGCGGCGCCGTGGCAGCGCCGGTCTTTCGCAGCATCATGACCGGCGCCTTGCGTCTGCTGGATGTGCCGCCCGATCACATCGAGCAGTGGTACGCGCAGATGCCTGCCAAACCGGCAGAAGCTGTCGCCGCTCGCGTGCCGGAAAGTACCACTGCCAAGCAATCCGGGGCGGCGTTGTGAATCGGTCAATGCCATTGCACCGTCTGCTGGCGGGGTTCCTCGACACCCCGTTGGCTGATACGGCAATAACCGGGCTGTGTCTCGACAGCCGTGCGCTGTGCGCTGGCGATGCGTTTTTCGCACTGCCAGGCGGCAGTGGGCATGGCATTGCATTTGCCGAACAGGCGCTGGCCAACGGCGCAGCGGCCGTGCTCTATGAGCCGCCGCTGCCGGTTGCGCTGCGGGCACCACAGGCTGCGATCGCGGTAACGGGTTTGCGGGCGGCGCTGGGAGCGATCGCTGATCGTTTTCACGACCGGCCATCGGCGGCCATGACGGTGATCGGGATTACCGGGACCAACGGCAAAACCTCGACGGTGCAATTGATTGCGCAGGCGTTGCATGCGCGTGGGCTGGTCGCTGGAACCATCGGCACACTCGGTTCCGGGTTGCACGGCGCGTTGGTAGCGGGCGAGCGGACGACGCCAGATGTCTTGCAGGTGCATCGATCATTGGACGACATGCGTGTACAGGGCGCCAGCCATGTTGCCATGGAGGTTTCTTCGCACGCGCTCGATCAAAGGCGCGTCGATGCGGTGCGCTTTGCGGTGGCGGTATTCACCAATCTCAGCCGTGATCATCTGGATTATCACGGTGACATGGCGAGCTATGGCGCTGCCAAGGGCAAGTTGTTTGCCACGAGCGGTTTGGCCTGCGCAGTGATCAATCTCGATGACGCGTTTGGATTACAGTTGTTCGCCAGCCTTGCGCCAACGCTGCAGCGTATCGGTACCAGTTCGCGCGGGCACGCTGACGCCGCCATTGCTGCCGATGGCGTTGTTACCGGCAGCGAGGGGATCACGTTCCGCTTGCGTATTGGCAACGATTTCGCCTTGATATGCTCGGCTTTGATCGGCCGCTTCAATCTGGATAATTTGCTAGCCGTTGCCGGTGTGCTGCATGCCCTGGGCATAACAGCGCAGGCAATCGCGAAGGCATTGATGCAATTGCAGCCTGTGCCCGGGCGCATGAGCCGGGTTGGTGGTGGCGACAAGCCATTGGTGGTGGTGGACTATGCCCACACACCCGATGCCTTGCAGCAGGCGCTGGCCAGTGCGCGCGAACATGCTGCTGGCCGGGTCATCTGCGTCTTTGGTTGCGGCGGCGAGCGCGATGCCGGCAAACGGCCGCAGATGGCGGCCGTCGCCGAAGCCGCAGCCGATCAAATCATCGTGACCGATGACAATCCGCGCGCCGAATCCGGCGATGCCATTGTTGCCGACATCGTTGCGGGTTTGCGTGATCGCAGTACGGCGCTGATCCAGCGGGATCGCGCCCGTGCCATTGCTGATGCCGTAGCCATGGCGCACCCCGGCGATGTGGTGCTGATTGCCGGCAAGGGCCATGAGTCGTACCAGGAAATCGCTGGTCGGCGCGTGCCATTCGACGATATGGATGTGGCGCGCTCAGCACTTGGGGATGCGTCGTGACGCCCCTGTTGCTATCGCAGATCGCCGCTTGGTGCAGTGCGCGCCTGCTCGGTGATGATGCAACGGTGCCATCGCTCACTATCGATTCGCGCAATGTCGCGCCCGGTGCATTGTTTGTTGCCATAGTCGGCGAGCGCTTTGATGGCCATGATTTTTGCGCGCAGGCAGCGCAGGCAGGCGCTGCCGCGCTGCTGGTGTCACGGCCGGTACAAAGTGGCCTGCCGCAATTGCTGTGTGCCGACACGGTGGCAGCACTTGGTGACATCGCCGCAGCAGTGCAGGCCGAACGTGCCACTCGTGTGTTGGCACTCACTGGCAGCAACGGTAAAACGTCGGTCAAGGCACTGCTGCTGGCGATTCTTTCGCGCCAAGCCCCAAGCTATGCCAACCCCGGCAATCGCAACAACGAGATCGGCCTGCCGCTGGCGGTGCTCGATGCACCCGAGCAGGTAACGTATGCGATCTACGAAATGGGTGCTGGCAAACCTGACGATATCGCCTACTTGAGCTCGATTGCCCGCCCGGACATTGCTCTGGTCAACAACATCGCGCCGGCCCACCTCGAACGCATGGGCAGCCTGCTCGGCATCGCGCAGACCAAAGGCGCGATTTACGAGGCGTTGCCCGCCGATGGCGTGGCGATCATCAATGCCGATGATGCCTTCAGTCAATACTTTGCGGACGTTGCCAAGCCACGGCGATGCCTGCGCTACGGGCTTGAACATAGCGCCGATATCAACGCCGATCGCATCGCATTTGACGACGAGGGCAGCCGCTTCCAGCTGCATCTGCCAGACGGCAGCGTGCCGGTGCGCCTGCTGTTGCAGGGCCGCCACAACGTGATGAACGCACTGGCAGCAGCGGCAATGGCGCACGCGGCGGGTGTGTCGGCGGCAGTGATTGCCGATGGCTTGTGCGTGGCACGTGGCGTGCCGGGTCGCCAGCAGGTGCGGGTGTTGAGTGACACGGTGCAATTGATTGATGACAGTTACAACGCCAACCCGGGTTCGGTTGCGGCGGCCATTGATCGTCTGGCGGTTTTTTTTGGCGATAGCTGGCTGGTGCTTGGCGACATGGCCGAACTGGGCGAGGGCAGTGCCATCCTGCACGCGGAGCTGGGCGACCGAGCACGGCGGGCTGGGTTGTCGGCGCTGTGGACAGTGGGCAGTCTGAGCCAGGCGACCAGCCGCGCCTTTGGCGATGGTGGTCGGCACTTCCACGATCAGGCCACGCTGATTCAGGCGCTTCGCGCCGCATTGGCCGATCGGGTGATGCGCACACCGCTGCAAATACTGGTTAAAGGCTCGCGCTCCAGCGCGATGGAGAACGTGGTGGCAGCGCTATGCCCCGCGCTTTCGCAACCCGGGAGCGATCATGCTGCTTGAACTCGCACATTGGCTGAAATGGCTGGATCAGAGCTTCGCCTTGTTTGGCTACATCACGGTGCGCGCAATTCTCAGCGCACTTACGGCGCTGGGCTTGTCACTGGCATTGGGGCCGATGGTCATTCGTCGCCTTGGCACACTACGCGGTGGTCAGCCGATTCGCAGCGATGGCCCGGTATCGCATTTAAGCAAGGCCGGCACACCCACGATGGGTGGCGCTCTGATTTTGATGGCAGTAACCGTGGCGAGCCTGCTGTGGAGTGATCTTGGCAACCGCTACGTGTGGGTGGTGCTGGGCGTACTGCTGAGCTTTGGTGCGATTGGTTGGTATGACGACTGGATCAAGATCGTGCGGCGAGACCCCAATGGCCTGAAGTCGCGCTGGAAGTATGCCCTGCAGTCGGTCGCTGGCCTGGTGGCGGCACTGGTGTTGTTCCACACTGCCGACGCGGCTTCCAACACCACTTTCTACTTGCCGTTGCTGAAAAATGTCGCGTTGCCGCTCGGAGCGGCGTTTGTGCTGGTCGCCTATTTCTGGATCGTCGGTTTCTCCAATGCGGTCAATCTGACCGATGGCCTCGATGGTTTGGCGATCATGCCGACGGTATTGGTTGCCGGTGCTCTGGGCGTGTTTGCCTACGTGTCGGGCAATGCGGTGTTTTCGCAATATCTACAGATTCCCGCTGTACCGGGCGCCGGTGAGCTGGCTATCGTCTGCGCCGCGATTGCCGGCGCCGGGCTTGGGTTCCTGTGGTTCAACACCTATCCGGCGATGGTGTTCATGGGCGATATCGGCGCGCTGGCATTGGGGGCGGCGCTGGGTGCCATCGCCGTGATCGTGCGCCAGGAACTGGTGCTGGTGGTAATGGGTGGCGTGTTTGTACTGGAAACCGTGTCGGTGATGCTGCAAGTGGCGTCATTCAAGCTCACCGGTCGGCGCGTGTTTCGCATGGCGCCAATCCATCATCACTTCGAGCTCAAGGGCTGGCCGGAACCGCGCGTGATCGTGCGCTTCTGGATCATTTCCGTGGTGCTGGTCCTTGTCGGGCTGGCCACGTTGAAGGTGCGCTGAGTATGCTCGGGTCATTCCAGCGTAGCGATCAAGCGCAACGGCTCGATGCCATCGAGGGCCGCATGGACCCGTGGCTGCTGCTGATTTTTGCCGTGCTTGCCGCTTTCGGTCTGGTGATGGTGGCATCCAGCTCGGTTGCGGTGGCCGAGGGTTTCAAGGTCAGTGAAACCTATTTTCTCGTCCGGCACGCGATTTTCCTGCTCGCCGGCTGCGCGATTGCGGCGGTCATCGTGCGCACCGAGCTGCGCTGGATCGAACAACGCAGCCCATGGTTGTTGATTGCCTGTTTCGTGCTGCTGGGTGCGGTGTACTTGCCGGGGTTGGGGCATTCGGTGAACGGTGCGCGGCGCTGGATCAACTTCGGGGTCTCGAACTTCCAGGTTGTTGAAGCGGTCAAGTTGCTGCTCATCGTGTGGCTGGCAAGTTATCTCAAGCGCTACTACCACGAGCTGCAACAAAGCTGGCGAGCGATGCTCAAGCCGATTGGCGTGCTGATTGCGATGGTGACGTTCTTGCTGTTGCAGCCTGATTTTGGCTCGGCGATGTTGCTGTGCTCGGTTGTTGGCGGCATGTTGATTCTTGGCGGAGTAAGCCTGCCACGGCTGATGGCACCGGTGTTGATTGGTTTGCCGATGCTGGCCATGGTCGCGGTCTCCGAGTCGTATCGTATTCGCCGCCTGACCTCATTCCTCGACCCGTGGGCCGATCCATTCAAGGATGGCTTCCAGCTCACCCAGGCGCTGATAGCGATTGGGCGCGGCGAGTGGTTCGGCGTTGGCCTGGGTGCCAGTGTGCAGAAGCTGTTTTATCTGCCCGAAGCGCACACCGATTTCATTCTGGCGGTGATTGCCGAAGAACTCGGCTTCGCCGGGGTAATGCTGGTGATTGCCCTGTACGCCGGATTCGCCGGACGGGCGCTATGGATCGGCCTGCGTGCCATCGAGTTGCAGCGGCTGTTTTCGGCGTACTGCGCATTTGGTGTGGCGCTGTGGATCAGCTTGCAGGCACTGGTGTCGATCGGCGTGAACCTGGGAGTGCTGCCGACCAAGGGATTGACCCTGCCGCTGATTTCATCGGGGGGGTCGAGTGTGTTGATGACCTGCGCGGCCATCGGCTTGCTGCTGCGCGTAAGCCTGGAGCTCGATCGCGCCGAACGCAAGGTGGCGCGTGTACGCGCCGATCTCGCCGATGAAGCCGAGTTCGTGCCAACGGCAATACCTGATAACGCCATGTCGCGGCAACGCCGCGAACCGACGTTGGGAGCGGTGGCATGAATCACATCCCATACGAGCCGCAGCCGGTGTTGATCCTCGCTGGCGGCACCGGCGGCCATATTTTTCCGGGTATTGCGGTGGCCCGTGCATTGCATGCGCGTGGTGTGCCCGTGCTCTGGCTGGGTTCAGCCGGCGGCATGGAAACCCGTCTGGTGCCAGTGGCCGGCATTGCCATCGAAACCATCAACGTGCGTGCAGTGCGTGGCAAGGGTGTTTTGCGAATGTTGCTGTCGCCGTTTGTCATTGCCCGTGCCGTGCTGCAATCCATTGCGGTGCTGCGCAAGCACCAGCCGCGTGCAGTGATCAGTTTTGGCGGCTTCGCCGCTGGCCCTGGTGGTATCGCCGCGTGGTTGCTGAAGACGCCGTTGCTGGTGCATGAGCAAAATCGTGCGCCCGGCCTGACCAACCGTATTCTGGTGCGCTTGGCACGCCAGGTACTGTGCGGATTCCCTGACAGTTTCCCGGGGCGAAACACGCAATGGCTGGGCAACCCGGTGCGCGAGGCGCTGACAACGCTGCCCGAGCCAGCCAAGCGCGTGCGTAATGCCGACGACGCGTTTCACATCCTCGTGCTCGGTGGCAGTCAGGGCGCGCGCGCGCTGAATCAGGCGTTGCCGGTTGCGCTAGCGCGGTTGGGCACGTCGGTGCCGTATCAGATTCGCCATCAATGCGGTGCCAACCAGCACGATGTGACGGGCAAGGGCTACGCGCGCATGCAGGTACACGCCAGCATTGAACCGTTTATCGAGGACATGGCGGCAGCGTATGCATGGGCCGACCTGGTGATATGCCGTGCCGGCGCGCTGACGCTGGCTGAGCTATGCGCTGTCGGTGTGGCCAGTGTGCTGGTGCCATTTCCGCATGCCGTGGATGACCACCAAACCCGCAATGCCGAGTTCCTCTCGCAGCAATCGGCAGCGGTGCTGTTGCCTGAGTCGCCTGATCTTGCCCGTCACCTTGCTGTCGAGATTGTTCGGCTGCATCGGGATCGCGTGAGCTTGCTGGCGATGGCGCAGGCGGCACAGGCGCTGGCGCAGCCGCGCGCGGCCGAACACGTCGCAGAAGCAATCATCGCGCAGGCTGCCGCATGAATCGTCGATTGGCTGACAGTGGCGATCTGGCACGCGTGTTCTCGCATGTGCATTTCATCGGCATCGGCGGTGTCGGCATGAGCGGCATCGCGGAAGTGTTGGTGACTCTGGGTTATCAGGTCACTGGCTCGGATATCGGCGCCAGCGCCAGCACCCGCCGGCTGGAAGCGCTCGGTGCCAGCATCCGCCTTGGCCATGCCGCTGAAAACCTGGCGGATGTCGATGTGGTGGTAGTGTCCAGCGCCATTCGCAGCGACAACCCGGAATTGCGTGCTGCCCATGAGCGGCGTATTCCGGTGGTGCCGCGCGACGAAATGCTTGCCGAGTTGTTGCGCTTCCGTCGCGGCATCGCGGTAGCCGGCACCCACGGCAAAACGACAACGACCAGTTTGATCGCCAGCGTGCTGGCGCAAGGCGGCCTTGATCCGACGTTTGTCATCGGTGGGCAGCTGCTGTCGGCGGGCGTCAATGCGCGCCTCGGCAGTGGCCAATGGTTGGTGGCCGAGGCCGATGAAAGCGATGGCAGCTTTTTGCGACTCAGCCCGTTGATTTCAGTGGTCACCAATATCGATGCCGACCACCTGGAAAACTACGGCGGCGATTTTGCCCGCGTGCAAGCGGCATTTTCCGAGTTCCTGCATCGCCTGCCGTTCTACGGGCTTGCCGTGCTGTGCATCGACGACCCGGAAGTGGCAGTGCTTGCGCAATCCATGCCGCGTCACGTAATGCGCTATGGCTTTGCCGTCAACGCCGATGTGCGCGCCGAGCAGGTGCAGCAGGACGGGGCGCAAACCCGGTTTGTGTTGCATCTTCCCGATTGCGCGCCGTTGCCGGTGACGCTGAATCTGCCGGGTCGGCACAACGTACTCAATGCACTGGCCGCTGCGGCGGTTGGCTGGCAATTGGGTGTCGAGGCCAACGACATCGCGCAGGCATTGGCGCAGTTTCAGGGTATTGGCCGACGCTTCAACATCAAGGGTGAGTTGTTACTGGCAAATGGTTCGGCATTGCTGGTGGATGACTATGGCCATCACCCGGCAGAATTGCAGGCGGTATTCGATGCCGCACGCGCTGGCTGGCCGGGCAAGCGCCTGGTAATCGCATTTCAACCGCATCGTTATACCCGCACCCGGGATCTGCTCGACGATTTTGTGGCGGTGCTGTCGCAGGCTGATGCATTGGTGCTGACCGAAGTCTATCCGGCTGGCGAGGCGCCCATCATTGGCGCCGACAGCAAGGCACTGGCGCGTGCCATTCGCGCCCGTGGGCGCATCGATCCGGTTTTGGTCGGCAGTGCGCGCGAATTGCCGGAGGTGCTTGCCGACGTGCTGACAGACGGTGATTTACTGATCGTCATGGGTGCTGGCGATATCGGTCAGCTCGCAGCCGGTCTGGCTGAGCATGGTTTGCCAGCACGGGAGGGTAACGCATGAGCGCGCACAACGATCCGCGCCAGTTTGGCCGCGTCGCGGTGCTGATGGGGGGCACCAGCAGCGAACGCGAGGTGTCACTCAACTCCGGTAAAAATGTGCTGGACGCGCTGCGTGCTCGCGGTGTTGACGCCGTGGCGGTCGATGGCGTCCCGGCCTTGCTCTCTGGCCTGCAACAGCATGCCTATGATCGGGTATTCAACATTCTGCACGGCAACAAGGGTGGCGGCGAAGATGGCGTGGTGCAGGGGTTGCTTGAAGCCTTTGCCATCCCGGCTACCGGCTCGACGGTGCTGGGTACCGCACTGGCCATGGACAAGATTCGCAGCAAGCAGATCTGGCTGGCACTCGGGCTGCCTACGCCACGCTACGCGCGTTTGTCGCCTGGCGAGGATGTGCGTGCAGCGGCACAGCAATTGGGTTTGCCGGTTGTCGTCAAACCAGCCTGCGAAGGTTCCAGCGTGGGCATCAGCCGGGTGTTCGTGCTTGACGATCTGGAGCAGGCAGTTACCCTTGCGGCGCGTTATCCCGGCGAGTTGTTGATGGAGCAACTGATTGTCGGTGGCGAATACACGGTCGGTATTTTGGGTGATAGCGCCCTGCCCAGTATTCGCATTGTGCCGGCCGGTGAGTATTACGACTATCACGCCAAATACCTCGCCCATGACACACAGTACGTATGTCCGGGCCTTGATAGCCCAGTCGCCGAAGCGCAGATGCGAGCGCTGGCGCTGCATGCATTTACAGCACTCGGCTGCAGCGGCTGGGGCCGTGTCGACGTCATGCGCGATCATGCCGGCAACAATTGGCTGCTCGAAGTGAACACTGCGCCGGGCATGACCAGCCATTCACTGGTACCTAAAGCAGCACAGGCAATCGGTATCGATTTCGACACGTTGTGCTGGCGCATTCTTGAACTGACCTTGGTCGGGGAGGCGTCGTGACGCGCTTCAAGACATCCGGGAGTTGCGGTCCGGTGAAGTCGGGACCACGGGACCCGGGACCCGGGACCCGGGAAGAACCAATGCATCCACGTCAAATAAGGGTGCGAGGCAGGTGCCCAACCGCTGCTTGCCGCAGAACGAGCGTACATGCGCGGGGCGTTGCGCTTGCTGCCGTTTGCGGGTCAGGAAGCTGGGAAGCGCCAATGCATGGGCGTCGAGCAATGGGACGAGGTAGGTACGCAACGGCTGTTTGCCGCAGGACGAACGAACAGGCGCAGGGCACTGCGTTCGCTGCCGTTCCGGGTCCCGGGTCCCGGGTCCCGGGTCCCGGCATCTGGAGGTTCGCATGAATGCCTGGCTACGCCTGAGTATATGGATTGCGGCCTTGCTGGTTGTGCTGATGCCGGTTGCTGCGGTGATAAACGGCTGGATTGCTGTTGATCGCTGGCCACTGTCGCGTCTGCAAGTGACCGGTGAGCTGCACCATGTCAGTGCCGAGGCAATGCGTTCCGCCGTGTTGCCGGAGCTGGGCAAGGGCTTTTTCGCCATTGATCTGCGCCGCATCCGCGATTCGGCCAGTGCGTTGCCATGGGTGGCATCGGTGCAGGTACGCAAGCGTTGGCCCGATCTGTTGCAGGTGGATGTCCGCGAACATCAACCGTTTGCCCGCTGGGGTGGGCAGCAATGGCTGTCGCGTGAAGGCGTTATCTTCTCGGCACCCGATGATGTTGCGCTGGCGCACTTGCCTTCTCTGAGCGGTCCGCTGCGGCGCGTGGCCGAAGTTGTCACGTTGTATCAATTTGCAAACAAGCGCTTTGCCGCACTGGATCGGCGGGTTGTCGAAATGCGCCTGTCGCCGCGTGGCAGTTGGAGCCTGCGTCTGGATGATGGCAGCCGCATTGTGATCGGTCGAGAAGACGCACAGGTTCGCCTTACCCGATTGCTGCGCGCGATGCCGCAATTGACCGCCAGCCACACCGCCGCATTTGTACGCGCCGACCTTCGTTACACCAATGGTTTTGCACTCAGCTTTGCCAACAACGGGCAGGGCGATGACGCGCCGTTTTACGCAAGGAATATACGATGAACCGCAAAGGCGACAAGTCACTTATCGTCGGCCTGGATATTGGCACTGCCAAGGTGATGGCGCTGGTCGGCGAATATACGCCGGGCGGATCAATCGAGGTCATTGGCCTGGGGAGTCACGATTCGCGCGGCATGAAGCGCGGTGTTGTGGTTGATATCGAGTCAACGGTGCGCTCGATACAAAGTGCGCTGGAAGAAGCCGAGCAGATGGCGGGTTGCGAGATTCGTTCGGTTTACGCATCCATTTCGGGTAGTCATACGCAATGCCGCAATTCACCGGGCATGTCGCCGATCCGCGATGGCGAGGTGACCTATGGTGATCTGGACCGTGTGCTGGAAGCCGCGAAAGCAGTGGCGATCCCTTCTGATCAGAAAATTCTGCATGCGATACCGCAGGAATACATCGTCGATAACTCGCAAGAGGGCATTCGCCATCCGGTTGGCATGTCAGGTGTGCGCCTGGAAGTGCGCGCGCACCTGGTAGTGGGCGCGCAGTCGGCAGCGCAGAACATCACCAAGTGCATCAATCGCTGCCACCTGCAGGTTGATGAGTTGGTACTCGGTGCGCTGGCATCCAGCACGGCGGTGTTGACCAACGACGAAAAGGAACTTGGCGTTGTGTTGGTCGATATTGGTGCCGGTACGACCGATATCGCGGTGTTTGTGCAGGGCGCCATCCGGCATACCGCGTCGCTGCCGATTGCCGGTGACCAGGTGACCAATGACATCGCGCATCTATTGCGAACACCGACGCCCGAGGCCGAACAGATCAAGGTGCGCTACGCCTGCGCTTTGGCACAACTGGCAACCGCCGAAGAAACCATTCAGGTGCCCAGTGTTGGCGACCGGCCACCGCGCCGCTTGGCACGCCAGGCATTGGCCGAAGCGGTGCAGGAGCGATACGAGGAAATTTTCGAAATGGTACAGGCCGAGTTGCGCCGCTCCGGTTATGAGGAGTTGGTGCGCGCCGGTTTGGTATTGACCGGTGGTGCCTCGCGCATGGAAGGCGTCGTCGATCTGGCCGAAGAGATGCTGCATATGCCGGTGCGAATGGGCATTCCGCAGCAGGTTACCGGTCTTGGTGAAGTCATCAACAACCCCGTGTATGCGACCGGTATTGGCCTGTTGCTGTGGGGTAGTCAACTTGAGAATCCCAGTCGGCCCAGTCTGCCGCCAGGCAAGGTGGGCAAGGCATTGGCACGATTGCGCAATTGGTATCGGGGCGAGTTTTGAGCAAGCCCACCGGAGAGCGGTGGCGTGGGTCATGCAGCAGTGATGGGCACAAACAGGGCGTAGCAAATCAGCAGGCAACAGCAGCAATCACGGAGGAAACACCCATGGCGAAGTTTGTGTTAATCGAAAAAGTGGCGCCGAACGCGATCATCAAAGTGATCGGCATCGGCGGTGGTGGCGGTAACGCCGTTGCGCACATGGTCAACAGCGCGGTGGAGGGCGTGGAGTTTATCTGCGCCAATACCGACTCGCAGGCCATCCGCAACTCGGGTGCCAAGTTGCAATTGCAACTCGGCAGCAATGTCACCAAGGGACTGGGCGCTGGCGCCAACCCCGAAGTGGGTCGGCAATCGGCGCTGGAAGATCGCGAGCGCATTGTCGAGGCGCTTGAAGGGGCTGACATGGTATTCATCACTGCCGGCATGGGCGGTGGCACGGGTACTGGTGCGGCACCGGTGGTGGCGCAACTGGCCAAGGAAATGGGCATTCTCACCGTCGCCGTGGTAACCAAGCCGTTCCCGTTCGAGGGCCGGCGCCGGATGCAGGTTGCGCTCAAGGGTATCGAAGAGCTCAGCCAGCATTGCGACTCGCTGATCACGGTGCCGAACGAGAAGCTGATCACCGTGCTTGGCCGCGAGGCGACCATGGTGCAGGCATTTCGCGCTGCCAACGATGTGTTGCTGGGCGCAGTGCAGGGAATCGCCGATCTGATCGTGCGCCCAGGCATGATCAATGTCGATTTTGCCGATGTTCGCACAGTGATGAGCGAGATGGGTATGGCAATGATGGGCACCGGCACTGGCCGTGGTGAATCACGCGCATTGGATGCCGCCGATGCTGCGGTCAGCAACCCATTGCTGGAAGATATCAGTCTGGCCGGTGCCTGCGGCGTGCTGGTCAACATCACCGCCGGCCCCGACTTCACCATGCGTGAGTTTGACGAAATCGGCCGCACCATCGAGGAGTTTGCGTCCGAAGACGCCACGGTGGTCATCGGTACTTCGCTTGATCCGGATATGCAGGACGAGGTGCGCGTGACGGTGGTTGCCACCGGTCTCAATCGTGGCGCAGTGCGGCAGCCGGTGCGAGCCAGTGAGCGCGAACCGGTGATGCAAGCGCGTCCGATCAAGCTGGTGCGCAATGGCAGCACCGGCGCCATCGAAAACGCGGATGATTACAATCCGGGCTTGACCGGCAATGGCCTGCGCGCCAGTGCTCGCAATGATGCGGCGGCGAGTATGGAGCCGGCGGTTGATCATAGTTATCTGGACATCCCGGCGTTTCTGCGCAGGCAGGCGGATTAAGCCGCTGACAATACCCATGCGCTGGCCCTGAGCCCTGGGTTTCGTGCCGTAGTCGCGTCCTCCGCGCGGCTGCGGCGCTGCAATGCAAATCATTCAAGCCTGCGGCCGGCGCAGTTCGTAGGATGGGTAGAACGCAGTGAAACCCATCAAGAGCTGAAACACGGATATTGTTTCACAATCCGCAAAGCATTCAGGCCTGCGGCCGGCGTAACCTCAAAGCACAGCGTTTCACCGGCCTGCGGCCGGCGAGGCCCTTTTCATGGCGGGGAGGGCCCAAAACGCCTTGCGCCGGGTACACGTCGGTGCAGCTCGGGCCGCACCGATCCACTGCGCTTCTCGGCAACCGCAGGCCGGCGCCGAACTCGCACATCCATGTGCTACAGCGCCCCTTTTCCGTTCAATCCCACTGCAATCATCGTTTCCCATCGCACGTTGTAGCTCGGGTTAGCGCGAAGCGCGTAACCCGGGACCACGTCACCATTGCGATTGCGCGATGACAATCACGACAGTGCGCGCCGTGGCAAAAGCTTTGTCCTTGCTTTGCGTTTTTTGCGTCCTTTGCGGACCCATGCTTCTCTCGAGTCCCAAGTCTCGGGTCCCGAGTCCCGAGTCCCGAGTCCCGAGTCCCGAGTCCCGAGTCCCGAGTCCCGAGTCCCGAGTCCCGAGTCCCGAGTCCGGGCATCACCGGCTACAGCCGTTAAGCTTGGGTTGGCAGGGCTTTATGCTATTCTCAGCGGGGTTTTACGTCGCGTTTGTGCCGGGGAAATACGGAATGATCAAACAGCGCACGCTGAAGAATGTGATCCGCGCTACTGGCGTTGGCATCCATTCCGGCGAAAAGGTATTCATGACGCTGCGTCCGGCAGCGATCAACACCGGCATCGTATTCCGCCGTGTCGATCTCGACCCGGTGGTGGAATTGCCTGCCCATGCGCAAATGGTGGGCGACACACTCATGTCCACCACTCTGGTCAACGCTGGCGTACGCGTAGCCACCGTTGAACATCTGCTTGCGGCAATGGCCGGTCTGGGTATCGACAACGCCTACGTCGAGTTGTCGGCGGCTGAAGTGCCGATTATGGACGGCTCCGCCGGGCCCTTCGTGTTTTTGATCCAGTCCGCCGGGATCGAGGAGCAGGAAGCTGCCAAACGCTTTGTGCGGATTCGCAAGCCGGTGCAAGTCAGCGATGGTGATCGTTGGGCGCGGTTCGAGCCATTCGATGGATTCAAGGTGGGTTTCACCATAGATTTTCGCCACCCACTGTTTGCGCAGGCGCAATCGCGGGCCGAAATCGATTTTTCGCAGACCTCGTTTGTCAAAGCCATCAGCCGCGCCCGCACCTTTGGCTTCATGAAAGACATCGAGATGCTGCGCGAGCGCAATCTGGTGCTGGGCGGCAGCATGGACAACGCGATCGTGCTCGACGAGTACCGCATCCTCAACGAGAACGGCCTGCGCTACGCCGATGAGTTTGTCCGCCACAAGATTCTCGATGCCATCGGCGATATCTACCTGCTGGGGCATGGCCTGATTGGTGCATTCAATGGCCACAAATCGGGGCACGAATTGAACAACCAGCTGCTTCGCACCCTTCTGGCCGATGCCAGCGCCTACGAGGTGGTCAGCTTTGATGATGCGAACGCGTTGCCGTTTCCATCCGGGTTGTTGCTGCCGTTGCCTGCGTAAACTAATGATTTGATTGACATCATTACTGCTGCCGCAGTTGGCGGAAAAGTGTGCGCCGGATCACGGAATTGCTCGCGGGGTGGTGACAAAACTTAATGGCACTGGAACAAAACGGAAAAATCGCCTAAGGTCGGTCACTGTTTCTCGGGCTTCGGTGGCTTTTGCGCGCCGCGTCAGAGACGCGCAGAGTTACGGCACGGATGCCAGTTTCAGTAGTTTGGCCTGCAACTCCGGGTCAGAGATGGATTGTGCGGCAGACCGCAATGCAGCGCGGCCAGCCGGTGACAGGGGGGCGTTTGGCGTTGTCTCCGGGGGAGGCATAGGTAAAGACGCGACCTTCAGTGTGAGCTCACGAGCCGGAACGCCGGCGCCGTTTGCGGCAGCCAGCAGGGTGTCGCCGAGCAGGCGTAGTTTGGCCTTCCAGATCGGTGAGCTGACCAGAAAAACGAGCGTGTCGTCGCGCACATTGGCCAACGTACAGTGGTTGGCCAGGGCTGGCGGCAAAGATTTACGCAAGTGCGCGTCGAGCGTGACCAGCCACTGGGCACGTTGGGCGATATCGCCGAGCGCATTACCAGCAGCCGCCAATGCGGTCTGTGCGGTGGCGGGGCGGGCGGTGCCGGACTTACGATTGACGGAGTGATGCTTCATGAATGTCATCATCGTAGCGAAATTCTTGCGTGGGCCGCGAAATTTCGCGTTACGTGACCCGAAAGTGATTGCAGCAACAAGCATCGCTCTGCTTGCAATTGTACTGTTTGGTTTTTTGATCGGTTTTTTTGCTCGCGGTCTCAATGGCCCGGCGCACGCTCAATTGGCGGCGATGCAAGCGCGCCTTGATGAGCAGAATGCGGCATTGCTTGATGTTCGCGCAGGCTCTAGCCGTGAACTCAATGCAATGGCCTCACGCCTGGGTGAGCTGCAGGCGCAGGCCAACCGGCTCAATGCGCTCGGCGAGCGCCTTACCCGTTCGGGCAAGCTGGGCGATGGCGAGTTCAACTTCATCGAAGCCCCTGGCGTGGGTGGTATCGATCCGGCGACACCGCAATCGGCATTCGATGTGCAAAGTCGCTTGAATGAGCTTGAGCTCCAGTTTGAATCCTCCGGTGAGCAACTCAGTCTGATTGAGACGTTGCTGGCCGATCAGGATGTGGATTTGAGCGCCACCCCGGCCGGAATGCCGGTAAACGGCGGTTACATGAGCTCGCATTTTGGCAATCGAACCGATCCGATATCCGGTGGCAACCAGTTTCACCGTGGCCTGGATTTCAGCGGCAAGTTGGGTGATCCGATCACCGCAGTGGCCGATGGCGTGGTGATCTTCGCCAGCCGGGACGCGGGTCTTGGCAATCTGGTAGAGATCGATCATGGCAATGGCTTGATGACGCGCTACGGCCACAACAGCAAGTTACTGGTCAGCGTCGGCGAGCGCGTCAGGGCTGGCGACAAGATTTCGCTGATGGGCTCCACCGGCCGCTCTACCGGCAACCACCTGCATTTTGAAGTCTGGCGTGATGGCCGCCCGGTCAATCCACGTCAGTTCCTGCAGCACAGCCGCGGCTGATAATCTCTGGCGAGCGCTTGAAGCGCGACGAGCCGTCCCCACGTTACAATGACGCCTTTGCTGGTCAGCCGCGTTGCGGCACTGATCCATCAAATCGTGTGCCGGGTCGCTGAGGGTGGCCCGATTTGCGAGCCGTGTTGGCGCCGATGGCGTTGGTAATGGTCGTGAATAGCGCAGGCCCAAGCTGAAAGCCTGCCCCTCATATGCTTTGCGCCTATTACCCAATCCAAACCGGTCACCATGATCAATTCCCTGCTTACCCGTGTATTTGGCAGCCGCAATGAGCGTCTGCTGCGCCAGTTGCAAAAAACCGTCGTCCGCATCAACGCGCTGGAGCCTGAAATCAAGGCGCTCGACGATGACGCGCTCAAGGCAAAGACGACGGAGCTTCAGCGTCGCCTGGCTGATGGCCAGAGCCTGGATTCGATTCTGCCGGAAGCGTTTGCGGTATGCCGCGAGGCTTCGCATCGTGTTCTTGGTATGCGCCACTACGATGTCCAGTTGATCGGCGGCATGGTGCTGCACATGGGCAAGATCGCTGAAATGCGTACCGGTGAAGGCAAAACCCTGGTCGCGACACTGGCGGTTTACCTCAATGCGCTGGCTGGCAAGGGCGTGCATGTAGTTACAGTCAACGATTACCTCGCACGCCGTGATGCTGCCTGGATGGGCAAGCTCTACACCTGGTTGGGTCTGAGTGTGGGCGTCGTATACCCGGGTATGCCGCATGGCGACAAGAAGGGTGCCTACGCTGCCGATATCACCTATGGCACCAATAACGAATACGGCTTTGATTACCTGCGCGACAACATGGCGTTGTCAAAGGACGACCGTTTCCAGCGCGAGCTCAACTTTGCAATCGTCGATGAGGTCGATTCGATCCTGATCGATGAAGCGCGCACGCCGCTGATCATTTCCGGGCCGGCCGACGAGTCGCCTGACTTGTATGTCAAGGTCAATCGCATTGTGCCCAAGCTGGTCCAGCAGGCCACCGAAGAAGGCGAGGGCGACTTTTTTGTCGACGAAAAAGCCAAGCAGGTGCATTTGTCGGAAGCGGGCATGGAAAATGCCGAGCGGCTGCTGCATGAGGCCGGCATTCTCAAGGATGAAGAAGACGCGCTCTATGCCGCCAACAATCTGGCCGTCGTGCATCACCTCAATGCGGCGCTGCGCGCCAACGCGCTCTATCAGCGTGATGTCGATTACATCGTGCGCGATGGCGAAGTGATCATTGTCGACGAGTTTACTGGCCGCACCCTTGCCGGGCGGCGTTGGTCCGATGGCCTGCATCAGGCGGTCGAGGCCAAGGAAGGCGTGCCGATTCAACGTGAAAATCAAACGTTGGCATCGATCACCTTCCAGAATTTCTTTCGCATGTACAGCAAGTTGGCGGGGATGACCGGCACTGCCGACACCGAAGCCTACGAGTTCCAGACGATCTATGGCCTGGAAGTGGTGGTCATTCCGACCAACCGGCCGATGGTGCGCAAGGATCACCCGGATCTGGTGTTCCTCAATCGCCAGGCCAAGTTCAAGGCGGTGCTGGAAGATATTCAGGACTGTCACGGGCGCGGGCAGCCGGTGCTGGTTGGCACCACATCGATCGAAACATCGGAGATGCTGTCCGACCAATTGCGCGAGGCCGGCGTCACCCATGAGGTGCTCAATGCCAAACAGCATGAGCGCGAGGCGCAGATCGTGGCGCAGGCGGGCCGCCCCAACGCGGTCACCATCGCCACCAACATGGCCGGTCGCGGTACCGACATCGTGCTGGGTGGTTCGCTGGATCATGAGCTGGCTGGCCTTGGCGAGGATCTTTCTGACGCCGATCGCGAGCAGGTGAAGTTGCGCTGGAAGCAAAGCCACGAGGCCGTGATTGCTGCCGGTGGCCTGCACATCATCGGTACCGAACGCCATGAGTCGCGGCGCATCGACAACCAGTTGCGCGGCCGTTCCGGGCGTCAGGGCGATCCGGGGTCTTCGCGCTTCTTCCTGTCGCTGGAAGACAACCTGATGCGCATCTTTGCCGCCGACTGGGTACAAAAGGCGATGAAGATGATGGGCATGAAAGAGGACGAGGTGATCGAGTCCGGCATGGTCAGCAAGCGCATCGAGGCGGCGCAGCGAAAAGTTGAAGCACACAACTTTGATATCCGCAAAAACCTGCTGGAGTTTGATGACGTCGCCAACGACCAGCGCAAGGTGATCTACCAGCAGCGCAACGAACTGCTTGATGCCGAGTCGGTGGCTAGTTCCATAGAAGGCATTCGTGACGACGTGTTATTTGATGTTGCACGGCGCTTTGTTGCGGCAAACTCGGTTGATGAGCAATGGGATATTGCCGGGCTCGAACGCGCGCTGGTCGACGAGTTTGGCGTTGCGCTGGACATACAGGGCCAGATCAAGGCGCACGAAGAGCTCGATGCCGATGGCATCGCCCGCTTCGTGATCGACGGTGCAGCGGCTCATTTTGCTGGCAAGGAAGCGCAAATCGGCGCCGAGATGATGCGCCATCTGGAAAAGCATGTGATGTTGACCGTGCTCGATCAGGTTTGGAAAGAGCATCTCTCACGCATGGATTACCTGCGTCAGGGCATCCATTTGCGCGGCTATGCGCAAAAGCAGCCCAAACAAGAATACAAGCGCGAAGCGTTCGAGCTGTTCGAGCAGATGCTGGCAAAGGTGCAGGTGGACGTGGTCACCATTCTCGCCCGCATCCGTGTGCGTAGTGAGGAGGAAATGGCGCAGATCGAAGCGCAGGAACGTCAACGCCAGCAATCGCGGCCTATGGAGTTCCAGCACGCTGATCCAGGCAGCTATTCCGCCGATGAGGAAGCCGCGCAGGCGCAGGCGGCGGAGCAGGGTGTAACTGTTGCGTCGCATGAGCCGGCTCGGGCCGCGCCAAAGGTTGGCCGCAACGATCCGTGTCCCTGTGGTTCGGGCAAGAAATATAAACAATGTCACGGTCAATTAAGCTGAGGGAAGCCTCGCTGAACCTGCCGCGTGGCCGGATTGCAGCGCTTGCAAACGGCTCCCTGCCATTTGTAGTGCGCGATGGGTGCTGAACCGGTTCACGTCAGCGCGGCGGTGATGGAAGATGCGCAAGGCCGCGTTTTGCTGGCGCGGCGCAGTGTCGGCCGCGATCTGGCTGGCGCCTGGGAGTTTCCCGGCGGCAAGCGCGAGTCGGGTGAAACACCGCAGCAGGCACTGTGCCGTGAGTTGCGCGAGGAATTGGGGATTCGCGTCAAGCCCGAGGACTGTAGCCCGCTGATTCGGGTCCCTCATGCCTATCCACACAAGCGTATTGTGCTCGATGTGTATCGAGTCAGTGCCTGGCAGGGTAAGCCGCACGGCAGGGAAGGGCAGGCATTGGCGTGGACCCCCGGCTACAAACTGGGCGATTACGCAATGCCGGCCGCTGATCTGCCGGTGATCGCGGCACTGATGCAACCCGAGCGTTATCTGTTGACGCCTGCAACGGCAGGCCCGCTGCGCAGCTTTGCCGATGAACTGCGCATGGCATTGGCGCAGGGCGCACGCCGTATCCAATTGCGCATGCCCGGCCTCGACAACAACGACTGGCGCGAGTATGCACACTTGGCGCGTGAACTGTGCGCCGACTTCGGTGCCAGTTTGCTGCTCAATGCAGATGTGGCAATGGCCATCGAACTGGGCGTCGGCGTGCATTTGCGCGCCGCACAGTTGGTCGATCACAAAGCCCGGCCATTGCCTGCCGAGTTGCCGGTGGCAGCGTCGTGTCACAACGCGACTGAACTGGCACAGGCGCAAGCGTTAGGTGTTGATTTTGTGGTGCTCGGGCCGGTGCAGAAAACGGCTTCACATCCGGGGCAAACGCCATTGGGCTGGGCCGCATTTGCCGCGCTGCGCGAAACCTCAAGCCTTCCGATCTACGCCATTGGTGGCATGGCTGTGGATGATTTCGATGTTGCCCGCCAGCATGGCGCGCAGGGCATTGCCGGTATCCGTGCGCTGTGGCCATCCAGCGGCGACCTGCGTTGATGATGGGTTTCGGTCGCTTCGCTCGGCCGGAACTCGGGGGAAGCGTAAAGCTTCTGGTCCGCAAAGGACGCAAAGGACGCAAAGGCAGTGACGTAGGATTTCGCAACAGCGTTCGCTGCGCGAACTACGCCTTCACTTCGCCGCTGCGCGGCTCGCTCGGTCGGTCGCTTCGCGACAGCGTTCGCCGCGCGAACTACGCCTTCACTTCACCGCTGCGCGGCTCGCTCGGTCGGTCGCTTCGCGACAGCGTTCGCTGCGCGAACTACGCCTTCACTTCGCCGCTGCGCGGCTCGCTCGGTCAAACAACGGTGCCTTGCTCCCGCATTTGCCTGCGATGCTCGGCGTGCTTTATGGCGCGTTGTCGCACTCGACCGCGCATTCGGCAACTGCTCCTGCGCTGCTCTCGGCCGCTGTTCCAGACGCGGCTCTACCTCGGCAACTGCTCCTGCGTTGCTCTACCTCCTGCATCCATGCAGTCGTCCTCCATCCATGGAGTCGTACCTCGGCAACTGCTCCTGCGTTGCTCTCGGCCGCTGTTCCAGACGCGGCTCTACCTCGGCAACTGCTCCTGCGTTGCTCTACCTCCTGCATCCATGCAGTCGTCCTCCATCCATGGAGTCGTCCGGAAAAGCCGAGATTGGTCAGATTTTCCGCTCTTTCTCGTTAAAGGGCCCTGCCATTCGCCTCAAAAGACCAAAAAAACTGCCTCAAACCGGCTTTCCCTCGCTACGACCGGCAAAGCCCGACAGGCTCCTAGGCCAGCCACTGCGTGACCCAAGTTGCGGCAGCTTCGGAAAGAAAGGCAAAACCGATCACGGTGGCGATGCCGACGCCCCAGGCCAGCACCATCAATGCACCGTCGCGTTCCAGCAGTCCCAGCGCATACGCCATCAACAGCAGGCCAAACGGGTAGTTGGTGAACGGGATCGGCAAGGCCAGCAGGAACCCCAGTAGCAGCAGTTGCAGGCCGGTAAAGGCACTGGCTAGGGGGTGTGCAATCACGATGTCCAACTGCGGGCGTATTCGCCGCTCAAGCCAGATGAACAGCCTTTTGCTGCGCCCAAGGAAACGTTTCAGAGTACCTCGGCTTGGGCCACGCCGGCACAGCCAGTGCGGTAGCCACGGCTTGCTCAGGGTCAGCAACATTTGCATGCCAACCAGCATCACCAAGGGGCCGGCGATGGCGCCGGCACCTGCCGGAAGTGGGATGAAGGCAGGCAATACGCTGATCAGCAACAACGGGCCGAATGCGCTGCGCCTGAAATGTTGCAGTAGCACGTCCAGGCTCACCGTCTCGTCCGGGTTGCCTTCAGCCAGTTCGCACAACAGTTGATAGGTGGTCTTGGTTTCGTTGGTCATGGGCAACAGTATCTGTCAATGCGAGTGCAACGAAACTGAACGGTTATCCGTGCATAATGCGACAGCGCTGTGGCTGTCATAAAACAGCAATATTCTTGAAATATTCTATGCGCAGTACGGGCGCTGGCTGCTGCCACTGACCCGGGCGGATGTGCGCTGGTATACAGCGCATAGGGCTTTGGCTATCGGAGGAAGCGATGAAAACTTTGAATTCGTGGGTTGCGCTTGCAGTTGTCGGTGTGCTGGCTGGCTGCGGTGGGCAGCGTCAGGAGCGGGTGCTGGTCAAGATTGATGGCTCAAGCACGGTATACCCGGTGACCGAGGCGGTCGCCGAGGAATTTCAGGCCGATACCGCCGGCAGCGTCCAGGTAACTGTTGGCGTATCGGGCACAGGTGGCGGCTTCAAGAAGTTCTGCCGTGGCGAGACCGATGTCTCCAATGCTTCGCGGCCGATCCTGAGCCAGGAGATCGAAGCCTGTCGCGCAGCCGGCGTGGAGTTTATCGAGTTGCCCGTCGCCTTCGACGCACTGACCGTGGTGATCAATCCGGCCAACTCATGGGCGCAGGAAATGACCGTGGCCGAACTCAAGACGATCTGGAGCCCGGAAGCGCAGGGCACCATCACGCGCTGGAATCAGGTCAATCCGGCATGGCCCGATGAGCCGATCTCGCTGTTTGGTGCGGGTGCGGATTCGGGCACGTTTGATTACTTTACCGAGGCCGTGGTGGGCAAAGCCAAATCAAGCCGTGGCGACTTTACCGCCAGTGAGGATGACAATGTGCTGGTCACCGGTGTGGCGCAGGACAAAAACGCGCTCGGTTTCTTCGGTTTCGCCTATTACGAAGAAAACACGGCCCGCCTCAACGCGGTCAAGATCAAGCTC
Organism: Lysobacteraceae bacterium; assembly: GCA_030681035.1. GTDB lineage: Bacteria > Pseudomonadota > Gammaproteobacteria > Xanthomonadales > Xanthomonadaceae. Next base: position 108,249 of record JAUXUI010000045.1, on the reverse strand, counting down.
GATGCTGACGCGCCGGCCATTGGCCCATCTGCGGCAACAGTGATAGATGGCAGCTACCAGCCCTTGTCGCGCCCGATTTTCATCTACGTCAATGCGAAGTCGGCCAAAGAACGCCCGCAGGTGGCGCAATTTGTTGAATACTACCTGAGCCACGCGGTGCCTTTGATCGAAGAGGTCAAATACATCCCGCTACCCGCCAGAGCCTACTCGATGGCGCTGGAGAACTTCCGTGCTGGCAAGGTGGGGACGGTGTTTGAGGGGCACTCCGAAATCGGCGTGCGGATCGAAGATTTGTTGTCGCGCGAAACGCGCTGATAACGCCCGAAGCCATGGCCGTGGGCACTGTGCAGGATGCATCGCAGATGAAGACATCGCTACGCCCAGTGCGCAGTCGCTGGTCGAAGCTGCGCGAGCGGATGGTAGAAGCCTGCCTGTTCGCCGCAGCGTCCTCGGCGGTACTGATCACCGCAGCGATCGTGGTGATTTTGCTGTATGAATCGTCGAGCTTCTTCGCCCATGTTTCACTGGTCGATTTTTTCACCGACACCCAGTGGACGCCGCTGTTCGAGAATCCGCGTTACGGCATCTTGCCGCTGGTCGCCGGCACCTTGACCACCAGTTTGGTAGCGTTGCTGGTGGCGGTACCATTGGGTACGATTCTGGCAGTTTATCTCAGCGAGTTTGCACGGCCGCGGGTACGCGAGGTGGTCAAGCCGATTCTCGAGCTGATCAGTGGTGTGCCAACCGTGGTGTTCGGTTATTTTGCCCTGCTGTTCATCACCCCAATGTTGCAAAAACTGATACCCGGCCTGCCTGGCTTCAATATGCTTGGCCCGGGCATCGTGATCGGCATCATGATCATTCCCTACATCAGCTCGTTGTCGGAAGATGCGATGCGCGCCGTGCCCATGCATTTGCGCGAGGCATCGTATGCGATGGGCGCCAGCCGCTTTCAAACCGCAACGCGAGTGGTAACACCTGCGGCGCTGTCAGGTATCGTGGCCGCCTACATCTTGGGTATTTCGCGTGCGGTTGGTGAAACCATGGTGGTGGCCATTGCCGCAGGCCAGCAACCCAATTTCACTTTCGATCCAACCGAGGCGGCAGCGACCATTACCGCGTTCATCGTGCAGGTGGCGATGGGCGACTTGCCACATGGTTCGATTGGCTACCAGAGCATTTTTGCTGCCGGATTGGTGTTGTTCGTCATGACCATGGTGTTCAACCTGTTCGGTCACTGGGTGCGCAAGCATTATCGGGAGGCCTACTGATGGCCTTGAATCCGCAACAAATACAGGCATTGATCCGCCAGCACAAACGCCGCGATATGCTGTTCGATATGCTCGGGCTGGCCGTCATGCTGCTGGCAATCCTGGTGTTGTTTGCCCTGTTTACGCAATTGGTGATCGACGGTGCATCGCGTTTGAATTTGGATTTTTTCACTCATTTCCCGTCGCGCCACGCGGGGCAGGCGGGCATTTTGTCGGCATGGGTTGGCAGCGTGGCAGTCATGTTTGTCACCGCGCTGGCGGCCGTACCGGTGGGCGTAGCTGCTGGCATCTATCTTGAGGAATACTCGGGCAAGGGATTGTTGGCCGAAATCATCGAAATTAACGTCTCCAATCTCGCTGGTGTGCCGTCGATCATTTATGGCTTGCTGGCGTTGGGCTTGCTGGTGTATCAAATCGGTCTTGGCGAAAGCATACTCACCGCCGGCCTGACTCTGGCGATGCTGATCTTGCCGATCGTGATCGTATCTACCCGCGAGTCGATTCGTGCGGTGCCCAACGCCATCCGCGAGGCGGCGTATGCGCTTGGCGCGACGCGCTGGCAAACGGTGCGCGATCACGTGCTGCCGTATTCTTCGGCCGGCATCATGACTGGAGTCATCATCGGGCTGTCGCGCGCCATCGGTGAAACCGCGCCGATCATCACCATCGGCGCATTGACCTTTATCGCATTCCTGCCGCCTCCGATGGTGACCGGTGTGCCGCCGTTCATCAATCTTGACTGGCTGTCGTCACCGTTTACGGTGATGCCGATCCAGATGTTCAACTGGATTTCGCGTCCCGACCCGCAATTTCATGTCAATGCCGCCGCTGCCGGTGTGGTGCTGGTGGCAATGACCCTGTTGATGAATGCGTGTGCCATCTGGCTGCGCTACCGCGCGCGTCAGCGCATTAAATGGTGACTCGATGAACCCTGAAAACAACAAGGCGGAAGTTCGCAACCTGAGCTTTTACTACGGTGACTTTCGTGCGCTCAACGATATCAATTTGCGGGTGGCTGACAAGGAAGTCACGGCATTGATCGGCCCGTCGGGTTGCGGCAAGTCAACGCTGCTGCGCTGTTTCAATCGCATGCACGATCTGTATCCGGGCAGCCGCTACGAGGGCGAAATCCGCTTGTATCCCGATGACGTCAACCTGCTGGCGGCGGATGTCGATCCGATCGAGACCCGGCTGCGCATTGGCATGGTGTTCCAGAAGCCCAACCCTTTTCCGAAGTCGATCTTCGAGAACGTGGCTTATGGCCTGCGGGTAATGGGGGAGCGGCGCCCGGCAGTGCTGGCGGAAAAGGTCGAAAAAGCACTGCGCGATGCAGCGATCTGGGATGAGGTGAAAGATCGCCTGGGCAATCTGGCGACCAGTTTGTCCGGCGGCCAGCAGCAGCGCGTGTGCATTGCCCGCGCCCTGGCCACCGAGCCGGAAATCGTGTTGTTCGATGAGCCTACCTCGGCGCTTGATCCGATCGCCACGGCCAACATCGAAGAGCTGATCATGGAGCTGCGCAGCAAGGTCACCATTCTCATCGTCACCCACAATATGCAGCAGGCGGGTCGCGTGTCCAAGTACACCGCCTTCATGTACCTTGGTGAACTGATCGAATACGGCGAAACCGAACAGATATTCACCAAGCCCAAAAAAGAGCAGACTGAAAATTACATTACCGGCCGGTTCGGCTAAGCGGGAGGACGGCAAATGTCCATGACGACGGGCGCTCATACGCTCAAAAAATTCGACGAAGAACTGGCAACCCTGCGTGATCTCGTGCTCAAGATGGGCGGCGAGGTGGAAGAGCAGGTATCGCGTGCCATCAGTGTGCTGGAAGGTGGCGACTCGGCGATAGCGCGTGAGGTCATCAAACGCGACCGCGAAATCGATCGGCTTGAACTCAAGGCCGACGAGGAAATCGCGCAGTTGCTGGCGCTGCGTTCGCCGTTGGGCGTTGACCTGCGCACGGTGCTGACCCTTTCCAAAACAGTCAATGATCTCGAACGCGTTGGCGACGAGGCCAAGAAGATCGCTCGAATTGCTCTGCAATTGCACGAGGAAGGCCACGAAGCGGGTGATATCGCGCAATCCAGTGAGATTTCGGCGTTGTCGCAGCATGCGTTGAGCATGTTGCGAGGGGCGCTCGATGCCCTGGTTCGCCTGGATCTGGAACGTGCCGCGCAGGTAAAGGCCGCCGATGACACCCTTGACGACGGTTACAAGGCGATTATCGCCAGCATCAAGGATTTTGCCAATCGCCACCCGGATTCAGTGGGACAGGTGATCCAGGTAATGTTCGCGATGAAGGCGCTGGAACGCATTGGCGATCACGCCAAAAACATCGCGCAGTACGTGTTCTATCTGGTTGAGGGGCGCGATATTCGACACCCCAAGTCCAACCCTGCCGCAACGCCAGAGTGAGGCATCCGGGCTATCGGTCAAGTGCGATGGTAGTCCGCAGGGAGAGTAAAGCATTGGATCCACGAAGGACGCAAAGAGCGCAAAGGAAAAGCGGATGCGAACTCAAGGGCGGGCTCTCATCGCGGTTAGGGAATCTCTGAACAAGCCACATCCGGCGTCATTGCGAGCGCAGCGACGTGGCATACGATTCCGCATGGCCTTCAGGCCATAGCGGATCGGAGTCCTTTAGGACAATCCAGAAATCTCCGAAAGATCAGAGCACTGGATTGCTTCGCTGCGCCGCACAGGGATGTGCAAGTGCCGCGAGCGCATGGCGACTGCATGGATGCCGGACGACTGCATGGATGCAGGACGACTGCATGGATGCAGGAGGTACGACTCCATGGGTGGAGGACGACTGCATGGATGCAGGACGACTGCATGGATGCAGGAGGTAGAGCAACGCAGGAGCAGTTGCCGAGGTAGAGCCGCGTCTGGAACAGCGGCCGAGAGCAACGCAGGAGCAGTTGCCGAGGTAGAGCCGCGTCTGGAACAGCGGCCGAGAGCAACGCAGGAGCAGTTGCCGAGGTAGAGCCGTGTCTGGAACAGCGGCCGAGAGCAACGCAGGAGCAGTTGCCGGATGCGCAAGAGCGGCCGCTCGCAATGACGCCAGGCATGGCTTATACAGAGGTTCCTTAGCCTTTCCTTTGCGCTCTTTGCGTACTTTGCGTCCTTTGCGGACCCCGGTGTTGTTGGTATCGCACGCGGGCTGAATATGTCGGATCCGCGCCGCTGACGCGCACCATGAACCTCCCCGGCTCATGGTTCGCGCGCAGTTCAAGTCAACCATGTCCGTTGCCGCACGGTATTGCGGCTCACCCGTCTGCTGCTCTGCCGGCACGCGTACACGAATCCAGCAATGCCTTCAGTGTGTTTGTGCCCAATCGGTTCATCAGCGCGATGTTGCGCTCCGGTATCTGCTCGACATCGGGATAACTGGCAATGGCGCGTTCCAGGCTGTCCTCGCGCAGCAGATGCAGCAATGGATACGGCGAGCGATTGCTGTAGTTCTCGGCGTCGTCCGGCAAGGTGCCGGCAAACTGATAGTGCGGATGGAAGCTGGCGATCTGGTACACCCCGTCCCGTTGCATCTGCTCCAGCAACTGGTCTGCAGAATCGAGAAACTGGTTGTAGTCGTAAAAATGTTGAAGCACGTGCGGATGGATCAGCAATGTGGTTTCAATCGAAGGGTCGCATTCGAGCCGTTCCAGCTCGGTTTGCAGCGCCACGAGCAGTTGTTCTTCGCCCTGCGCATCGCTGACCACGAAGCGAACGCGGTTCTTCACCAGTTCGCGTTTGGCGAACGGGCACAGATTCAGGTCCACCACCAGGCGTTGTACCCACAAGCGCACGGTTTCGATGACGATTTCGTTCAAGCGCTCGTCCGTTTCCAACAAAGCAACCTTTGATTCTGCCACGGTCGCGCGTTCAAACCGTGCCCACACTCGCCGCCCTGAATATCTCAGCGGCGCCGGCTTCGGTGAGTGGTAGCGGATTGCCGCCGGCCGACGGATCTTCCACCGCCATTTTTGCGATCAGCGCCGCGTGACGGTCATCGACGCCGAGATCGGGCAGGGTATGCGGCACACCAACTTCGCGGCGCAGTTGCAGCACGAACTGCAGGAAGCTGTCGAAGTCGGGCAACGGCAGGTCCAGATACGCGGCGAGGCGGGTGATGCGCTGGTCGATGGCGCTGCGGTTGAACGCCAGCACGTATGGCATCAGGGTAGCGTTGGTCATGCCGTGGTGGGTGTCGTACAGGGCGCCGATCGGGTGCGCGAGCGCATGCATGCCGCCGAGCCCTTTCTGGAAGGCGGTGGCGCCCATCGCAGCGGCGGCCATCATCTGGCCGCGTGCGTCGATGTCGGTTGGATTGCGCATCACCCGCGGCAGTGCGCCGGCGATCAGGCGCATGCCCTCCACCGCGATACCGTCGGCCATGGGATGAAAGCCCGGCGCGCAGTAGGCTTCCAGGCAATGCGAGAACGCGTCCATGCCGGTGCCGGCGGTGATTTTGGCCGGCATGCCGACTGTGAGTTCTGGGTCGCAGATCACCACCCGCGGCATCATCTTCGGGTGGAAGATGATGCGCTTGGTGTGGCTGCGCTCGTCAGTAATCACACCAGCGCGGCCCACTTCCGAGCCGGTGCCAGCGGTGGTAGGCACTGCGATGATGGGCGCGATGCCGTTGCTGTCGGCGCGGGTCCACCAGTCGCCGATGTCCTCAAAATCCCACACCGGGCGGGTCTGGCCGCTCATGAACGCGATCAGCTTGCCCATGTCCAGGCCGCTGCCGCCGCCGAAGGCAACCACGCCATCGTGATTGCCGGCGTGATACGCGGCGAGGCCGTCAAGCAGGTTGGCTTCGACCGGGTTGGGCTTGATCTGGGCGAACAGCGCGGCGCCCAATCCGGCGGCCTGCAATGATTGCAGCGCGGCGGTGGTGATCGGCGCGTTGGCGAGGCCGGCGTCGGTGACCAGCAGCGGGCGCGCGATGCCGTTGGCGCGGCAGTGTTCGGGCAGCTCGGTGATGCGGCCGGCGCCGAACTTGATGGGGGTAGGGTAGTTCCAGTTGCCGATCAGGTTCATTGGGTAGTGCTCAGATTTGGTGACGCAGGTGGAAGGATTTGGGCCGGGTCAGAGTCTCGTAACCCACGCGCGAGAGAGTAGCGCCACGGCCGCTATGCTTGACCCCGGTCCAGGCCAGCGCCGGATCGAGAGAATCGCAGCGGTTCATGTACACGGTGCCGGTGGCAACGGCATCGCCAATGCGCTCGGCGGCATCGAGATCGCGGGTCCAGATCGAGGCGGTGAGGCCGAAGGCGCTGTCATTCATCAGTGCGATGGCCTGCGCTTCATCGGTCACTGCCATGATGCCCACCACCGGGCCGAAGCTCTCCTCGCGCATCACCGACATGCCGTGATCGACATCGACCAGCACCTGCGGTGCCAGGTAAGCGCTGCCGGGTTGATCGGCCGCAAAGGTTTTGGGATCAAGCAGCGCTTTGCCGCCCTTGGCCACGGCCTCGGCGATCTGCCCACGCACGAACTCGGCAGCGGCGGGTTTTACCAGCGGGCCGAGCGTGGTGGTCTCATCAAGCGGATTGCCGAGCACGTACTGGCGGGTGAGCGCGACGAAGCGTTCGACGAACTCGGGGTAGATCGCGCGATCGACATAGATGCGTTCGATGCCGCAGCAACTTTGCCCAGAATTGAAGTAGCTGCCATCGACCAGATTTTCGACCGCATGCGCGAGATCGGCATCCTCGCGCACGTAAGCCGGGTCCTTGCCGCCCAGTTCCAGCCCCACGCCGAGGAAATGTCCGGCAGCGGCTGCTTCCATCGCCTGGCCACCAGCGACCGAACCGGTGAAGTTGACTTGCTGGACATGCCCCGACCCAATCACCCGTGCCGCCTGCACATGATCCATCAGCAGGTTCTGGAACAGCCCGGCGGGCAGACCGGCATGCTGCGCGGCCAGTGCGAAACGCTCGCCCACCAGCAGCGTTTGGGTGGCGTGCTTGAGGATCACCGCGTTGCCCGCCATCAGTGCCGGGATGATCGAGTTCACCGCCGTCAGGTAGGGATAATTCCACGGCGCGATCACCAGCACCGTGCCCAATGGTTCGCGGCGAATGCTGCGCCGAAAGCCGGCCTTGGCTTCGGGTTCGATTGGTGCCAGTGCCTGCGGCGCGATGGCGATCATGTGCCGTGCGCGTTCCTCGAAACCGCGCAGTTCGCCAGCGCCGTAACGCAACGGCCGGCCCATCTGCCACGCCAGCTCGGGCACGATCTCCTCGCGCATCGCCAGCATGGCGTCAACCATGCGCGTACACAGCGCGGCGCGCTCGCTGAGCGCGGTGTGTTTCCATTGCTGTTGCGCGACTGTGGCGGCAGACAGCGCGGCCGCGATCTGCGCATCGCTGGCGCAGTGGCGCTCGACGTAAATGCTGCCGTTGACTGGGGAAATGAGTTGGATGGTTTGGGTCATGGGGCTCCGTTGCAGCGTTTTGTTGAAGCGGTTGGTCCGCAAAGGATGCAAACAACGCGAAGAAAGCAAATGTGGAAGCGGCTGGTCCACAAAGGACGCGAATGACGCAGTGAAGCAAAAACATCAAAGGGAGAAGCAAATTGTCTCGGAAATGAATGGCACTTACTTAAGCCCGGAGTGCCTCGGTTCGTCATTCCCGCGAAAGCGGGAATCCAGTGGCTTCAGGAGACTGGGCAAGCGCGAAAGACGCTGGATGCCCGCTTTCGCGGGCATGACGGCGATAAAGCAAGTGCCATTTGCCGCGGATGTGAATCACGCCGGGAAATCGTTTCTGCCCCACCCCCAATCTGTTCTGGCTTCTCATTTGCGTCCTTTGCGGACCCAATGCCTTTTGTTCATGCGTACTTCGCGGACTAAACATGTCGGGTCCGCGCCTTCGGCGCTTGACCCGACCTACCATTACCTCGTGCCTCCTTTGCGGACCTCTGGTGCTTGTGCTCTTGCGTCCTGCGCGGGCCACACAGAATCAATACCGTTCGAAGCCACGCCGCAGCTCCCAGTCGGTAACGCGGCGATCGTATTCCATCTGCTCCCAGCGCGCGGTGTGCAGGTAGTGTTCCACTACCTCATCGCCGAACGCGGCGCGCAGCATCTTCGAGCGTTCCAGTGCGGCGATGGCATCGCGCAGGGTTTTCGCCACTTCGGGTAATTTTTTGCCACTGTAGGCGTCGCCTTCAAACGGCTTGCCCAGCTCCAGTTTTTCGTCGATGCCGGCCAGGCCAGCGGCGATCAGTGCGGCAAAGGCGAGATATGGATTCAAATCGGCACCGCCGATTCGGCATTCGATGCGGATGCCCTTGCTGCCCTCGCCGCACAGGCGGAAGCCGGCGGTGCGGTTGTCGCGGCTCCACACCGCGCGCGTCGGCGCGAAGGTGCCGGCCTGGAAGCGCTTGTAGGAGTTGATGTACGGCGCCAGGAACACGGTGATGTCGGGCGCGTACTTGAGCTGCCCGGCCACCCACTGGCGCATCAGCGGGGTCATGGTGAACTCGGCCTTGGGGTCATGAAACAGCGCTTGCTTGCCGTCCATGCTCCACAGCGAGTTGTGGACATGGCTGCTGGATCCGGCCAGGTCGTAACGCCATTTGGCCATGAACGTGATCGCCTTGCCCTGCAGCAGCGCGATCTCCTTGCAGGCGTGTTTGATGATGCTGTGGCGGTCGGCCATGGTCAGGGCGTCGCAGTAGCGCACGTTGATTTCTTCCTGGCCAGGCCCCCATTCGCCCTTGGAGTTTTCCACCGGGATGCCGGCCGCTTGCAACTGCGTGCGGATCGCCCGCATCACCGGCTCCTCGCGGGTGGTTTGCAGGATGTTGTAGTCCTCGATGTAGTAACCGGCGGTCTTGGGCGCGTGGTAGTTGCGCTGGTGGATCGCTTCGTAGCTCTCGTCGAACAGGTAAAACTCCAGTTCCGAGGCGAACATGCCGAGCATGCCGCGCTCGGTCAGCCGCGCCACCTGTTTCTTGAGAATGCCGCGCGGGCTGTGTGGCAGGTCGTAGTGGTTATGGTCCTGGACATCGCACAGCACCAGTGCGGTGCCTTCCAACCACGGCACCTCGCGCAGGGTGCTCAAGTCGGGTTTGAACACAAAATCGCCGTAGCCCTTGTTCCAACTGGCGGCGGCGTAGCCGGGCACCGGCTCCATGTCGATGTCGTTGGCCAGCAGGTAATCGCAGCCGTGGGTTTCCTGGTGCGCGCTGTCGAGAAAGAACTCGACCTGAAAGCGCTTGCCGATCAGCCGCCCCTGCATGTCAACCAGACAGGCGAGCACGGTGTCGATTTTGCCATCGGCGGCCAGCTGGCGTAGCGCGGGAAGTGTCAGTGGTGCGGTCATGATGATCTCCCGGTTGCGTGAAGGGGGCGCAGCCATTGGCTGCGCCCCCGAGTTCGGCTGCCTCAGGCGCCAGTCTTTTCGCGCTGCGCCATCGCGAACTCCTCTTCCGGCGACAGGATCAGCCGATGCCGGCCGACCAGCGCGAAGTAGGCGATGCATACACCGAACCACAATGCCACCCACAACACGCCGCGGGTGTACGCCGGGTCGCCGGTGAGTTGGTAGTACAGCGTCACTACCGCGATGATCATGGTCAGCGCGGCACCGCCGATACCCAGTGGACTGCGATAGGGGCGATCGATGTCGGGCATTTTCTGGCGCAACAGGATGAAGCTCAGCGCCTGCATGAAATACGAGAACATGGCACCGAATACCGCCATGTTCAGCAGCGTGCCGCCAATCAACGCGCCACCTTTTTCCGCGCCGAAGCCAAACCACAGGCCAAACATGATTGCCAACGCGGTCACGCTGCCCATCACCATTGCCACATGTGGGGTCTTGCGTCCGCCATGGGTGATCGACAGCCATGGCAGGAAGTAGCCGGCGCGGCTGAGCGAATAGATCTGCCGGCCCTTGGCGAAGATGATGGTGTGGAAGCTGGCGACCAGGCCCAGCACCGCCACCAAGGCGAGCAGCTTGGCGATGTTGTCGCCATAGATCGCCTTGAAGCCATCCAGCAGCGGTTCGCCGGAGGTGCCCAGTGCATGCGAACCGACGCCCGGTAATGACGGATTCAACCACACGATCATGAACGCCTATACGATCAGGGTGAACATGCCGGCGATGATGCCCTTGGGCATGTCGCGCTTGGGATCGACCGATTCTTCCGCTGCCAGCGGCAGTTGTTCAATGGCCAGGAACAGCCATACCGCAAACGGCAACGCCGCCAGAACGCCCTTCAGTCCCATCGGCAGGAACGGCCCGCCACCCTCCGGCAGCGCGGAGCCATCACTGGCCACGTTCATCGCCCAACGCGAAAAATCGATATGCGGCAACGCACTGAACCAGAACACCACCAGGCACGCCAATGCCAGCAAAGTCACCACCAGAGTTACCCGGAACGACAGCTCGACGCCGATGATGTTGAGGCCGACGAACACCACATAAAAACCGATCCACCATAGCGGCTGCATCGCATCCGGGGTGCCGAATATGCTGCTCATGTAGCTGCCGATGAAGAACACGATCACCGCCGGGGTGATCACGTATTCGACGTTTTCCGACAGCCCAGTGAGAAACCCGCCCCACGGCCCCATCGCGCTGCGCGCAAAGGAATAGGCAGCGCCGGTATGCGGCATTGCTGGCGCCATTTCGGCGATCGAATAGATCAGGCCCAGGTACATCACCGCGATGATGATAGTGGCGATCAGCATGCTGCCCCAACCGTTGGCCAGGCCAAGATTCCAGCCGGAAAAATGGCCCGATATCACCGCGCCAACGCCCAGTGCCCACAACGACCACACACCGGCATAGCGGCGCAGCCCGCGTTTTTCGAAATACCCCGCATCAACCTTGGTGTAGCTAACTCCCGATTGCTTGGACATGTTGCACTCCCTCCCAGTGAACGATGACTCCGGTTTGTTATCGATGCATCGCGTGTTGCGGCCTGCCGCTGTGGAGCCTTGCCAGCGCCGGCGTCAGCGCGGCGCACAGGCGCTCGGCCCAGGCGCGTTGCGTGATTGGGTGTGCAATCAGATCATTGCGCAGTTCGATCATGGCGCAGGCCAGGCCGCGCTGTTGGCCGTGCCGATTCATGCTGTGATACACGCCATTGATCGGTGCATATGGCTGATTGTTGCCGACACACAACGCAGGGTCGGCGCCGAATGTGCGCAGCAGATCATCGGCCAGGCGGCGATCATGCTCGGCCAGCACGCCGACGTGCCAGGGGCGGGCGACGCCGTGATAACTCGGCGTGAACGAGTGGATCGATAGCACTGCAGACGCTTTGCCGTTGGCCATTCGTGCATCGATGAGCGCGGTTACGGCATTATGGAACGGATGATAGATCGTCGAAGCGCGCAATTCGAGTTCGCTCGGCTCAAGGCTGCGGTTGCCGGGTATGGCGGTGTCTTCACTGTGTACAACAATCGAGTCATCGGCATCGATCGGCCGATTCAGATCAAGCAGCAGGCGCGAATAGGTGGCGTGTACCAGTGGCGCGTCGAGCATCCCGGACAATGCCATCGCCACCGCAAGCGCGCCCATGTCCCAGGCAATGTGGCGTTGCTGGTGTTCCAGGGACAGGCCCAAACCACGGTAATGCGCAGGAATGTGGTTGCTGGCGTGCTCACACAGCAGCACCACATCGCCATTGCCAGCCGCGTTGTGCGTGGCAAACGACGGCTCTGACAAGGCGCGCGTTGCGCTGGCCTGTGGTATTGCACGGTTCATCGGAAAGAGCGCATGGATCAGCACCGCGATAGAAGTTATGAACGTTACAGATAACGTGGATTGCTATTTTGTGTAAAAGCTCTAACATTTCGCACGGAATGTCAATAGTGCGGGGAAATCAGCTATGGCCATGACGATGGTGGACCGGCTGCGCGAGGCACTGGCCGAGTGTCCGGCCAGCGAGCGGCGGGTTGCACAGCGGCTACTGGCGGATTATCCGATGTCGGGTCTGCACAGTGCCTCGGCGCTGGCACGCACGGTCGCGGTAAGCACACCAACCGTGTTGCGGCTGATAACGCGCCTGGGTTTTGCCTCCTATGCGGCATTTCAAAGTGCCCTTCGCGACGAACTGGCAGCGCAACTCAGTTCGCCGTTGACCAAGCCCGGTGCCGCTCGGGCCGTCAGCAAAGGCGCCGCATGCGCAGCGCATCTGGCGTTTGCCGATGCCGTGTGCAGTAATGTCCGCGAGACATTTGAACGCCTGAGTAGCGACGAGTTCGCACAGATAACCAACGTGCTCGGTGACCCACGAATGCGCGTGCATGTGGTGGGTGGCCGCTTCACCGATGCACTGGCGCGGTATCTGTCGGTGCAGTTGCGCATCCTCAGGCCGGGGGTGAATCATCTCGACGATCAGGAAGCCAACTGGGTCGATCAGGTGCTCGATTTTGGCAAGCGCGATGTATTGGTGGTGTTCGATATCCGCCGTTATCAAGCCAACCTGTTGCGATTGGCGCAACTGGCTACCAAACGCGGTACCCGGCTGATCGTGTTCACCGATCAATGGCTGTCGCCGATAGCCCGCCACGCCGACCATGTGCTCAGTGCGCGGATCGCGGTGCCTTCGGCCTGGGATTCGAGCGCAGCACTGCTGGTCATTGCTGAAGCGTTGTTGGCGGCGGTTACACAGGCGGGTTGGGCGGCTGGCAGCAAGCGCATTCGCGAGTTGGAAGCCCTGCGCAGCGCGATGGTGGCAAGCGATGGCGCGAGCAGCGCCACTTGACGCGTTCTGCTTGCAGGCGTAACACCTGTACTTTACCCCGCGACGGAGGTTGTCATGTCCCAGTTCGAGCCCGGCAAGGTTGGCACTGCGGTGCCGTTCAAGAAGCGCTATGAGAACTTCATCGGTGGCCGCTGGACGCCACCGGTGGCTGGTGCCTACTTCGAAAACGTCAGCCCAGTGACCGGCAAGGTGTTTTGCGAAGTGGCGCGCTCGGGCAAGGACGACATCGAGGCGGCGCTGGATGCGGCGCATGCGGCACGCGATGGCTGGGGTCGAACCCCGGCGGCGGAACGCGCCAATATCCTGAACCGGATCGCCGATCGCATGGAAGCCAATCTGGACTTGCTCGCGCACGCCGAGACTTGGGACAACGGCAAGCCGATCCGCGAAACCCGCGCTGCCGACCTGCCGTTGGCGATCGATCATTTCCGTTATTTCGCCGGCTGTATTCGCGCCCAGGAAGGCGCGCTCAGCCAGATTGACGACGACACCGTGGCCTATCATTTCCACGAACCGCTGGGCGTGGTCGGGCAGATCATCCCGTGGAACTTTCCGCTGCTGATGGCGGTGTGGAAACTGGCGCCAGCATTGGCTGCCGGTAACTGCGTGGTACTCAAGCCGGCCGAACAGACCCCGGTCAGCATTCTGCTGTGGTTGGAGATTGTCGGGGACTTGTTGCCGCCCGGTGTGCTCAATGTGGTCAACGGCTTTGGCCTTGAAGCCGGCAAACCGCTGGCGTCGAGTCCGCGTATTGCCAAGATCGCATTTACCGGTGAAACCACCACGGGGCGCCTGATTTCGCAGTACGCCAGCCAGAACCTGATTCCGGTCACGCTGGAGCTGGGCGGCAAGTCGCCCAATGTGTTTTTTGCCGATATCGGCCAACGCGATGATGATTTTTTCGACAAGGCGCTGGAAGGCTTCGTGATGTTTGCCCTCAATCAGGGCGAGGTGTGTACCTGCCCCAGCCGCGCCCTGATCCAGGAATCGTTCTACGAGCGCTTCATGGAGCGCGCGCTCAAGCGGGTGGCGGCGATCCGCATGGGCAGCCCGCTCGACCCGGAAACCATGGTCGGCGCACAGGCATCGAGCGAGCAGATGGAGAAAATCCTCAGTTATTTCGACATTGGCAGGCAGGAGGGCGCGCAGGTGCTCGCCGGCGGCGCGCGGGCGCAGCTCGAAGGCCCGCTCAAGGACGGTTATTACATCCAGCCCACCGTGTTCAAGGGCCACAACAAGATGCGTGTGTTCCAGGAAGAGATTTTCGGGCCGGTGGTGTCGGTTACCACCTTCAAGGATGAGGACGAAGCGCTGGCGATTGCCAACGACACCCTCTATGGCCTGGGTGCGGGGGTGTGGAGCCGCGAAGCCAACGTGTGTTACCGCATGGGCCGCAACATCAAGGCCGGGCGGGTGTGGACCAACTGTTACCATGCCTATCCCGCGCACGCGGCGTTTGGCGGTTACAAACAATCGGGTATCGGCCGCGAGAACCACCGGATGATGCTCGATCATTATCAGCAGACCAAGAATCTGCTGGTGAGCTACAGCCCCAAGGCCCTGGGTTTCTTTTGAGGCTGGATCATGAACGTTGATGCATTCGTCGATCAGGTCATCGCCACACCGGCGGCGGTGGCGTTGATCGAGGATTTGCGCGCCCGTCATGGTGCGTTGCTGTTTCATCAGTCCGGCGGTTGCTGCGATGGCTCCTCGCCGATGTGTTTTGCGCAGGGTGAGTTGGTGATCGGCGAGCAGGATGTGCAACTCGGGGTGATCGCCGACGCGCCGTTTTACATCAGCCGGCCGCAGTTCGAATACTGGAAGCACACGCAATTAATTATCGATGTGGTGCCTGGGCGCGGCGGCATGTTTTCGCTGGAGAACGGCGAGGGCGTGCGTTTTCTGACCCGCTCGCGGTTGTTTACGGAAGACGAATTTGCTGCGCTGGCGGCAGCGGGCAAGCTCTGATTTGGCGACAGTTCCACGCCGCCACGTACAATTAACGCATGAACGTGTTCACCCTTGAGCGCGGCACTGTGCCGCTGCTGATCAGCCTGCCGCACGATGGCACGCAACTGCCGCCCGCATTTGCGCAGCGCCTCAGCGAACCGGCACGTGTACTGCCCGATACCGACTGGCAGGTAAGCCGGCTGTATGCGTTCGCCCGCGACTTGGGCGCGTCAATGCTGATTCCACATTACTCACGCTATGTGGTCGATCTCAACCGGCCACCGGACGATGCCGCTCTGTACCCGGGGCAGAACAGCACCGGGCTGTGCCCGTTGCAGCGCTTTGATGGTGGCCCGATCTATCGCGACGGCCAGCAGCCCGATGGCAGCGAGATCGCCGAGCGCCGGCAAACGTTCTGGCAGCCTTACCACGATGCGCTCGTTGATGAGCTGGAACGTTTGCGCAGCGCGCACGGTCGCGTGTTGTTGTGGGAGGCACATTCGATCCGTGGCCAATGCCCGTTCCTGTTCGATGGCCCGCTGCCCGACTTCAATATCGGCACCGCCGATGGCCGCAGTTGCAATGCACAGCGGCAGGCGCGGATCGCGGCCTGTCTGGCAGCGCAGAGCACGTATTCATGGGTTGCCAACGGCCGCTTCAAAGGTGGTTACATCACCCGCCATTATGGTCGGCCTGATGCCGGCGTCGATGCCGTGCAACTTGAACTGGCGCAGCGCAATTACATGGACGAGGCCAGCTTTGCCTGGTCGCCCGAGCGCGCCGCGCGTTTGCAGGCCAGCATCCGTGATTTGCTGGTGGCGGCGCTGGTTTAGCCGCGTCGAGCGCATTGCCGGAACGGTCGCCCACAGGGTGGGCTCCTACACGTGATTGATGACGTTTTACTGTAGGAGCCCACCCTGTGGGCGACCCGCGGCGCACCGTTGTAAACACGAAAACAGGCATGCCGCGCATCGCCGAAGCATGGATCGCCACGGGCCTTCGGCCCTCGCGATGACGGCTGCGAGGGTTTCGTGATCAAGCTTCCCGGTGACGGCCTTTGGCGGGCTGCCCGAGCCGGCGGCTTTCCGGCCAGAGGGTACGCACGACGTTCCAGCAAGCACAAACAGCGGTCTTTACCAAGCCCTAAAGTTTTTTTGTGCCCTGCCGAACGCGCGCCGCGATCCATTGATTGTGGCCTCAAGCACAGGGGCGCGTTGACATTTTTTACGTTTATCGCTCAAGTTTTTTTTGCCAGTGCCGTTACCACCCCTGAGGCGGCGATACACCCATTCGGGAGCTCCGCCGGAATGCGGTACCCAGGTCGGTAGGTCACACCGACATTTTTGATTCCGATCGAGGAGAACTCTCATGCAAGTCATCAACACCAACATCCAGTCGCTGAATGCTCAGCGCAACCTGTCCACTTCGGGCAACGCCCTTTCCACCGCGTTGGAGCGTTTGTCTTCGGGCCTGCGCATCAACAGCGCCAAGGATGATGCGGCGGGCCTGGCGATTGCCACCCGTTTCACCACCCAAATCAACGGCCTCAACCAGGCTGTCCGTAATGCCAATGACGGCGTGTCGCTGTCGCAGACCGCCGAGTCGGCGCTGCAAGAGCTGACCAACAACCTGCAGCGTGTGCGTGAACTCGGCGTACAGTCGGCCAACGCCACCAACTCGGCTTCCGATCGTGCCGCGCTCGATCAGGAAGTGCAGCAGCGAATTGCCGAAATCGACCGTATCTCCTCGCAGACCAGTTTCAACGGCCTCAAGGTGCTCGATGGTTCGTTCGGCAACGCGCAGTTCCAGGTCGGCGCCAACGTTGGCGAGACCATTGGCGTGAACCTGAGCACCGGCGTTCGCGCCGGCCAGATCGGCCAGTTGGCATCGGTCACCAGCGGCGATCTGAGCGCCAACTTCGCCAGCGTCGCCACTGCCGCATCGCTGACCGGTAGTGTCCCGACAACTCGTGATTTCTCGCAGACTGTATCTGCCGCCACATTGACGGGCGCAGCCAACAGCGCCGCCGATGCCGACTTCTCTGGTCTCGGCAATGACCGTACCTTCGATGTCAATGGCACTACGGTAACGCTCAATACTGACCTGTCAGCTGCGGGTGCTCTGGTTAACGCAGTGCAGACCCAGTTGGGGGCTGGGTTCGTTGTTGCCGATGTTGCTGGTGCACTGCAGATCAGCACGGTCGCAACCGGTTCGGCCAGCAACATCACCATCGATGGCACCGATGCGGCCCAGTTCTTCGGCGCAGCGACGCAGTCCGATGCAGGTACCGACAGTACGGCGGCGAGCTTCCAGGTGAATGGCAACACGGTGACACTCAATTCGAATCTCAGTACCGCTGGCGCGCTGGGTGCGGCAGTGCAGGCGCAGTTGGGTGCAGGCTTCACGGTTACCGAGAACGCCGGTGCCCTGCAGATCGTTGATGCGTCTGGCACAACTGGCACTGCGAGCACGATTACGATCGCCAACGAAACGGGTACCGATCTGTTTGGTGCCACCAGCGCTACGGGTACTGCAGCGACCACCGGCGCCACGCTGGCCGCCGGCAATTTCACCCTGCAATCGGGCACCGATGCGGCGGTGGATATTACCGGTACGTTTGCCAACGCAGCCGATCTGGCCAATGCCATCAATACCTCGGCAGCGGGCGGTGCGGGCAAAGTCGTCGCGGTGGCCAGCAGTGATGGCACCAGCATTGCGTTGACTTCGGGTACCGATTTCACCATCGGTGGTACTGCGGTGCCGACCGGCTTCACTGCGGCCACCACCGCTGTCACCGGTTCGTTGAACACGGTCAATGTGGGTACGGTAGCAAGCGCCAATGATGCGATCCAGCGTGCGGATACCGCGCTCAGTGCGGTAAGTACTCTGCGCAGTTCGCTGGGTGCCATCCAAAACCGCTTCGAGTCGACAATCAGCAACTTGCAGGCGGTTTCGCAAAACCTGTCGGCCTCCCGCTCGCGCATTCAGGATGCCGACTTTGCGGCCGAGACCGCGGCACTGAGCCGGGCACAGATCCTGCAACAGGCGGGTGTGACGGTGCTGACCCAGGCCAACGCAGCGCCGCAGGCGGTATTGCAGTTGCTGCGATAAGCAGCAGCGCTTCAAGACTCTCCCAGGAGTGTCGTCAGCAAGGACGCGGGGCGGCAAGCAATTGCCGCCCCGTTTTTTGATTTTGCCGGTGTGGTTGCGATTGCCGGCGATGGGTTGCCTGTTTAACCGCTTTCAGGGCGACGATTTGGTGTTGGCACGGCCTGTGCTTTGTGTGTAGGTGATTGAGTAGCCGCAGCGCGCTACCCGCATGGCTGCATTGGAGAATGGACGTGGAAGGTATTTCGGTTCCTGGTATCGGCTCGGGCCTGGACATCAACGGCCTGGTGACGCAATTGGTGGCGGTGGAACGTGCCCCGGCGCAGCAGCAGATCGATAGCCAACGTACACGGGTCAGCACCAAGATATCGGCATTGGGGCAATTGAACGCGTCGCTCGACGGCATCAAGACGGCGTTTACGGCACTGCGTGACGGCAGCGTTTTTCAACAGCGCAGTGCGTCGAGCAGCGATAGCGCGGTACTCAAGGTTACTGCGGCGCCATCGGCAAATGTCGGCAAGTTTTCGGTCGAGGTGCTGTCGCTGTCGGCAACGCAAAAATTATCATCCGGGCCAATCGCCAGCACCGATACGGCGGTGGGCACCGGTACGCTTTCGTTGACGGTAAATGGCAAAAGCTCGGTATTGAGCTTCAACAGCAGCAACAATTCATTGTCGGCAATTCGCGACGCGATCAATGCCGCGCCCGACAATCCCGGGGTGAACGCATCCATCATCACCGGCAGCGATGGCGCGCATCTGGTGTTAAGCGCACGCGACAGCGGTTTGGCGGGAGCGGTGAGCGTGACTGCCAGCGGCGGTGATGGCGGCCTTGCGGCGTTGACGTTTGTTGCCGGTAGCGGCAGTAATGGCCTGAGCGAGATCACTGCGGCGGCAGATTCAAAAGCGCTCATCGATGGAATTACCGTCAGTTCGGGCAACAATCGGATCAGCGACGCGATTTCGGGGGTAACCCTGGATTTGGTCGCAGCCAAGCCTGGGGCGCAGATTGCGGTCGATGTTTCGACCAACCGATCCGGTATCGTTGCCGCAGTCAACACTTTGGCCACGCGATTCAATGCGCTGGTGACGACATCACGCCAGTTGGCCAGTTTCAATGCCAACACCGGTTCGGCGGGGCCATTGCTTGGCGATTCGACCCTGCGCGCGGTGCAAAATGACATCAGCCAGGCATTGTCCAGCCGCAGCAGCGGCGCAGGTATCGAGTCCTTGAGTGACTTGGGTCTGCGTTTCAACCTCGATGGATCGCTGACGCTGGATACCACCGCCTTGAACAAGGCGCTCGATGCCGATGTCAGCTCGGTACAAGCGGTGTTTTCAGCAGAATCGACATTGGGGCAGCGCCTGGGCAACGTGTTTGATCGTTTCCTCGGCACGCAAGGGGCCATCGCCACTCGCAGCACCAGTCTCACCGCGAGCCAGCGCCAACTCGACAGCCAGCAGGAGCGCCTGGATTTGCGTATAGCGGCGACTGAATCCCGTCTGCGAGCCCAATTCTCCGCGCTCGATAGCCTGCTGGCCGGGCTGCAGTCCACCAGCAACTTTCTCAGCCAGCAACTGGCCGGCATTGCCGCAAACAACAGCTAGTCACCCGCACACAGAGGATGCAGCGACCATGAGTGGATACAGTGCAATCGCCAATTATCAAGCCGTTGCGGTACACGGCGACGTGGAAGCCGCCAGCCCACACCGGCTGATCGAGCTGATGATGGAGGGCGCGCTCGATCGGATCGCCAAGGCGCAAGGTGCCATGCAGCGCGGCGAGGTAGCAAGCAAAGGAGAAAACGTGTCCAAGGCAATCAACTTGATTGAAGGCTTGCGTGCCAGCCTCGATCACAGCCAGGGTGCGCCCATCGCGGGGAATCTCGACGCGCTGTACGAATACATGGCGCGCCGCTTGCTGGAAGCCAATCTGCGTAACGATGCGGTGGTATTCGCCGAAGTGGCGGGCTTGCTGCGCGGCATCCATGAGGCTTGGCATGCCATCCCGCTGGAAGCGCGTTCGCCCGATCGTGTGGTGGGCGCTTGAGCGACAACGCTGCCACCGATGTGAAAGAGGCATTGGCGCTGACCGATGCGATGCGTGAAGCGGCATCGCGCGATGACTGGGCGGCGGTGACTGCGCTGGATGCACAACGTCAGGCGTTGCTGGAACAGGCTTGCGCACAAGGCGCTGTGGACGCAGACGGCTTGACCCTGTTGCGTGAACACAACGACGCGTTGATCATTTTGGTCAAGGCGCGTCGTGACAGCTTGGCGGGTGAGTGGCACGACAGCAAGAAAAACCAGCGTGCAATGCGCGATTATCAGCGCATCGCGCGTGATCAAGGTGCATGATAACGGTGACGGTAAAGGAACCTCTGAATAAGCCACATCTGGCGTCATTGCGAGCGCAGCGAAGCAATCCAGCGTATTGATTCTCTGAGTATTTCTGGATTGTCCTAAAGGACTCCGATCCGCTATGGCCTGAAGGCCATGCGGAATCGTATGCCGCGTCGCTCCGCTACTCGCAATGACAGCTTGTTCAGAGCATCCTAAACGGGCGAGGTGGCGTGTGATCGACACAATCAGCGAACGTTTTGCGCAGCAACTGGCCTTCGAAGGTGAGTTGCGCGTGGAATGGCGAGCCCTGGCGGCACTGCCCACCGGCGAAGCATTGATGCGTCTGCGTGATGCCAATCTGACCGTGCTCAATCTGGTGTCGGCAGTGGAAGAGCATCGCTCCGATGGCACCGATGATGAAACCGGCGGTGCCGGCGAGTTGGTCCGGCTGGACGCCAAGGTCAACCTGTTGCTGGAACTGGTACAGCGGCTGGTGGCACGTGATCAAATGCCGCCAGCGCGCCTGGCGGTGCGTTTCAACGCGCACGGCTTGAGCATCGAGCGCCCCGCCAATCTGGCCGGCGCGCAATGGGTGACCGTATACATTCACCTCGATGCCTGTCGTGCGATGCCGCTGGAACTGCCAGCCCAGGTCGTCGTATTGCCCGATCAAGCCCAGGTGCTGTTGGCATTTCAGGATATCGGGCCAGCCATTGAAGAAGCGCTGGATCGTCTGGTGTTCCGTTATCACCGTCGTCAGATCGCGATCGATCGGCGCAATGCGCGCGAAGAGTGATGGTGTTCCGAATCAAGTGTGATGCGCGTAACACAAGCGCTCGACACGTTTTGACGGCGACATGAACGTGCAGCCGCAAGACTGTGACCCTCGTTGCACTACGCATCGCCATGCAGTTCGCATTTTCGCTGCGAATACAAAGTGACTGCGAAGTAATGTGCGGTAGCCCACATGTTTTTTGCACATTGCGCAGGATCATGTTTTTGCGCTGAAGCATACGGGCGCTGATTAATGGGGGTTCAGGCAGTCCATGCGACTGGCCTGGTTACAGCAGTAACTCGGGGGTGTGCGATGGATCGGACAGTCGTTTGCGTGGTCGATTTGATTGGTGCGCGGGGCGTTGCTGGTACGCTGGCTGATCAAGGTTTTGAGGCTCATGTGCTCTCACACGACGGCAATGTGCAACCGCCGCTTCGACGTGCTCCGCAAGTCATTGTAATCGGTGACCTGCCGGCAGATGCAGACCTGGATACGTGGTACAGCAGCTTGATGCCCCATGCCAGTCAGGCGGTTGTCATCGCCGCGCAGCAGTCTTCCGCAGCATTGCAGCTGATGCAGCGCCTGGGTGGCGGCATCAAGGTGAAATATCCGCTGGTCATGCCACTGGCCGAACTCATGGCGCAAACCAGTGGGGTGAAGCCGATCGAGGCTGGCGAGGGTATGCGTCAGGTCGGCAGTTCAGCGCCGATGCGCAAGATTCGCGATCTGATCGCGCGGGTCGCCGACTTCGATACCAGCGTCCTGATTCTCGGTGCCTCAGGTACCGGTAAAGAGCTGGTTGCTCGCGCCGTGCATCAAATGTCGGGGCGTCGCGACAAGCCGTTTGTTGCCATCAACTGCGGTGCAATTCCGGCGGAATTGCTGGAAAGCGAATTGTTCGGCCATGAAAAGGGTGCGTTTACCGGCGCGGTCAGTGCCCGCAAGGGCCGCTTTGAGTTGGCTGAGGGCGGCACCCTGTTTCTTGATGAAATCGGTGACATGAGCATGACGATGCAGGTCAAGTTGCTGCGCGTGTTGCAGGAGCGCGTGTTTGAGCGCGTCGGTGGCAACCACTCGCAACGCTGTGATGTACGCATCGTCGCCGCAACGCATCGTGATCTCGAGACGGCGATAGCCAGTGATCGATTTCGCGAAGACCTCTATTACCGTCTGAATGTATTTCCCATCGATATGCCATCCTTGCGCGAGCGCATCGGCGATCTGCCCGAACTGATTGCCGAGTTCAGCACGCGGCTGCGCGGGCGCGGCCTGATGCCGGCCATATTCAGCGAAGGCGCGCTGCGTGCGATGGCGGCCTACGATTGGCCCGGCAACGTGCGCGAGCTGGCCAATCTGGTCGAGCGCATGGCGATCATGTCGCCGGCAACCCCGGTACTGCTGCGTGATTTGCCGCAGCGATATCGCAGCAGCGATGATCAGGCCATGGCTGTTGCCGTCGAGGCGTCCATCGCTGTAGGTGAATGCGAAGGCGTAAGCCTTGAAGAACGCGCAATGCTGCTGCCCAACGATGGAATTGACCTGCGTGATCATCTTGCGCAAGTCGAGGTCGGTCTTATCAGGCAAGCCTTGTCGCTGTCCGATGGCATCGTTGCTGGAGCCGCCAAGTTGCTCCATGTCAAGCGCACCACGTTGGTGGAAAAGCTGCGTAAATACGAGTTGACCACGGCGGACATGCATTTTTGAGTCGCCCACAAAAAAGCGGTGCGCTACCACTGCAGGAGCCCTGCCAGACCTGATCTGGGGGTGGGCTCCTGCAAAATCACGGCGATCTGTCCCTGTAGGAGCCCACCCTGTGGGCGACCAGCGTGCGCTCCGGCTGGAAAATTACGGTCGCTCACAGGGTGATCTCCTACAAAAAAAAGCGGTGTGCTGCCCCTGTAGGAGCCCACCCTGTGCGCAACTCGATTACGCGCTGATGGGGGGCATGGTCGCTCACAGAGCCTGCCCCAGACCTGATCTGGCAGATCTCCTGCAGACGCATGTCGTGGCTTTTTTGTAGGAGCACCCTGCAGGCGACCGAGCACTTCGGTCGCGAGCCGACGGTAAATTGACGCAGCGCACCGACTGTCAATCCAACAACCTGATATGTAAAGCAAAATACAATTGGCATGATTTTCGCATTACTTCTCCTGTGCAACCGGAGAAGCGCATGCAAACACAGACCGATCCCCGCGTATTGGCACTGTCGCAGGCGTTCGCGCTGTTCAACGACACCTCCCGCGTGTTGTCTGATTCGTATCAGGAACTGGAACGCCGTGCCGCTGATTTAAGCCAGCAACTGGCGGCTGCGCAAAGTGCGCGACTGCGTGAGTTGGCAGAGAAAGAACGCCTGGCCGAGCGCATGCAGGTGCTGATGGAAGCGTTGCCTGGCGGCGTGGTGGTGCTGGATGCCGAGCGCCGCGTGGTGGAAACCAATGCCACCGCGCGCGCCTTGTTTGGGCAACCTCTGGTTGATCAGGTTTGGCCAGATGTGGCGAGCCGCGCATTTGGTGCAATGGGTGACAACGGTAGCCTTAAGCTGGCGGACGGGCGTGAGTATGCGCTGTCGCAACAGGTGCTCGTCGATGGCGGCATGGTGCTGCTTTTGGCCGAAGTCACGCAGGCACGAACGCTGCAAGCACAACTCGGGCATTATCAGCGGCTGTCGGCACTGGGCGAAATGAGCGCGCGTCTGGCACACCAACTGCGTACGCCGTTGAGTGCGGCGATGCTGTATGCCTCACGACTTGCCGAGGGCACGCTTGCGCCGGACATTGCCGCACGCCTGGGTAGCCGCACGAGCGAACGCTTGCGCCATCTGGATCGTCTGATCAATGACATGCTGCGTTATGCGCGCGCCGAACACGACGACGAGGGCGAGCGCGTTTCCGTGTCTTCGCTGATCCAACGAACGCTTGATAACAGTGTCTCTCCGGAAACCGGAGCAACGCGCGTTACGGTTGCCAATCACAGCGGCAGTGCCGAGTTGGTTGGCAATGCCGGACTGCTGGTCAGCGCGCTCGGCAATCTGATCGACAACGCGATACGCGTCAGTCCGAGCGATGCCGTGGTCCGACTTAGTGCGTATCGCAAGGGTGGTGATGTGGTGTTCGCCGTCGCCGACGATGGCCCGGGCGTGCCGCCCGCATTGCGTGATCGCGTATTCGAGCCGTTTTTCACGACGCGTAGCGATGGCACCGGTCTCGGCCTTGCGGTGGTGCGCAGTGTCATTTCCGCGCATGGCGGCAGTGTCGCAGTGGCACAAACGTCTGATGCCGGTTCGGTTTTCGAAATCCGCCTGCCCGAGGCCCGGTCCGCGACCGCATTGCCGGGTGGCGGCTCAGTTCGGTTGCATGAAGCGTTGGCCATGGGAGTTGCCTGAAATGAATGATGCGCGCGTGTTGGTAGTGGAAGACGACGTCTGTTTGCGCGAAGCGCTTTGCGAAACCCTGGACCTTGCTGGCATTGCCGCTGCGGGAGCCGGCGATGGCGAACAGGCCTTGCGCATGATCGAGCGCACTGGGTTTGCGCTGGTGGTCAGTGATGTGCAAATGGAGCCGATGGATGGCCGCACCTTGTTGCATCGCATTCGCGAGCATCATCCCGATCTGCCGGTGGTGATGATGACTGCCTACGGAACCATCCAACAAGCCGTTGATGCGATGCGCGAGGGCGCCAGCGATTATCTGGTCAAACCGTTCGAGGCGGCGGTTCTGGTCAATATGGCCAGGGCTTATGTGTCGAACCTCGCTGGTGATGGCGTAGCCATTGCCGACCCGAAAATGCTTGAGGTGATGGATCTGGCTCGCCGCGTTGCCGCCAGTGATGCAACGGTGTTGATCAGCGGTGAAAGCGGTACCGGCAAGGAAGTGGTGGCGCGCCATGTGCATGCCAGCTCGCCACGCGCCAAGGGGCCGTTCGTCGCCATCAATTGTGCAGCGATACCCGAAAGCATGATCGAGGCGGTTTTGTTCGGCCACGAGAAAGGGGCGTTCACTGGCGCGGCAAACGCCCATCCGGGCAAGTTCGAGCAGGCCCAGGGCGGCACCTTGTTGCTTGACGAAGTCAGTGAGCTTGATCTCGCCTTGCAGGCCAAGCTGCTGCGCGTGTTGCAGGAGCGCGAAGTCGAGCGGATTGGCTCGCGCCGGACCATTGCGCTGGATGTGCGGGTGTTGGCCACCACCAATCGCCGTTTGCGCGAGCAGGTGGTGTCCGGTCATTTTCGTGAAGACTTGTATTACCGCCTGAATGTATTTCCGTTACACGTGCCGCCGCTGCGCGAGCGTCCCGGCGACATTCTGCCGCTGTGCCGGGCGTTGCTGACTCGCCATTGCCGTGGTCAGCGGCCGCCGCCGACGTTGACAGCAGCAGCCGAAGCGGCACTGCGCGCGTATCGCTGGCCAGGCAATGTACGCGAGTTGGAAAACCTGCTGCAGCGCGCGCTGATCCTGTGCGCCGGGCCGCTGCTGGATGTCGCAGAGTTGCGCTTTGAGGCCGGCTCGATGCCTGTCTCGCCAGTCATTGCCGATGGGGCGGATGCCGCTGCCGGCAGCAGCCTGGATCAGAGCACGCGTGAGAGTGAGCATGCCGCCATTATTTCGGCGTTGCGGCAGGGTGATGGCAGCCGCAAGGATGCCGCGCGGCGGCTGGGAATCTCCGAGCGGACCCTGCGTTACAAGCTGGCACGCTTGCGGGAGATGGGTTTGCCGGTGAACAGTCGCGCCAGCGGAGGCGCCGGCACGATCTGTGCATGACACAGTCCACGGTGAGCATTTCATCAATGAGTGACGGAGATTCGACATGAGGCAGTCGACATGAGCCAGATTGACATCAATGGGTTATTGGCGCAGATGCGTACATTGGCGGCGCAATCCGGCCTGGATGCTGGTGGCCCGGTAGCTGAAGCCGGCAAGCCGGGTGCCGACTTTGGCCAGGCACTGCGGGCTGCCATTGATGATGTCGATGGCGGCATGAAGACCGCGATGTCATTAACTGAAAGTTTCAGCCGTGGTGAACCCGGCGCCGAGCTGCCGCAGGTGATGATGGCCATGCAAAAGGCCGACTTGTCGTTTCGCGCAATGAATGAAGTGCGTAATCGCTTGGTGGAAGCCTATCGTGACGTGATGAACTTGCAGATGTGATGTTCGGGACTCGGGACTCGGGACTCGGGACTCGGGACTCGGGACTCGGGACTCGGGACTCGGGACTCGGGACGACAAGCTTGCTAGATTTTGCTCTGAGCTTTCGCTGTTGCTTTTCCGAGTCCCCAGTCCCCAGTCCCCAGTCCCGGCTTTTTGGCTTTTCCCAGTCCCCGATAGATGTTCGATGTATGGAGGTATTTTGAATCATGGCTGACAGCTCCACATCAAGGCTTCCCGCTCGTTTGCCCGGCCCGGCCGGGCTCGCCCAGATTCCCGGTGTGAGGCAGTTGCTGGTGTTGTTGGGTATTGCTGCGGCAATCGCGATCGGCATTACCGTGGCGGTATGGTCGCGCAGCCCGGTCATGGCGCCGCTTTACACCGGCCTTGATGAGCGTGATGCCAGCCAGGTGGTACAGGCTCTGCAAAGTGCGGGCGATCAATTCAAGCTCGATGTCAGCGGAACGGCCATTTTGGTGCCAGAGGGTGATGTGGCGCGTCTGCGCCTGCGCCTGGCGGCACAAGGGCTGCCACAAGGTAGCGCCAGTGGGGTTGCGGCCGAGGCGGAGGCATCGCCATTCGGGATGAGTGATTTTGCCGAAAAAGCACGCTATCAAAAGCGCCTTGAGGGTGAGCTGATTGCATCGATCGGTAGCTTGCAGCCGGTCAAGGCATCACGCGTACATTTGGCGTTGCCCAAGCAGAGCGCGTTCGTGCGTGATCGCAGGCCGGCATCGGCTTCGGTGGTGGTCACTTTGTTCCCCGGGCGTCGGCTGGATATGGCTCAGGTCAACGCCATTGTGCATCTGGTGGCGTCCAGTGTGCCGGACCTGGATCCGAATCAGGTTTCTGTGATCGATCAAAAAGGTGAGTTGCTCACAGCCAATCGTGCGGGCGATTCATCAGCGCTTGCCGATGGCCGTTTCCGGGTGATGCAGAATGTCGAACAGGCATACTCCGGGCGCATCGTGGAGCTGTTGACGCCGCTGGTTGGGCCGGGCCGGGTACGCGCACAGGTGGTGGCCAATCTTGATTTCACCGAAACTGAACGGACCTCCGAGCAATTCGACCCGGCCGCCAGCGTGTTGCGCAGCGAGCAGGTGTCAAACCAGCAGCGCGGTAACGCCAACATGGGTGAGGGTGTGGGTGTGCCCGGCGCTCTGAGCAATCAGCCGCCGCTGATGCCAGCACAGCCAACAGCCGCAGAACCCAATGCTGCGCCGGTCGCCAATACGGCTGCTACAACGATGGCAAATCCGCCGCCAACCGATCAAAGCAGCAGCGCGACCCGCAACTTCGAAATTGATCGGGTAATCAGCCGCACCCGCGAGCCGACCGGTACCATTCGCCGGCTGTCGGTTGCCGTGGTGGTCGATAACAAGGCCAGTGTTGATGAAGACGGCGAAATTGTCACCGAGCCGTTGTCGCAGGTCGAACTGGCACAGATGATGGAATTGGTGCGTGGTGCGGTGGGATATGACGAGGCGCGTGGCGATAGCGTGAGTGTCATCAACGCGCCGTTCCATGTCGAGCCTGATGCCGAAGCGTTGCCGCCACCGCCATTGTGGCAGCAGCCGGCGATTCGTGAAATCGGCAAGCAGGTGTTGGGCGCCATCGTATTGCTGGTGTTGGCATTGTCGGTGCTGCGGCCATTGCTGCGTTCGCTGGTCTCGATGTCGCCGCCACCGTCGCCCAATCCGTTGCAGGTATTAGCCGGAGCCGAAAATCTGAATGAGGGTGATGGCTCGCGGTCGTCGGTATCCGGCACCGGGAACTTGCCTGCCTTGCCAAAAGTCGGCTTTGAGCAGAAAGTGGGGCTGGCCAAGCGTATGGTGAACGAGGACCCGCGCCAGGTGGCGCATGTGGTAAAAACCTGGTTGACAGAAGATGGCGGCTGACCAGCAAAACAAACTTGCTGCTGCGCTTTCCGGCAGTCAGCGTGCTGCGGTGCTGCTGATGGCACTGGGCGAGGATGAGGCGGGGCAGGTGCTGCGTCACTTGTCCGCACGCGATGTGCAGTCGGTAGGCGGCGCAATGGCCGCGCTGAAAAACGTCTCGCGCGATCAAGCCGATGCCGTGCTCGATTCGTTTGCCCAAATCGTTGAGCAGCAATCCACGATTGGCGTAGCTGCCGAGGACTATATTCGCAAGATGCTGATCAATGCCCTGGGCGAAGAAAAAGCCAGTGGGTTGATCGAGCGCATCTTGCAGGGGCGCGCCAGCAAAGGCATGGAGTCGCTCAAGTGGATGGAGAGCCGTGCCGTTGCTGAAATGATCGGCATGGAACATCCGCAGATTCAGGCAATCATCCTTGCGCACCTGGAGTCCGATCAGGCAGCCGAGGTCATTGGTTTCCTGCCGCAGCGTGCGCGTTCGGATGTGATCATGCGAATCGCCACCCTCGATGGGATTCAGCCGCATGCGTTGCAAGAGCTGGACGATGTCATCTCCAAACAATTTTCCGGCAACAACGGCAAGTTCAAATCCAATTCGGTGGGTGGGCACAAGGCCGCCGCCAACATCCTCAACTCGATGGAAACGTCGGTCGAGGCGGCGTTGATGGAGTCGATCAACAAGAGCGACGAAAATCTTGGTCAGAAGCTACAAGAGCTGATGTTTGTATTTGATGACTTGTCACGACTGGATGACCGAAGCATGCAAACCTTGTTGCGCGAAGTGTCATCGGACAACTTGGTGATCGCATTGAAAGGTGCTGACACCGTGTTGCGCGACAAGATTTTCGCCAACATGTCCAAGCGTGCGGCAGAAATGTTGCGTGACGATCTTGAGGTGAAGGGGCCGGTAAAGCTCAGCGAGGTCGATGGCGCACAAAAGGAAATTCTGCTGATCGCCAGACGCCTTGGCGATTCCGGCCAGATCAGCCTTGGTGGTGGTGGCGAAGAATATGTCTAATTCCTTTGGCCGTGATGAGCTGAGCGAAGCTTCACGCTGGCAATTGCCGGAGTTCGAATCACCCGCTTTGGCAAAGCGTCCGCGTACGACGGCGAGCGTGCATCACTTGCAGGATCTGGAAGCGCAAGCGCGCGAAGAAGGCCATGCGCAAGGGCTTCTGGAAGGACGGGCAGTGGCAAAGCTGGAGCTGTCTCAGCATGTTGCAAACTTGACCGGGATACTCGATGCGCTGGCCAAGCCACTCGACGATGTGGATATCGAGATTGAACAGGACATCGCCCATCTGGCGATGGCGGTGGCGCGGCAGCTGATTCGGCGCGAGCTCAAGACCTCGCCCGATGAAGTGATTGCTTCGGTGCGCGAGGCATTGGCCGCATTGCCTGCGGCGGCACGCGAGGTGCGCGTCTCGGTGCATCCCGACGACGCATTGCTGATCCGCAGTCACTTGGGTGAAGCGCATGCCGCGAGCTCGTGGCAATTGTTGGATGATCCGCTGGTATCGCGTGGCGGTTGTCTGATCCATACCGATCACTCTCGCATCGATGCCAGTGTGGAAACACGGCTCGCGCGTGTCGTTGGTGTCGTGCTTGGTGGCCAACGACTTGCGGATGAAAAACCGGAGCCTGAAACTACCGACCTGGATCAGGTAAAGGTGGGGGGCGGTGACTGAAGCGGTAATCGCACGGCGCGCGCAACGTCGCGAAGCGTGGAGCGAGCGGCTGGGTGAGCGCACGCGCATTGCCAATGAGCGTATCCCGCTGGTAGCCGAAGGCACGTTGACGCGTGTTGTTGGTTTGGCGCTGGAAGCGGTGGGCTGTGAGGCCGCCATGGGTGGCCGCTGCGTGGTGGCGGGGGCCAACGGTCGTGAGCTGGAAACCGAAGTGGTCGGATTTTCCGGTGATCGTCTGTTCTTGATGCCGGTTGGCGATGTGCAGGGTGTCACTCCCAATTCGCGGGTGATTCCACGGCCAGGACATTCCGAGATCGCGGTTGGTGACGCGTTGCTCGGGCGCGTAATCGATGCCAGTGGCAATCCGTTGGACGGCCGGGGCGCGTTGCGTTGTGACGCACGAATTGCATTGTCCGGTGCGCCTATCAACCCAATGGACCGGCACCCGATCAGCGAGCCCATCGATGTGGGCGTGCGTGCAATCAACGCCATCATGACCGTCGGTAGAGGTCAACGCATGGGCCTGATCGCGGGCAGCGGCGTCGGCAAAAGCACGCTGCTCGGCATGATGACCCGCTATACCGATGCCGACGTCATCGTGGTTGGGCTGATTGGTGAACGCGGCCGCGAGGTGAAGGAGTTTATTGAGCACACGCTGGGCGAGACCGGGCGAAAGCGCGCCGTAGTGGTTGCTGCGCCAGCCGATAGCCCGCCGCTGTCGCGCTTGCGCGGTGCCTGGGTGGCAACTGCCATAGCCGAGTATTTTCGTGATCGTGGGCAGAAGGTTTTGCTTCTGATGGATTCGCTGACTCGCTTTGCGCAGGCACAGCGCGAGATTGCGCTTGCCATTGGTGAGCCGCCGGCCACCAAAGGCTATCCGCCATCGGTGTTTGCGCGCTTGCCGGCGCTGATCGAACGGGCCGGCAATGATGCCAGTGGCCGTGGCTCGATCACCGCCATCTACACCGTGTTGACCGAGGGCGATGATTACCGTCACGATCCTATTGCCGATGCAGCGCGCGCCATTCTCGATGGACAGGTGGTGTTGTCGCGTGATCTGGCCGAAGCCGCCCATTTTCCGGCGATTGATCTGGAAGGCTCGGTCAGCCGTGCGATGGATTCCATCGTGTCCAAGCAACATCTGCAATCGGCGCAGCGCATGCGTCAGTTGTACTCGGCTTATCGTCAGCAACGCGATCTGATCGCTGTTGGCGCGTATCAGAAGGGCAGTGACCCGCGGGTGGACGAAGCGATTGCGCGTTGGCCGGAAATCTCGGCTTTTTTGCAACAGAGCGTCGATCAACGAGCAGGGCTTGCCGATTCGGTAAGCCAGCTTGACCAGGTGCTTGCGGGTGCTGCGGGGCTGCGTAAATGACTCGTCGTACACAAACCATGCAGCATGTGTCACAGCTTGCTGATGACTCGGCGGATACCGCAATGCAGGAATTGGCGCACAAGCAGCAGACATTGACCGCAGGCGAAGCGCAATTGGCCGAACTGCACCTGTTTCAGCGCGAGTACCAGCACGGTGCTGAACGCGGCGTGCATAGCATGAGCGAACTGCTCAATCGTCAGCAGTTCCTGCAACGCATCAACGATGCGATTGGGTTTCAGCATCGTCTGGTCGAACAACTGCGCGAAGCGGTTGTGGTTCAACGACAGGTCTGGTTGCAGGCGCGCAATCGCGCCAAGGCGCTGGGTGGTGTTGCTCAGCATCTGCAAGCCGATGATGATCGCGCTGATGAACGCAAGGAGCAGCGCGATGCCGATGAACGCTCGCTGCGCCCAAACAGCAACAAACACTGGGATCAGGCGTGAGATAGAGCCGGGACTGGAGACTGGGGAAAAGCAAATGGTCCGCAAAGGACGCAAACTCGCAAAGGGAAGCCCAGCGCGTAGCGCGTAGGCTGGGGCATTTGCACAGGTTTGCGGTTACGCACCCATCCCTCACCGTCGTGGGGCGCAATGAATTGCGCCCCTACGGGGTTCATCATCACGATTCCGTGGACATGGTCACGAACGCATCCGGGTCGTCAACCAATACCCGCCGTAGGGGCGCGATTCATCGCGCCCTGATTCATCGCGCATCGCGCCCTGATTCATCGCGCATCGCGCCCTGATTCATCGCGCATCGCGCCCTGATTCATCGCGCATCGCGCCCCAGCTTTCACTGGAATGACGAACCGAGGCGTTCCGGGCTCAAACGATGCCATTCATGCTTGACCCTCGTTCATGAAGCAAGGAATCACCCGGACCACCGTCAATCGCCTCCGCCAAGAGGCTGATGGATTCTTTGGAGTTCTTGGCGTTCTTGGCGTCTTGGCGAGAGCTGATCCACTCTGCACCCACATTGCGGCGCCTTGACGCCAATGACTGGCACGGATCATGCTTTTGTGTATTCAGTTCCCGGTAAAGGTGGCTTGCGCCATGATCAATGTTTCGGTTGCTGCGATTGCTTCACCTGCTGCTGTCAGTGGCGCCGATGCCACCACATCGGCATCCGGGAACAGTGCAATATCCGAAGGGCAGAGCACCTTTCAGGCATTGCTTGCACCGACGATTGCGGCAGACGATACCGCCACATCGGAGGCGTCGTCGCCAAGCAATGCGGTTACTGGGCTGGAACTGGCTGGCACACAGGCGCAGCACAAGGATGGTGCGGCAGATGCCGACGGCAATGATTTGCCGGTCGAAGACTCGCCGCAGAATGTGCTTGCAACCGATGCAAGAACGGATGCGTTGCGAAGTAGCATGGCATTGGCCGGCGGGCTGGGTGGGCTTCGGTTGGGCTTACAGCACTTGTTGAGCGCTGACGCCGGTGACAATCCGCTGCCAACTGTGCTGGACGATGGCGTGCCAACCCGTAGCGATCTGGAGCGATTCAATAGCGGCCCGCATCGCTTGCCAGGCCTTGGCCAACTCAATTCGGCAGCAACTTTGATGGTGCCACCAGGAGCGGTCAGCAGCCACGCACCGCTTCCACAATCCGCCGTCGGTGATTCGCGCGAAGTGGCAGCCAGCTTGCCGGTCGATGTGCTCGACGGTGAGGCGCTGGACACGTATCTGGATCGTTTCAGCAGTGGGCCGCATCGCCTCCCTGCCAGCGCTATGGCAGCGTTCGGCGCGGCGCAGTTGTTGAAACTCGCTGATGCAAACGCTCGCCCATCAACAGGAAGCGTAGCCGAGCTGACGCGCGGCGTGGTCGATATCGGACTCAACCCCGCGTTGACACAGGGCGTTGCCGCACCGGCGAGTGCGGCGAGTGCGGCGAGTGCGACTGCGACTGGATTTGGCCAGGCGCCGGGAAGTGCAGCATGGGGACAGGCGCTGGATCAGCAAGTCATGCTGATGTTGAACCGTGGCGCTCAGGAAGCACGCATCCGCCTGCATCCACAAGAGTTGGGGCAACTGGATATCCGTCTCTCGATGGGTGGTGATCGCGTTGACCTCAATTTTTCGGTGCAACACGCTGCGGTAGCCGGTGCGTTGCAGCAGCATATGTCGCAATTGACGCAGATGCTGGCAGATCAGGGCCTGTCATTGGGTCAGGCATCGGTGTCACACGATCAAGCGCAGTCAGGCAATAGCACCGGGCAGAACGCGCAATCGAATGGCAGCAACGGAGCGTTTGCAATGAACCCCGATGCCGAGATCGAGATCAATCATTTGGTTTATCAACCCGCCGCAAGGGGTTTGCTGGATATCTTCGCCTGATCGAAGCGCCCGCGTCGCCGTAGTGCCGTGCCACAAGGCGGTGAACCGTTGCCGTAACCCCGGAGTGTCAGAATCCTGACGCCCAATGCACGGCTAAAAAACACATAAAAACAACGGGGTTCATCGTTTCTCGGGATGGCACACGAATTGCATCAACTGGATTGAGCTGACACCAATCCAGAGGATGCAAACAATGGCCGAGCGTGATCGTAATGACGCCGAAAGTACCGCACCGCCGGCTGCGCCGGTGCCGAAAAAGAGTGCGTTGAGCAAGCTCATGATCCCGGCGCTGGTGGTGGTCGGTGCCCTGGTGTTGGGCGCTGGCGCTTATTTTGCCGGGCGCATGACCGCCCCGCATGGCGAAAACGTTGAGGCTGATGCCGAGTCCGGGGAAATAGACAAACCTGCAAGCAAAAAGGGCAAGGCTGAAAAAGCAGGTACGAAAAGCAAGGGCAAAGCAGCCAAGGCGGAAAAGCGGGTGCCTATCTATTGGGCATTGGACCCGGCCTTCGTTGTCAATTATCAAGATAGTCAGGCGCTGCGTTTTCTGCAGGTCGGTGTGCAGGTGATGGATTACGACCAAGAGACCATCGAGTTGCTCAAGGTCAACGAGCCACTGGTACGCAACGCCCTGCTGATGCTGTTCAGTGATCAGCAATTCGAAACCCTGGTCACCCGCGAGGGCAAGGACAAGTTGCGCGAGTCGGCGTTGGCCGAGTTGCGAAAGATTGTCGATGAGCATTCTGGAAAATCCGGTCCGCAATCGGTTTACTTCACCAGCTTCGTGATGCAGTGAGCACTTGACGTGAGCGATCTTCTTTCGCAAGACGAAATCGATGCACTGCTTAACGGTGTCGATAGCGGCGCCGTGGATACCGATGATGCCGGCGTTGCGCCAGGGGAAGTGCAGTCGTTCGACTTCACCGAGCAGGATCGCATCATCCGTGGCCGTTTGCCGACGCTGGAAATGGTCAATGATCGCTTCATGCGCTACATCCGCAACGCGCTGTTTGGTTTGCTGCGACGCACCTGCGATGTTTCCGCGCTTGGCGTACGCATGGCCAAGTTCTCCGATTACGTGCATGGGTTGTCGGTGCCGACCAGTTTGAACCTGGTCAAGATCAAGCCATTGCGTGGAACCGCATTGACCGTGCTGGAGCCCACGCTGGTATTTACCGTCATCGACAATTTCTTCGGTGGCGATGGCCGCTACAAAGCGCGTATCGAAGGCCGCGATTTCACCGCAACCGAGCAGCGCGTAATCCAGATATTGCTGCGCGAGATATTTGCTGCAATGCAGGAGGCCTGGCAGCCGGTGCTGAAGCTGGAGTTCGATTTTCAGAGCTCGGAAATGAACCCTCAGTTCGCCAACATCGTCAGCCCGACCGAAACGGTGGTGGTATCGCGCTTTCGCGTCGAGCTTGAGGGCGGCGGCGGCGAGATTCACCTGACCATGCCCTATTCCATGATCGAGCCGATCCGTGACCTGCTTGATGCCGGCGTGCAGAGCGACCGTGCGGAACAAGATGAGCGCTGGAGTGCATTTTTACGTGATGACGTGCTCGATGCCGAGCTTGAGATGCGTGCGCTGATGTTGGAAATGCCGATCAGCATTGGCGATTTCATCAACCTGCGACCCGGCGACGTGATCCCGATAGATCTGCCGGAAACCGCACTGGTGTTTGCCGAGGATGTGCCGATTTTTCGCGCCCGCTTTGGCGTCGCCAATGGCAATAACGCATTGACGATGGCGCAGCCGGTACGCCGTCGCGAAGACAAACCGAAAAGCCACTGAACGAGGAACAGGTCATGAGCGAAACCAACAACCCCGGTACCAGCGGCTTTGAGAAGGTCAAGTTTGACCCGCTCAGTGGCGATGGTGCAGGTAGCGGCGGCGAGGTGCAATTGGATGCCATTCTGGATGTGTCGGTGACCCTGGCGATGGAGGTGGGGCGCACCAAGGTCAGCATCCGCAACCTGTTGCAGCTCAATCAAGGCTCTGTCGTCGAGCTTGATCGAACGGCCGGCGAACCGCTGGATGTGTTCGTCAACGGCACCCTGGTTGCACATGGCGAGGTAGTTGTCATCAACGACAAGTTCGGGTTGCGGCTGACCGATGTGATCAGCCCTGCCGAACGCGTGCGCAAGCTGCGATGAGCACGCTTCGTCACTTTGCATGGGTTGTGCTGTTGCTGTCATCGGCAACCATGGCGGCTGAGCCGGCATCTGCGGGGCCCGAGCTGGCAGCCATGACCATGCGTGTCGTACTCAGCCTGGGCGCGGTGATTGCCGTGGTGGTGCTGGCGGCGTGGTTCATGCGCCGCCTGCAAACCGGCATCGGCAGCACGCCGCGCCGTTTGCGTGTGTTGGAGTCGCATTCACTGGGTGTGAAAGAGCGGATGGTATTGGTGGCTGTCGGTGAGCAGCAGATTTTGCTCGGCATTGCGCCGGGCAGCGTGCGTACCCTGCACGTATTGAGCACTCCGTTGCCTGAGCCGGACGTGGCCGATGGTGCAAGCCGCTTTGCCAGCGTACTGGCAAGGATGCGCGGCCCGGAGAGCAGGTCATGAGATCGAATAGCGCGTTGTTGCTGGTGCTGTTCACGCTGCTGCCATTGGCGGCGGATGCGCAATCCCTGCCGATGGTTTCTGTGCAAACCGGCGCTGATGGTGCGCAGACCTGGAGCTTGAGCATCCAGATTTTGCTGTTGATGACATCGTTGACGTTGTTGCCTGCCATTTTGCTGATGATGACCTCGTTCACCCGCATCATCATCGTGCTCAGTTTCATGCGCCAGGCTATCGGCAGCGCGCAAACGCCACCCAATCAGGTGTTGCTTGGCCTGTCCTTGTTCTTGACTGCTTTCATCATGTCGCCAGTGTTGACCAAATCATGGGAGGAAGGGGTGCAGCCTTACATGGATGGCACGATTACCCAAAGTCAGGCTCTGGAGCGTGCAGTTCAACCATTCCGCGGCTTCATGCTGGCGCAAACGCGCGACAGCGATCTGGAAATGTTCGCCCGCATCGCGCGCAGTGGCGATTACGCCAGCCGCGAAGAGGTGCCGTTGCAGGTGCTGGTGCCATCGTTCGTCACCAGCGAGCTCAAGACCGCTTTCCAGATGGGGTTTTTGTTGTTCGTACCATTTCTGGTGATCGATCTGGTGGTGTCCAGTCTGTTGATGTCGATGGGCATGATGATGCTGTCACCGATGATCATCTCGTTGCCATTCAAGGTGATGCTGTTCGTATTGGTTGATGGTTGGTCGCTGCTGATCGGCACGCTTGCTGGCAGCTTTTACGTCTGACACGGAGAGTGCGATGACACCCGAATCGGTGATTGAAATTGGTCAGCGCGCGCTGTGGCTCATCATGATCCTCAGCGCGCCGATGCTGCTCAGCGCACTTGCGGTTGGTCTGCTGATCGGCATGTTTCAGGCCGCAACCCAGATCAACGAAATGACCCTGAGCTTTATCCCCAAGCTGCTGGTGGTGGGGCTGGTGCTTGCCATTACCGGCTCGTGGATGTTGCGCACCTTGGTCGAGTTCACCCGTGCCTTGATCCAGAGCCTTCCGGATCTGGTGAGCTGAGGCGACGATGACACTCACCTTCGCCATGCTGGCCGAATGGATGCAGCGCCTGATGTGGCCGATGGGCCGGATCGTCGGCTTCATGCTGATTGCGCCGTTATTCAGCGCGATGACGATTCCAAGGCGGGTGCGGGTAGGTCTGGTGGTGGCGTTGGCGGTGCTGCTGGCACCAGTGATCGAGCCACCGACAGCCAGCCCGTTCGAGGTTGCCGGTATCGCCGTGATGGCACGTGAACTGATGATCGGCGGCCTGATCGGGCTGATGCTGCGTCTGGTGATCGAAGCGGTCACCTTTGGTGGACAGGTCATCGGCTTGAGTATGGGCCTGGGTTTTGGCGAGGTCGTCGATCCGGTGTCTGGCGCGCGCACACCGCAGCTTGGTCAGTTTTATGGCTTGCTGGCGACCCTGCTGTTCATCGCGATGGATGGCCATTTGGCGCTGATTGAGGCATTGGCAATGAGCTTCAGCATGGCCCCGATTGGCAATGATCAGCTGCCGGTTGGGCTTTGGCGCGAAGTGGTGTTGTACGGCGAAGTGTTGTTCTCGGGCGCGGTGCGGGTGGCGTTGCCCGCAGTCACCGCCATTTTGGTGGTCAACCTGGGTTTTGGCGTGATGAGCCGCGCTGCGCCGGGCATGAACCTGTTCGCGGTGGGATTTCCCACGGCGTTGGCGATTGGTTTTCTGGTGATCTGGTTGAGCCTTGGCTCGGTATTGCCGGTGTTCCAGGGTTTGTTCACCGATGCCATGACGCATCTTGGCGACTGGTTGTAGGCCATGGACGAAACCGAACAGCAAGATCGCACCGAAGAACCTACTGAACGCCGCCTCAGCGAGGCGCGTGATCGCGGCGAGGTGGTGCGCTCGCGTGATCTCGCTGGTGCCGTGGTCACCATTGGTGTGCTGCTGTCGCTGGTACTGGTTACCGCGCCATTGGCGTATGGCGCCAAGGCTCTGCTTCAGGTCGGGCTGGTGTATCGCCCGGAGCAGCTCGTTTCTGATGACGTGATGAGCGACGCGCTCGCGTCGGCGGTCGTGCTCGGTTTGATCGTGCTTGCGGTGCCGTTGCTGGTCAGCACGCTGGCCGCCATCGCCGGCAATCTGGCCGTGGGTGGCTGGATATTCAGCGCTGAAGCCCTTACCCCAAAACCCGAGCGCTTCAATCCGATCAGCGGCTTGAAACGGCTGTTTTCGCTGCGCGGCGTGGTTGAGCTGGGCAAGGCATTCGCCAAGTTTCTGGTGGTTGCGGTGATTACCTGGTTCTTGCTCGGCTATCTCGCTTCGCGGTTCGAGGCGTTCGCTCTGGAGCCATCGGCACAGGGAATCATCCATGCCTTGTCGGTGATCGGCTGGTCGGGTGTGGCGCTGGCCAGTGGGTTGATCCTGATCGCCGCAGTGGATGTGCCGTGGCAGATGTACGATTTCAAGAAACGCATGCGCATGACCAAAGAGGAACTCAAGCGCGAAAACAAGGAATCCGATGGCAACCCGGAAGTGCGCAGCAAGATCCGCCAGTTGCAGCAGGAGATGGCCAAGCGCCGGATGATGACCGACGTGCCCAAGGCCGACGTGGTGATTACCAACCCAACCCACTTTGCCGTTGCGTTGCGTTACGACGATAAAAAAATGCGTGCGCCGGTGGTGGTTGCCAAGGGTGCGGATCTGATCGCCGCGCAGATTCGCGCGATTGCCAAAGAGCACGACGTGATCACGGTGGAGTCGCCACCCTTGGCACGCGCCCTGTATCGCCATGCCGACATCGGCCGTCCGATTCCGACCGCACTGTACGTGGCGGTTGCGCAAGTGCTTGCTTATGTCTTCCGGTTGCGCCGCGCTCTGCGCCAAGGCGAGCCGTTGCCCGATGCACCACAGCCACAAATAGACCCCGCACTGCTCGGGCCGCGTATCCGCCACAAGGAGCATCGTTGAGCCATGGCCACTACCGCATTCATGGATTCGGTCAAATTGGTAGGACGGCGCGGACTGCTCGCCCCGTTCCTGGTGCTGGTTGCATTGGCCATGATGATGTTGCCGTTGCCGGCAGTCATTCTGGATTTGCTGTTCAGCTTCAACATCGCGCTGTCGCTGGTGATTCTGTTGGCGGTCATTTACGCACAGCGCCCGCTCGATCTGGCCGCATTCCCCACCGTGGTGCTGGCCGGTACTTTGTTGCGCCTGGCATTGAATGTGGCATCCACGCGTGTGGTGCTGATCAATGGCCATGAAGGCCCCGGTGCAGCCGGTCAGGTGATCGAAGCCTTCGGATCATTCGTCATCGGTGGCAACTTCGCGGTTGGCCTGGTGGTGTTTTCGATCATCACTATCATCAACTTTGTGGTGGTCACCAAGGGTTCCACCCGCGTATCGGAAGTTACCGCACGCTTCACCCTCGATGCCATGCCCGGCAAGCAGATGGCGATCGATGCCGATCTCAATGCCGGACTGATCACCCAGGATCAGGCGCGCGAACGGCGTACCGAGGTGCGCGAGGAAGCGGATTTTTACGGTTCGATGGATGGTGCCAGCAAGTTCGTGCGCGGCGATGCGATTGCCGGCATCCTGATCTTGTTCATCAACATTCTCGGCGGCTTTGCCGTGGGCGTGTTTCAGCATGGTCTGAGCATGGCCGATGCCGCACGTATCTATGTGTTGCTGACCATTGGTGATGGTCTGGTCGCACAGGTGCCAGCCTTGATGCTGTCGATTGCGGCAGCGGTGATTGTTACCCGCATGTCCAAGCGGCAAAACATGGGCGAGCAGTTGGTGTCGCAGGTGCTGGGCCAGCCCAAGGTGCTGGCGGTGGCGGCAGCGGTGCTGGTGGCCATGGGTCTGATTCCGGGCATGCCGAACATGGCGTTCCTGATGCTCGGCGCGGTCTGTGGCGCTGGTGCGCATCTGATGCATCGGCGCTTGAACCCGGTTGCCGAGAAAGCACCCGAGCAGCAACTGGCCACCGACAAGTCGCCCAAGGCGGCCGAGCAGGCCGATCTGGGCT
Organism: Lysobacteraceae bacterium; assembly: GCA_030681035.1. Lineage (GTDB taxonomy): Bacteria > Pseudomonadota > Gammaproteobacteria > Xanthomonadales > Xanthomonadaceae. The sequence continues at coordinate 68,040 of JAUXUI010000045.1, read as the reverse complement.
GGGAAGATGTCGCTGCGGTGGATGTAATCGGACTGGAGGTGGGCTATCGCCTGATTCCACTGGTTGATCGCAACCAGGGCGGTGAATTGATGAACCGCATTCGCGCGGTGCGCAAAAAGCTGTCGCAGGACCTCGGCTTTCTGGTGCCTGCCGTCCATATCCGTGACAACCTCGACATGTCGCCCAATGCCTATCGCATCAGCTTGATGGGGGTTCCGCTGGGTGAGGCCGAGGTGTATCCCGATCGCTCACTGGCGATCAACCCGGGACGGGTGCAGGGCACGCTGGTTGGCATTCCGACCCGCGACCCGGCGTTCGGCCTGGAAGCGATCTGGATTGAATCGGGTGCGCGCGATCACGCGCAGTCGTTGGGTTACACCATCGTCGATCCCGGCACCGTGATCGCAACGCACCTCAGTCACCTGTTGCAGTCGCACGCGCACGAGTTGCTGGGTCATGAAGAAGTGCAGCAGATGCTGGACCGCCTCGCACAAAGCGCACCCAAACTGGTCGAGGATCTGGTGCCCAAGCGCTTGCCGTTGGGGGTGGTGGTCAAGGTGTTGCAGAACCTGCTGGCCGAACGCGTACCGATCCGCAACATCCGCACCATCGTCGAGTCTTTGGCGGAGCATGCCGGTGGTAGCCAGGATCCTGCCGCACTCACTTCTGCGGTGCGCACTGCACTGGGCCGGCAAATAGTCCAGGAAATCAGTGGGATAAGTGCAGAGGTGCCGGTGTTGACGTTGGAGCCAAAGCTGGAACAGATCTTGCTTCAGTCAGTACAAGGTGGTGGTCCGGCGGCGGCCATTGAACCCGCGCTGGCGGAACGGTTGCAGCGCAATGTCGCCGAGTTGGTACACAAACAGGAGTTGGCGGGAGAAGCCGCCGTGTTGTTGGTAGCACCGGCATTGCGGTCGTGGTTGGCGCGTTTCATGCGGCCAGCGGCACCTGGTCTGCATGTGCTGGCTTACAACGAAGTGCCGGATAACCGCCGGGTGCGTCTGGTCGCAGCATTGGGTTCGTAGCGGGTCAGGTTCAATGCAATTGCGTTGCGCCAGTTGGAGGAAGTTTGCGTGGAGATCGGCATGAAAATAAAACGCTTTGTTGCCAACGACATGCGTCAGGCGATGCGTCAGGTGCGCGAGGATCAGGGGTCCGATGCGGTCATCCTGTCCACGCGTCGTACGGACGATGGCTTTGAGATCATTGCTGCCATCGACTATGACGAGTCTTTGGTGCGTGAAGCCGCTGCGCAGGCGGGGGATGCGGGTCGGCTGGATATCGAAAATGCACGACCGAAGTCAGCGCCGGTCGCAGCAATGCCACGCACGACCAACAAACCGCCATTGCCCGAATCGATCACCCGAATCAAGGATAACGCGGAACGCTTCACATCCTCGCCGGGCAGTATCAACGAGAATAATGGCGTCAGCGTGCGTGACCGCAGTCATTTTGGTCAGGCTTCAGGCATGGCCGCGATGGCGGGTACCACGCCGCCTGCATATGAGGGCATGCAACGCGAATTGGCGGATCTGCGCAGCATGCTGGAATCTCAATTCTCCGGAATGGCCTGGAAAGATTTTGGCAAACGAAGCCCGATGCAGGCGCGCATGTTGCGCGAGTTTACCCGTATGGGTCTGGACGCTGACGTTGCCAGCGAAATTGTTTCGCAGTTACCAGTTGAGATGACGGCGGCGCAATCACGCTATCTGCCCATGGGCCTGCTCGCTGACCGTCTCTCCATCATCGAGCCAGAACCGCTGGACAAAGGTGGCATGATTGCCTTGATTGGCCCCACCGGTGTCGGCAAAACCACAACCCTCGCCAAGCTTGCTGCACGTCACGTATTGCGCAATGGCCTCAAACAGGTGGCGCTGGTGACAACCGATGATTTTCGTATCGGTGCGGAAGAGCAATTGTTTCACTACGGACGTCTGCTCGGTGTGCCGGTGTACGCGGCCAGCGGCGCCAAGGAACTCGCCAAGTTGCTCGCACGGTTGTCCGATCAACGGCTGGTATTGATCGATACCCCAGGGCTTTGTCAGGGTGATCCGCGCATGGACGCATTGGGCGACGCCTTGCTGCATGGCCCGGCGCAGGTTACGCCGCTGTTGGTGTTGGCAGCCAATGCCCAATCCGGGTCATTGGAACAGGCCGCGAAAGCCTACTCGCGCTTTCGCCCGGAGGGGTGTGTGCTGACCAAGCTTGATGAAGCAGCAGTGCTTGGCGGTGCGCTGTCGGTAACCATCCGACAGCATCTGCGCATTGATTACATTACCGATGGGCAACGGGTGCCCGAGGACATCGCTCGCCCGCAGGCACAGCGGCTGGTGTGCCGCGCCTTGCGCATGCTCGATCATGATGCCTTGGTCGATGATAGTGTGATGGCAGAGCGCTTTGGCAAGATCGCCGGCTCACTGGCCTGAGGATATCTGGTGAATCCGAAACCGCCCATGCAACCGACCGGTAACCAGGCCCATGGCCTGATCTCTCGTACGTTCGTCAAACCGGTAAAGGTAATCGCCATCGCCAGTGGCAAAGGCGGTGTCGGCAAGACCAGCGTTTCGGTCAACCTGGCGATGACACTCGCCATGGGCGGCCAGGACGTGCTGTTGCTTGATGCCGATTTGGGCCTTGCCAATGTGGATGTGCAACTGGGTTTGCAGCCGAGTCGAAACCTGTCGCATCTGTTGGCAGGCGAATGCAGTGTAAGTGACTTGGTGTTGCCGGCACCACGCGGTCTCAAGGTAGTGCCCGCGACATCGGGCACCCGTCGCATGGCGCAACTGGGCATCACCGAATATTCCGCATTGATCCATGCGTTTTCCGATTATCGCGAGCCGGTGGATGTGATGGTGATCGACACCGCCGCCGGTATCACTGACAGTGTCACTGTACTCAGCCAGGCCGCACAGGAAATCATCGTTGTCGTTTGCGACGAGCCGGCATCGATTACCGATGCCTACGCATTGATCAAGGTGCTGAGCCGCGATTTCGGTATCGAGCGCTTCCGCGTCTTGGCCAACATGGTGCGCAATGACATGCACGGCAAGCGGCTGTTCGAGAATATCCTGCGGGTAACGGATCGCTTTCTCAAAGTGGTTCTGGATTATGCGGGCGCGATTCCCGATGACGAGTTTCTCAAGCGTGCGATCCGGCGGCAAAGCGCAGTAGTTGATATTTTTCCGGGTGCGCGTTCATCACGGGCGTTTCAATTGCTGGCCGATACCGCCAATGCATGGGTCAGTGAACCCAAGGCGCAAGGACACCTCGCGTTCTTTTCCGAGCGGCAGGTGGCCGTTGGCAAGTTAGTCTCGGATACCTGACCATGAGTGCAGATGCCGGCTACCTGCAAGCACAGCGCGTACCCATCGAGGAGATGGTCAAGCTGCACTCGGTGCTGGTGCGTCGTATCGCCTATCACCTGATGGCGCGACTGCCTTCCAGTGTTGAGGTCGGTGATCTGATTCAGTCCGGCATGGTGGGCTTGATTGAAGCAGCGCGCAATTATTCACCGGCGCGGACTGCCAGCTTCGAGACCTACGCCGGCATTCGGATTCGTGGCGCCATGCTCGATGAACTGCGCAAATCCGACTGGACGCCGCGCTCGGTGCATCGCAAGTTTCGCGAGGTGTGCGAGGCGATTCGCGAAGTGGAAGCTGAAACCGGCGGTGATGCAGAAGATGCCGCAGTTGCCAAGCGCCTGGGTATCAGTATTGATGATTACCATAGCGTGCTTGCCGATGCTTCCAGTTGCCGGGTCCTCAGTTTGTCGGGTAGCTCCGATGATGGCCTGGATGCTCTGGATGTTGCCGATGAGCGCGATCCGGGGCCCGCAGCCATTTTCGATGACACGCGCCAGCGTGCAGCATTGGTTGAGTCGATAGCGCAGTTGCCCGAACGCGAACAACTGGTGATGTCGTTGTATTACGAGCAAGAGTTGAATCTCAAGGAGATAGGCGAAGTTCTGGGGGTCAGCGAGTCACGGGTGTGTCAGATACATGGGCAGGCACTGGTGCGCTTGCGCTCACGATTGCGGGATTGGCGTGGCAAGTAAGGTTCAGTAACGGTTCTTTGGAGAGTGTCTTGGACAGAAATATCAAAATTCTGGTGGTGGACGATTTTTCGACCATGCGCCGCATCGTCAAAAACCTGCTTCAGGAACTGGGTTACTCCAACATCCAGGAGGCAGACGATGGCAATACCGCGCTGCCGATGCTCAAAGCAGCCAAATTCGATTTTGTAGTCACCGACTGGAACATGCCGGGTATGACCGGCATCGACCTGCTCAAGGCCATCCGCGCCGATCCCGCGTTGAAGGCGATGCCGGTGTTGATGGTGACCGCCGAAAACAGCCGTGAGCAAATCATCGAGGCCGCACAAAGTGGAGTGAACGGCTACATCGTCAAGCCATTTACCGGGGCCACGCTCAAGGAAAAAATCGACCGCATCTTTGAACGTCTGGCATCAGCATCTTGAGGAATCGGAATGATTATCGATGACACAAAGGACATTGGGCCTGCCCTGCCGGAGCGTATTCGCGCCTTGCTGCAATCGCGCGATGGGCAAGAAATCGAGGACGCCATCACCCAGATGGTGCGTGAACGTGAGAACGCATTGTTCATCGCACTTGGGCAACTGGCGCGTGACTTGCACGAGTCAGTTAAAAACGTGGCCAGTGCGCTGGCTGAGGAAAGTGGCGAGCCCGGTGGCATGCCCGAGGCCAGAAAACGGCTTGACGAAGCATTGGACTTGAGTGAGCGCGCAGCGCATCACAGTCTGGATATCGGCGACCGCCTGCTGGCGCAAACCGATCTGTTAGCAGCGCGCGCCACGGCAAGCGAGCGTGTTGCGGGCGCGGATGATGCATTGCGCGAAGCGGTGTTGGCGTTCGCCACATCGTGCCGAGGCGACATCAGCGAATTGCGCGTTGCCCAGGGTTGGCAGGATCTGACCGGCCAGCGGATGAAACAGGTCTCGGGGTTTTTGTCGCGCATTGAGGTCAGTGTGCTGTCGCTGGTGCAGCTTGCCGGTTCCCTCGGTGTATCCGAGCCACGCGCTGTGCCTGCAGCGCGCGGCGACGCGTCTACGCAGGAGCAGGTTGATGACCTGCTCGCACAGTTTGGATTCTGAGCTGTGATGGACAGCGCCTTCGAAGCCGAGATTCTTGCCGACTTTCTGGTGGAGGCCGGCGAACTGGTTGCCGGGCTGGGCGACCAGTTGCTTGCGCTCGAAGATGCTCCTGATTCACCAGAATTGCTCAATGCCGTGTTCCGGGCATTCCACACGGTCAAGGGCGGCGCAGGCTTTCTCGCCATCGATCCGATGGTGAAACTTTGCCATCGTGGCGAAGACCTGTTGAATGAAGCACGCTCGGGACGCGTGCGCTTGCATGCCGATTACATTGATGCCTTGTTGAATACGCTCGATTGCCTGCAACAGATGATGGCATCGCTGCGCGCTGGCGCTGTCATCACGCCGGCACCATCGGCGCTACTGGACCGGCTGCTGGTACCGGCTGCGCGTGCCAAAACTTCGGCGGCAACTGCTACTGAACCGGTTGCGGTTTCGTCGAATCAGGTACATTCGGCAACGCCAGAAAAAGTCTGCACTAGTGATGCGGTAGAAGGCGAGTTTGAGGCGTTGCTCGCCATGGTTGGGGTTGACATGAAGCCTGTGGCACAGGCCAACGGTGACCCGATTGACGATAGCGAGTTCGAGGCGCTGCTTGACGAACTGTATGGGCCTGGGAAGGTGCCGGGTCAGGTAGAGCAGAGCCCAGGAGCTGATGCTGCCACGAACGCGGCGCCGATGACCGACGATGAGTTCGAGGCGCTGCTGGATTCATTTGAAGGTAATCACGCCCATACTGACAATGCACAACCCGCAGTGGCCAAAACACCTGCCGGTGGTGCGGTAAAGTTGCCCGATGAATGGCTAACCAGTGCTGGAAATCCGCTAGCCGAAGGTGCCGCGACGACGCGAAACGCAGCGCCGCTGCCTGCCGACACGACCATTCGCGTGGATACCGGGCGTCTGGATGCATTGGTCAATTTGATCGGTGAATTGGTTCTGGTGCGCAATCGGCTGGCTGTGTTGTCGGCCGATTCAAGCGATGAGCGCACCGAGCGCGCGGTAGCCGAACTGCACCGGGTGGCGGACGACCTGCAACTTGCCGTGATGCGTACACGGATGCTGCCCATCGGCAAGTTGTTTGGCCGGTTTCCACGTATCGTGCGCGACATATCGCGCCAGCTTGGCAAGCGCATTGACCTGGTTCTGGAAGGTGAAGATACCGACCTTGATCGCAACCTCGTTGATGCGCTTGCCGATCCCATGGTGCATCTGGTGCGCAACGCGCTTGATCATGGCATTGAAACGCCTGAAGACCGACTGCGTGTGGGCAAGAACGAAACCGGCACCTTGCGCCTGATAGCCGCGCAGGAAGGCGAGCGCATCGTGATTCGGGTGCGCGACGATGGTCGCGGTATGGACCCGGATGTGCTGCGCAACAAGGCGCTGGAAAAAGGGCTGTTGAATACCGATCAGGCGGAACGCTTGTCGGAGGCAGAATGTTTCGACCTGATTTTCCTTGCCGGTTTCAGCACCCGGCAAGAGGTGTCGGATATTTCAGGTCGTGGCGTTGGCATGGATGTGGTCAAAACCCGTGTTGCCGAGTTGGGCGGCACCTTGGCCATTGCATCGGAATTGGGGCGCGGCAGCGAAATACAGGTTAGCTTGCCACTCACTCTGGCGACGCTGCGCGCCTTGATGGTTCGCATCAACGGGCGTGTTTATGCAATCCCGATGATCAATGTGCTGGAAGTGTTTGAACTCGATCCGCGCACTGTCAGCCGGGTGGATGATCGCGATGTCATTGCGCACAGGAACCGGGCCTTGCCGCTACGCCATCTTGGTGCCTGGCTTGATCCATCGCGCAGCACGTCGGAGGCGCGAGGACATGTCGTGGTTGTCCACGTTGGTCACCGTCAATTGGGTTGCGTGGTGGATCAGGTGATAGGTCGTGACGAAATGGTGGTCAAGCCGTTGGGTCGCCTGTTGCACGGCGTGCAAGGCGTATCAGGCGCAACCATTACCGGTGATGGTCGGGTGGCATTGGTGCTGAATGTGGCGCAATTGCCAGACGCTGTTGTCGCAAGCGACCTTGTCGCTGGGGTGCGTTGAGCATGGATATCCTCACCGTCATCGCCATCATCATGGCGTTCGTTGTGGTGGTTATTGGCGCAATCATGAAGCATGCCGGCGCCCTGTCGCTGATCAGCTTACCGGCTGCCATTGTGGTGTTGGTGGGCACTGCCACTGCGGTGATCGTGCAGACGCCCAAGCCGGTGTTGCTGCATTTTTTGAAGATTATCCGTTGGGTGGTCTTCCCGCCGCAGGTGCAGACCGCCGGCATGCTGACCCGGATCATCGAATGGAGCGAAATCGCGCGTCGGCAAGGCTTGCTTGGCCTGGAACCCGCCATCGAAGTGGAAGCCGATGTCTTTGCCAAGAAGGGCTTGCAGATGTTGGTGGATGGCACTGAGCCCGAGGCATTGCGCGGCATCCTGGAAGTGGAGAAGGATGCGCGTGAGCATGTCGACATGGAGGCGGCGAAAGTCATCGAGGCAGCCGGAATCTATGCGCCTACGCTGGGTATTGTCGGTGCCGTGCTCGGTTTGATGGGGGTGATGCAAAATCTCGCCGACCCGAGTGCGCTCGGCCCGGGCATTGCCGGTGCGTTTGTTTCCACCATCTACGGTATCGCCAGCGCCAACCTGTTGTTCCTGCCGATGGCCAATAAACTGAAAAGCCTCATCCGCGCGCAATCCACCGCGCGCGAGATGATGATCGAGGGCCTGGTGTCGATCGCCGAAGGTGAGAATCCACGCAACATCGAGTCCAAACTCCAGGGCTTTTTGCACTGAGCGGGCCATGGCAAAAAAGCACAAGCACGAAGAACACGTCAACCACGAAGCCTGGGCAATTCCTTACGGCGACCTGGTGACTTTGCTATTGGCATTTTTCGTGGTGATGTACTCCATTTCATCGGTCAATGAAGGCAAGTACCGTGTATTGTCCTCATCGATGACTGCGGCATTTCATGGCAAGCCAAAATCAATGACGCCGATTCAGGTGGGTATCCAGCCGGTATCCGGGTCGCAGATGTCGCTGCTGGATTCCGTTCAACCGGCAGCGCCCGCGACAGACCTGGTTCCGCGCTCGGCAACGCCGGGCATTCCGCAGATGTCACGCTCAGGCATGAACCCGGAGCGTATTGCGACCGACGAGCGTGAAGCGCGCGACCGCGCCATGCGTGAGCTTCGCGCACTGGCGAGCGCCATCGAAACAGCCATGGCTCCACTGATTGAAGAAAAGCTGATCATGGTGCGTCGCAATGAGCAATGGCTGGAAGTTGAAATCAGGACCGACATTCTGTTTCCCAGCGGCGTAGCTGACATCGCACCCAGCGCACAGGCAGTGCTCGATGAACTGGCCGCGATTTTCTCGCGATTCAACAATTCAATACGGGTGGAAGGCTACACCGATGATCGTCCGATCAACACGGCTGTATTTCCCTCCAACTGGGAGCTGTCGGCAGCACGCGCTGCCAGTGTTGTACGGCGATTTGCCGAGCACGGGGTGGCACCGGATCGGCTCGGAATCATCGGCTGGGGTGAACAGCGCCCCACTGCCAGCAACGACAGTGCCGAGGGTCGCAATCAGAATCGACGCGTTTTGATCGTGGTGTTGGGCAGTGATCGTCACGAGCGCACCATCAGTGATCTTGCGACGCACGTTGCAAGTCCTGCGGATGAAATCCAGGGGAGTAACGCTGCAAGCGCGAGCAGCAGTGTTGGAACGCAAAATGCCACTGAAGATTCTGCGCAAGCTGCCGATAACTCAGATAACCCAGATGTGCAGCAGGAGAGTGGTGCGTGAGCATGCAAGTTTGGGCTGTTGCCAATCAGAAGGGTGGGGTGGGCAAAACCACCACCGCCGCAGCGCTGGCAGGCTTGCTGGCAGAGCGTTCTGCGCGCACGCTTCTGGTAGACATGGACCCACACGGTTCGTTGACGACCTATCTGGGATTTGATGCCGAGGCTGCGGGTTCCGGCGTGTATGAGCTGTTCCGTGCAAAAGTGGGCGATGCGCCACTGACAGATGACAACGCGCTGATCCGCACGACCGCAGTTGAACAGCTCTGGTTGATGCCGTCGTCTCCGGCCATGGCGACACTGGATCGCCAATTGGGAGCGCGTGCAGGTATGGGCTTGGTGTTGGCCGAAGCATTGCAGCGTCTGCACGGGCGGTTTGAACGCGTGGTAATCGATTGTCCGCCGATGCTTGGCGTTCTGATGATCAATGCGTTGGTCGCCTGCGAGCGCCTGATCATACCGACGCAAACCGAGTTTCTGGCATTGGGTGGTTTGCAGCGCATGCTGCGCAGTCTGGCCATGGTGGAGCGATCGCGCGGCATGCGCATCCCTTGCCTGATCGTGCCGACCTTGTTCGACAGCCGCACGCGCGCTTCGCAAACGTGTCTGGATTCACTCAAGGCCGATTACCCGGATACGGTGTCGCGTATCGTGGTGCCCACCGACACCCAGGTACGCGAAGCCAGTCGTGCCGGCCTGCCGGTGGGGTCGTGGCCGGCGGCGCGCCGGGCCGGTGAGGCATATCGTGAATTGCTGCGCGAGTTGCTTGAGTTTGAACAACCAGTGGCACAGGCAGGTGCAGCATGATTGGACGCGCTGCCAGTGCCGGCATGGCGCCGCGTGATGATGCGGTTGACCAATACATTGCGGCATTGCTTGATGTCACGCCTCAGCCCGACTCTGCGCATGGAGTCGTTGTGACGGATGGCGCGCAAGGCGAGGAACTGGCAACGCTCGCTTGCAGCGAAGAGCTGAAGCAACGCGTCGCCGATGCTGCGAACGCGTATTACCTGTGCAATGTTTCCGGCTTGCAGCTTGCGGTTGCCAAGAGCGCAGTGGAATGGGTCGGGCCGGTGCCTGAGCCATTGGCGAGGTCGCAGTTATCGCTGCCGTGGTTGTTGGGCAACAGCGATCACGATGGACGCGTTTGCCACGTGGTCGATCTTGCACGCATTATTGTGCCCGGTGATGCGGCACGTAATGCGCCCATGCTGGCTTTATCCCTTGCCGATGGCCGTTGGCTGCTGGCGGTGGATGCTGTCGATGCAATGCAAGTGATTGCTACGGAGAATGTACGTTGGCGTGATAACCCGGCAAGCCGTCCATGGTTGGCTGGCATGGCAAGCGAACCGCTATGCGCCGTGCTCAATGTGAAGGGTCTGACTGAGTCGCTTTCCCAGGAGTTGCAACGTGACGCAAGATGAAGCCCTCGATGCGTTGCCACCTGCCGATGGCAATAGCGAATCCTGGATCGGCTTTACCCTGGCCGGTCAGAGTTATGCGGCCCCAGTGTGCCGCGTGCAGGAAGTGATCCGGCCGCAGGATATTGCCCCAGTGCCGGGCGCGCCGGCTGCGATGCGCGGGCTGATGAACTTGCGCGGCCGTTTGCTGCCGGTGCTTGATGGCCGAATGCGTCTCGCGCTTCGTGGCGGAGTGTGCTGTGACGATGCCGCCGTTCGTGTGCTGGTACTTGATAGCGAGGGCGAAAAAACCGGATTGCTGGTTGAAGCTGTCGGCGAGTTGATCCGGTTTGATGAAAATGCAGTTGGCCCGCCCCCGGCTGGCCGAACGGCGCGCGTCCATGATCCGGTACGCGGGGTGATCCGTAGCGCATCGGGCTTTACGGCGTTGCTGGACGTGACGCGCCTGTGTGACCCGGACGCGATTACCGGTAATTCTCACAACGATGCTGGAGGCCCGCCATGACTGCAGGTGCATTATTTTTGCTGGCAATTGCACTGATTGTCGGCCTGGTCAACCTGGCGCTGTTGATCGCGCTGTTTCGACAAAGAGCACAAGCGCCATCGCCGCAGGATCACACGCCAAGTGATGCGTTTCGTCGTCAGCTTGAACACATGGAGCGCCGACTGGTTGAAATCGGCCAGGGTATTGAGCGCATGTCGCATTTGCGCATGTACGACACCGCTGGCAATGCCGGGCGTTCGTATGAACTGGCGCATCGCATGGCCAGCCGTGGCGCGAGTGTCGAGCAGGTATCGCTGGATTGCGGGCTGAGCTTTGAAGAAGCCGAATTGATCGTGCGTCTTCACCGCGATAATGCCTGAGCACCATGCTGTGAAGCACTATCTGTGTCAGCGGGCTCCACCGTCGCCGCCGCCGGGTAAGGACAGTGCGTAGAATTGCTGCATGACCACGGCGATGGCCGCGCATGCTGGCGCATCAAGCTGGTTCGGCACGCTGGCCTGGGCCAGCCATTGCAGCAGCGCAGTATCGGATGTGAGGGTAATACCGTGCTGTGCGGCCAATTGCTGTGCGAGCGGCGCAAGCTCCTGTATTGCCACAGAACCCACGTTCTTGCGGTGACTGCCAGGCAGGTGCAAACGAGCTTCGCGTGGAGTGCTCATCGCGATCCTTTACGGGTCATGCTGTTGCCGACACCAGGCTGCCGCTGGTGCCCGGTGAAGATTCAGGGCAGCCATAGCGACAGGCAACGTGTTCAACAACCAATCCGTGCCGTTGCAAACGGTCGGCGACGCTGGTCAGCGAGGTCTCAATGCGCCGTGCGACGGCAGCGATTTCGGCCCAGAACTGTAGTCGCACCCGATTTTCGACGATTCGGATATCTGCGCCGATGGCACCCAATGACGGCAGGTCGATGGCAATTTGTATCAACCAGCCCGGATCGCTGTCCGCGCCGGAAGCCGTTGGCAGCAGCCGGATTTGCAATACATCCAGTCCGCCACGGCCGTGCATGGGTATCTCGAATAGCCACGTAGGCGACACTGCGCCGGCCTGTAGCTGCGTGATAGTTTGCCGTGCAATCACCCCTTGTGCGGCATGATGAAACCGACCCCAATCTGACGCATTACCGCGCCATGGAACGCGTGCTGCCCGCGGTTGTCGTGGCAGATCGCGGCCTGGCTGTGGCGGCTGCAAATCACTGCGGCTGTCGGCAGGCGCTGCTGCTGGATAGTTCGACAAGGCTGCGGTCAGCCGCAGCAATGACGCTTTCCAGTCGCCACTCAGTGACAGGTTGCGGTTGTCCTGTATTGCTCGCAGCAATCGGGATTCCATTGCTATTCCGGAAGATTCCAAGGTCTGTCGCACCGAGGTGGCATCGGCGAAACTCGCCGGTGATGCCATGGCAATGTTCAGTTGCGCGAGCGCTGCTTTAATGGTCGGCGATAGCGATGTGTCGGCAACGCTGATTACGGCATGCAGCTCGGCCAGCAAGCCCGACAGGCCGGATTGGCGTGGGATCAGCGCGAGCAGTGCGCGTGTCCGTGCCGCATCGTCATCGTCACTCTCGTCGCGTACCAGTTCCAGCTCAGGCCTTACGCCGGCGCGGGTAACGCGCACCTGGAATGCACGCGGAAGCACCGTGCCCGGTGGAACGTCGGCCAGCAACTCTTCATCGTCAATGCGCAGAGCAACGCGACCGTCAGGATGGCGCCCCAGCATATGCGCTGGGTGTACCGAGCCCACCGTCCAGGACACCGGATGACTCGGCGCCGGAGCCGGTGATACGGGAGCAAGGCGGCTGGCAGGTTCAATGTTCACCAACGTACTCCCTTGATAAGTGCTGGCAATTGCCACAACGTGCCCAACCCAGCGGGTATGCCCAGTGCATGACATACAGTCAGGCGCATCGGGTGTCCGGATGTCTGCATCGGTGGCAGATCATCCCTCACACAGCATCATCGGCGTTGCGCAGAGAAACTTTAGCGACCAGATCACACTTTCCGTGCATGCAGGGTTTGCGACGCAGTGCCCATTATCGGCACTAAAGTCTGGTCACGGAGCGCCGATAAAGTGGTCAGTGCGGAGTCATGTGACACGCCACCACGGGAGTCGCCAATGGCCAGAGTGAGGCGTCGCAAATCAGAGATCGCAGCAGCGGACGCGCATCGCGTTGTTGCATTGGGCGCCGAATTGCGTATCGGAAACGCCAACGCACTTCAAGCAATGCTGTGCGAGGCGTTGGAGTCGGGCGATGAAATCATTCTCGATGCCACTGATATGCGCTCTGCCGACTCGGCTGGCCTGCAACTGCTGTATGCGTTTGTACGTGACAGCAAAGCGCGTGGAATAAGCGTTTCGTGGCAAATGTCGGAAACAATTCTTCGCCGCGATGCTGGCTTGCTTGGTTTGGATAAGGCTCTTGGCTTGAAAGACACGCATTGAACGATGATTGATCAACTCTCAGAATTGATGACGATACAGGCGAGGACGCACGCATGAGCAAAAAGATATTGGTGGTCGATGATTCCGCATCCATGCGTGGCATGGTGAGCTTTACCCTCAAGGGCGCCGGCTTTGAGGTAAAGGAAGCCGAGGATGGCGTGGCGGGGGTTGATGCAGCCAAGGCAGAGCCCTTTGATGCGGTATTGGCTGATGTCAACATGCCGCGCATGGATGGCATCAGCATGGTGCGCGAGATCCGCAAGCTTCCGGGCTTCAGCGGCGTGCCAATACTGGTGCTGACGACCGAGTCGAACCCGGAAAAGAAGCAGGAAGGCAAAGCTGCCGGCGCAACCGGCTGGCTGGTGAAGCCGTTCGATCCCGATCAGTTGCTCGCAACCGTTCGCCGCGTATTGGGCTGAAGTCATGAGCCAGGTCGATCTCAGTCAGTTTCATCAGACCTTCTTCGATGAAAGCCTGGAAGGGCTGGATGCGATGGAGTCGGCCTTGCTCAAGCTCGATACCGGAGCGGCAGACAGCGAGTTGGTCAACACTATCTTTCGCGCGGCGCACTCCATCAAGGGCGGTTCGGCTACTTTTGGATTCCAGGAAATAGCGGCATTCACCCACGTCGCCGAAGAGCTGCTTGATGGTGTGCGCTCCGGCAAACGCGCGGTGACGGTGGAGGTGGTCGAATTGCTGCTGCGTTGCGTCGATGCCTTGCGCGGCATGCTGGAGCGCGCCAAAAAAGGCGTGACATCCGCAAATCAGTCTACCAACGCATTATTGGATGAGCTGCGGCAACAGCTATCTGCGGTTGCCAGCAATGAGCTGCCGTCAGACAAGCAGGTTGATGTACCGCCTGCGTCTGACGAAACCAGTGACTGGGTGATTGGGTTTCGCGCCAAACCCGGACTGCTGCGCTCGGGCAACGACCCATTGCGGATGTTCCGCGAACTCGCGGATCTGGGCGAGTTGGATATTTGCGCACATGTGGATGGCGTGCCGGCCTTGGACGTTCTCGATCCCGAGCAGTGCTATATCGCATGGGATATAAACCTTGCTGGCAAAGTCAAGCGGCAGCAGATTGACGCGGTTTTTGACTGGGCTGACGGCGACTGTGAGCTGACCATAGCGCGCCAGTCGAGCGCAATTCCAGGCAATTCTGCCATTGAGTGTTCGACGCCAACGGCAAATGCAGGGGGCTCCACAAGCACGGGTTCAGACCCGGTTCCAATTGTCCGGGCCAGCGAAAAGCCGACAGCGCTGCGGGTCGAAAATGCGCCCAGTGCTGCCGCCGCCGAGTCGGGATCGATCCGGGTCAGTATCGACAAGGTGGATGCCCTGATCAACATGGTTGGCGAACTGGTAATCACGCAGTCGATGCTCGGGCAGTTGGGCGAACACTTTGACCTGTCGCGCCTTGAGGCATTGCGCGCGGGGTTGAATCAACTCGAACGCAACACCCGAGAATTGCAGGAAAGCGTCATGCGCATTCGCATGCTGCCGATCAGCGTCGTGTTTCAGCGCTTTCCGCGTCTGGTACGCGATATCTCGCGCAAGCTGGGCAAACAGGTGAACTTGGAGCTGCATGGCGAGCAGACTGAACTCGACAAGACCGTACTTGAAAAGATCGGTGACCCGCTGGTGCATCTGGTGCGCAACGCAGTGGATCATGGTCTCGAGATGCCGGATCGACGCGTCGCTGCCGGCAAGAACCCGACCGGAACCTTGCGCCTGGATGCTTTTCATCAAGGCGGCAACATCACTGTCGAGGTCAGCGACGACGGTGCTGGATTGAACCGCGACGCCATCGCGCGCAAGGCCATCGAGCGTGGCCTGATTACGTCTGTGGATGGCTTGACGGACGATGAAGTCGCCGAGCTGATTTTTCAGCCAGGGTTTTCGACTGCTGAGGCAACGACCGATCTGTCCGGGCGCGGTGTCGGCATGGATGTGGTGCGACGCAACGTCAATGAACTGGGCGGCACGGTGGGCGTGCAGACCAAGGCTGGTGCTGGTTCGGTGTTCACGATCACGTTGCCACTTACCCTGGCCATCATCGACGGCCTTACCGCAGCGGTGGGTGGTGAAAGCTACATCGTGCCATTGGTCTCTGTGGTCGAGTCGTTGCAAATCAAGCGCGAGCAGATCATCCGGCTTGGCGCCGGGCGTGAAGTCTTCCGCTTTCGCGAAGAAGTGTTGCCGATCATTCCTTTGCATGCCGCGTTTGGCTGTCAAGGGGCAGTCAGTGACCCTTGCGATGGCATCGTGATCGTGGTCGAAGGCGACGGCGCACGAGCCGGTTTGTTGGTCGATGCATTGCTCGGCCAACAGCAAGCCGTAATCAAATCTTTGGAAACCAATTACAAACGGGTTCAGGGATTGTCGGGGGCAACGATTCTTGGCGATGGATCGATCGCCCTGATCGTTGATGTTGCGGGTCTGGTGCGGCTTGCACACCGCAAGCTGGTCGCGTGAGCAGTTACAGGAGAGCGTGATGAAACAGATGCAGACAAGGGCGGCCACCGCGCAAGTAAAAGCGGTCAATCAATACCTCACGTTCGCGTTGGCCGGCGAGGACTACGGGGTCGATATTCTGTCGGTGCGGGAAATCCGAGGTTGGTCCAAGGTCACGCGGATTCCGCAATCGCCGCCGTTCATTCTTGGCGTGCTGAATCTGCGCGGTGCCATCGTGCCGATCATGGATTTACGTCTGCGCTTCAATCTGCCCGAGCAGGAACGTGATGACCTGACGGTAACCATCATCGTCGCTGTTGAAGGTCGTCACTTCGGTATGGTGGTTGATGCCGTGTCCGATGTGCTTGATGTGGATCCCGAGCAGGTGTCCGCGGTGCCCGATTTCGGGCAGGCGGTAAACGCCGATTATCTGGGTGGGCTGGTGCCGTCGGGTGAGCGCATGGTGTTGTTGCTCCAGGTCGACAAGTTGCTTCGCACCGAGGAATGGCAACAGCTCGAAAAAGCGTTGCCGGTGCTGGAGCACTCGGCAACTGAGCTTGAGAGCGCAAATTAAGTCATCAGGAGAAACGTCGTGTTCAAATTGCTGAAACTGGGTTCATTCACCATCAAGCGTCGGATGCTGCTGCGGCTGGCATCGGTCGTGTTTTTTCAGTTGCTGGTGGGTGGTGTGGGCTTGTGGGGCTTGGGTCATACAAGTACGGCATTGCGTGGTTTCTTCGATGTGGAATTGCTGGAGGCATCATCGTTGGCACGGATCAGTGCCGACATGAATCTGATTGGTGTTGATCTGCGGCGCGCCGCATTGTCGGAGAGTGCGTCGGTGGTTGCCGAAACCTTGCCGCGGGTCAAGGCGACGATGGAAAGTGTGGGCGAGAGCATTGCCGATCTGCAAGCCGCCGTAACCGACCCGGCGGTCATGACCGAGCTCGAGCGCTTCATGCAGGCGCGCGAAGAATTGCGACTCGCCTATGTCGACATGGCGGACTATCTGGCAGACGAGGATTATGAAGGTGCTCTGGCTCTGGAAACGATGAAAGTGATGCCGGCATTCGACCCGACTCAGCGCGCGATAAGCGATTTGCTGACCGTGGCAACCGAAGTTGCTTTTGCCAAGGTTGAAACGCAAATGGCGGCCAGCCGCATGGTGTTTCTGGTGATCGCCGGCCTGATTTTGCTCAGTGTGTTGTTGTCGTTGGGCTTTGATCTCGTGTTCATCAAGACATTGACCGCACGGATGAACACCGCGCTGGGTGTGGCAAACCGCATCGCTCATGGCGAACTGGGAACCCACATCGATGCCGATGAAAAGTCGGACAACGAGGTTGATCGCTTATTGACGGCGCTGCGCGAGATGGATACCAAGCTCAGTGAGATTGTGTTGCAGGTGAGTGCCGGCTCGGAATCGGTGCGCAACGCATCGCATGAAATCGCAGCCGGCAACGACGATCTGTCGGGTCGCACCCAGCAACAGGCCTCGTTCCTTGAGGAAACAGCGGCGAACATGGAGGAGATGACTGCCACCGTCCGCCAGAACGCGGAAAACGCCAGCCAAGCCAATCAGCTTGCCCGTGGCGCACGCGAGCAGGCCGAGCGCGGTGGTGAAGTAGTATCGCGGGCGGTGAATGCAATGGCCGAGATCAACACCAGCAGCCGACGTATCGCCGACATCATCGGGGTAATCGACGAGATCGCGTTCCAGACCAACCTGCTTGCGCTCAACGCGGCAGTGGAAGCAGCGCGTGCCGGCGAACAGGGCCGCGGGTTTGCCGTGGTGGCCAGCGAAGTGCGCAATCTTGCGCAGCGCAGCGCGGGTGCAGCCAAGGAAATCAAGGGGCTGATCAGCGATAGCGTCGATAAAGTTGGTGTAGGCACTGCGCTGGTCGATGAGTCGGGGCGGACGCTTGCACAGATCGTGGAATCGGTCAACAAGGTCACCGATATCGTTGGCGAAATTGCCGCCGCCAACCATGAGCAGACCGCAGGTATCGACCAGGTCAATCGCGCGGTGATGTCGATGGATGAGATGACACAGCAAAATGCAGCACTGGTGGAAGAAGCGGCCGCCGCCAGCCGTGCCATGCAGGATCAGGCGGAAACCTTGTCGCATCAAATCGGTTTCTTTCACACACAGGGGCAGGCCTCCGGTGGCGCAACAGCGTCCGTCAGCGCAACAGCCAGATCGGCTACATCGTCGGTAAAGTCGAAGCCGGCTGCAACACGAGTTGACCCTGCGTTGCAGACGAAGGTGTCGGCAGCAAACGGATCGGGAGCTGCTTCGGTCGAAGGCAAGGCGGACGGCAATCTAGGCAGAACCGAAGCCAAACCCAAGCACTCCAAACCCGCCCGGTCCGCGGCCAAGCCGTCTGCGGCCAGTCATGATGATGACGGCTGGGCCGAGTTCTAAGACGATGCCAGCGACTGATATGCGTGCTTCCGCAGATGCGGCGCCGCCGCGCGAGGCGAGTGGCGACACCGCGATAGCACTGCGCGACGAGGATTTTCAGTTCATCGCTGCTTTCGTTTTCGAGCGCTGCGGCATCGTGCTCGGTGCCAACAAACGGCAACTGGTGTATGGCCGTTTGATGCGCCGTTTACGTGAGCTTGGGTTGAGCAGTTTTGCCGAATACTGTCAACGATTGCGCTCGCAACCCGAGGACGAGCTGGACCCGCTCGCCAGTGCGATCAGCACCAATGTCACCAGCTTCTTCCGGGAAAACCATCATTTCGACTATCTGGCGCAGGAGCTGTTGCCAGCCCTTGCGGGTGCGGCCAATCCCAGGATACGTATCTGGTCTGCGGGCTGCTCCAGTGGCGAGGAGCCGTATTCGATTGCGATGGTGATGGCTGAAGCGCTGGGCAACCGGGCACAGAGCATTTCACGCGTCCTTGCAACCGATTTGTCGCTGCGTGCGCTGACTGTGGCGCAACAGGGGATGTATCCATTGGATCGATTGCAAGGGGTGAGCGAACAACGCCGAAAACGCTGGTTTCTTTCGGGGCGTGGTGGCAACGATGGTCAGGTGATAGTCGCGCAGAGCGTGCGTGATCTTATTACATTCAAACAGCTAAACCTTCTCCACGATTGGCCGATAAAGGGGCCACTGGATGCAATATTTTGTCGCAATGTGGTGATCTACTTTGACAACCCGACCAAGCAACGTTTGTTTGCCCGCTACGCGCAATTGTTGGCGCCGGGCGGCTTTCTGTTTCTTGGTCATTCGGAATCGCTGCATGGCATGAGCGATGCGTTTGATCTGGTGGGACGGACGATCTACAGGAAGCGTGTATGACCAAGTCGCCTGCGCTCGCTTCGGTCAGCTCCTGGTCGGGGCGCTCAACCAGCGTGCTTCCGGGCTTTGATCCAGCACGGGTGCAGCCAGGATTTGCGCATGTCAATCGCTACTTTGATCCATTGCTCAATCATGTGGTGGTCAAGATTTTGCCGGGCGAGTTTTATGTGACGACGCAGGGCGAGGCGGTGGTGACGGTGCTGGGGTCATGTGTATCGGCGTGTATCCGTGATCGGCGCAAGGGGATTGGCGGAATGAATCACTTCATGTTGCCTGAATCGTTTGCCAGCGAGGTGGCACACGCAAATGGACGCGCCGAGCGCTACGGCAACATTGCCATGGAGCAATTAATCAACAGCTTGCTCAAAGCGGGTGCGGATCGAAATGAGCTTGAAGTGAAAGTTTTTGGCGGTGGGCGGGTGTTGGCGCAAATGACTGACGTGGGGAAACGCAATATCGAGTTTGTGCGTCACTACCTTCAGGTCGAAAATCTGGTGGTCACAGCCGAGGACCTTGGCGATATTTATCCTCGCCATGTGCAGTATTTTCCAATGTCCGGGAAAGTGCGTGTGCGGCAGTTGCGCAGCATGCATAACGATACCGTTGCGGTGCGCGAGCGTGGCTACTTGAACAAACTCAAAGCAGATCCGATTGCCGGTGAAGTGGAGCTTTTCTAGGGAGTGTGAAGTGAGCTCAAAGATACGCGTGTTGGTGATCGACGATTCTGCGTTGGTGCGCAAGATGCTCACCGCCATGCTGTCGTCGGACCCTGGGATCGAGGTGGTAGGTACCGCCGCCGATCCGTTGATCGCGCGCGAGAAAATAAGGGAACTGAACCCGGACGTGCTGACGCTGGATGTCGAAATGCCGCATATGGATGGAGTAACCTTTCTCGATCATCTGATGCGTCTGCGCCCGATGCCGGTGGTGATGGTTTCAACACTCACGGGTGATGGTGCTGAAATCACTTTGCGCGCGCTGGAGATTGGTGCCGTCGATTTTGTATCCAAACCGGGCACCGATTTGACCGGACGTTTTGACGCTTACAGCGATGAGATCATCGCCAAGGTCAAATCTGCGGCGCGCAGCAAGCCGCGCATGCGTGCATCGGTTGCTGCTGTGGTGGCCAAGTTGTCGCCGGATGCAATACTGCCGCCGCCGGATAACAGGCGGTTATTGCCAGCCGCTGGCACGGTGATTGCGATTGGATCTTCAGCGGGTGGCACCGAGGCGGTGCGCGTGTTGTTGTCGGCGATGCCTCCCGATGCACCACCTGTTGTGATCACCCAGCACATCCCTGCGCAGTTCAGTGGCCCATGGGCGGCGCGACTGGATGCCGCATCGCCGATGCGTGTTGCCGAAGCCCGTGATGGCCAGGCGATTCTACCGGGGCATGCCTATGTCGCTCCCGGTGGCGTTCACCTGTTGGTGGTGCGCGATGGCGCGCGTTACATCTGCCGCTTGCACGATGGCCCCCCCGTCAGCCGCCACAAGCCCAGTGTTGACGTGCTGTTCCGCTCGGTCGCCCGTGCTGTGGGCAAGGGTGCGATTGGCGTGATTTGTACTGGCATGGGCGATGACGGAAGCCAGGGCCTGCTTGAAATGCGCGAAGCGGGTGCGCACACCATTGGTCAGGACGAAGCAACCTGCGTTGTGTGGGGAATGCCGCATGCAGCAATGCTGGCGGGTAGCGTAGTTGAAGAATTGCCGTTGGAAGCCATTGCGCCGAGGTTGGTTGCATTGTCTTGCGCTGCGCGACGTACTTGAGCGGTACTTGATTGCCTTCAAGGCAGAGGTAGGTAGGATCATGAAGCAGATGACAAACAACACGATGTGGATTGGGATGGCCGCGAGTATCGTGGCGTTTACCGCTATCTTCCTGCTGAAATCCACTTTTGGCTCTGCGCTGGTTGTTGCGGCCATGACCTGCATCTGGATGGTGCTGCATCAGCGGCAGGCGGAACTGCTTGGCACCCGGGATGCGCGCTCGGACGAAAGCGAGACTTTAATGTCACCGGCATTGAATGAGGTGCATGCCACCGTGTTGGAGGAACTGGGCCACAGCCTCAAGGAGGTCATGCAGGCAATCGATATCATTCGTGATGCGGGCCTGGAGCTTGGTCACGGCTTTGAAGGTCTGAATGCAAAAACGACGCAACAACGTGCCTTGATGGCTGAATTGATTGATGCCAGCGGCGGTAATGGTGGCATCACCCACGCGCAATTCACCCAGCGCACGGCAGATCTGCTGGAGCATTTCGTCGGTCTGATCTTGCAGCTTTCCAGCGAAAGTCTGCGTATCGTCTATCGCATCGATGAAATGAGCGAGGAGATGGATGCGGTGTTTGCGCTGTTGCGCAACGTCGATACGATAGCGGAGGAAACCAATCTGTTGGCTCTCAATGCAGCCATCGAGGCGGCGCGTGCCGGTGAGGCGGGGCGAGGCTTTGCCGTTGTGGCCGGCGAGATACGCAATCTTGCCAAACATTCCAACCAGTTCAACGAAAAAATCGGTACCCATGTCGAGCGCGCGCGCAATGCGATGCAGCAACTGCATCAGTTGGTTGGCCGGCTGGCATCACAGGATATGAGCGTGGCGCTCTCCGCAAAAGGTGATATCGACTCGATGATGGCGCATGTCAATCGCAGCAAGCAGCGGGTCTCCGAGGTGGCCGACAAGGTATCCACGATCAATCGCGAGTTGGCGGCCGATGTGGCCACGACGGTGCGATCGCTCCAGTTTGAAGACATTCTCAGCCAACTGCTGGCACAGACACGGCAGGGCCTGGTTGATCTGCAGGGGATCACCAGCGAAAGCATCCGCGAGCTTCATGAGATGGCTAGGCCCGATTCCGGTCAACAACGCCTGGAACAGCTCGAGCGCATGCGCCAGCGTTTGAGTTTGCGCCGAGATCAATCACTGGCAAGGCGCAAGGGGCCCGCATTGCAAACGTCCATCGCAGCGGGTGAAGTGGAGCTTTTCTGATTAACAATCTGGCGTTGCCGTTGTCTGGCTGGGCCGCTATCGGGATCAAGGTCATGAGCGTAAGCCACGAATACGATAAAGAACGCGATTGCCTCACATTGAGGCTGGAGGATGGTTTTGATTTCTCTATCCACCGCGCATTTCGCGATGCGTACATCAACCAGGATATCGATCCGCGCAGTTATGTGGTGGATACCGGCAGCACCGAGCGCATCGACAGCTCGGCTTTGGGTATGTTGATGCTGTTGTGCGAGCGGGCACGCGCCCATCAGGCATCGATCCACCTGGTCAACTGCAGCCCGGCACTACGCAACATCCTGCGGGTGGCAGGTTTCGAGAAGCAGATCACGATCAATTAAGGCGGTGCGTCCGTGTATTCCAGAGCGCGGTTGGCTGGGAATATTGATAGCGCTGTCCTGCGTGAATCACGATGGGGCTGAGTATCGGCGCGTACGGGTTTTTGGGGCGCGCAGCAGATGGCGTATGCCAGCATTGGAGTGGCCCGGCGCGGGCGATGGATTGCGAAATGCGTCGCTGGCCAGGTTGGCCGAGTGGCTCCTGGCCAGCGTGCCAAGACAAGCGCAATTGCTTACCAGCTCTTGGTGTTGCTGATGCTGATGCCGAAATATTTGATCTTGTCGTCATAGCGGAACAGGGGGCCAAGATCAAATTTGACGCTGGCGCCTGGGTCGATGTTGTTGGAGCCGGCAGGCCAGCCTGTTTCCGAGCGCACTATCTCGCCAGCATCGTTCTTGCCGTCCACCTTGAGTTCGGCAGCGGCAGCTTCGGCGCAGGTGTTGACCAGGACGCCTTTCAGCGAATATACCCTGCGCCCGCCAGCGCGGGTTTTTTCGCTGGGTTCGAAGCTGTCGATCTTGAAAGCATCTGGGCCGCATGCGGCCATGGCGTCGCCTGCGATGTGGGCGAGACATGCGGCAAAGGATACGGTCAAAACGATCATCTTGGTGTTCATGCTAGGTCCCCGGGTTTGATGGGCATCACTGCTGTCGCTTCGCGTGCAGCAAACGCACAAAAAATGATGCGTTATGATCCGATATCGACCATGCAAGGAAGTTCTTGAGCCTGGTTCATCCGGTATGTTTCAATTCGTGACCATCATCACGCACCAGCATCGGATGGGGCAGGCGTCAACGCAGGTTGCAGCATGAGCGAGGCATGGCGATGAGCGATGAAGCAGGCGATGACGTGATGCTGATCGATGACCCGCGCGTGCCTGAGTGGGTTCGTGCGTGGGGCCGGCGTTTTCGCCAGCCAGCCGCATTTGCCGAGGCGCTGGATACGGATGAATACGCATTGTTCGCGTCGGATGGCGAATTGATCGATTTGATTTATCGGGACAACGAGTGACCCGTGTCGGTTTCGGTGTGCGTCGCGATTCGGCTTGAATGCGTGTTCGGGGCATCAAACAGCTAGGCTCTGAGTCGATCAGGGCTTGCGCGATAAATGTCGGGCCGCTATCATTCCCTGCTCACCCTGCAACTGGGTGTGTTTTTTTCGGCCAGGTAGCTCAGTCGGTAGAGCAGGGGATTGAAAATCCCCGTGTCGGCGGTTCGATTCCGTCCCTGGCCACCATCTGAAAGACAAGCCCAGATTACCTCTCAGCCGGTTTTAGCCGGGTCGATCGCGACATTTGGGGTGGCCGCACTCATCCGACGCTCTCCAGGTAGGGTCGCATCACATTGGCCACGCGGCATATCTTGGCGAAACGCCAGATGTCGTCGACGGAAGACAAAACGAAACATTTAGCCCATGTTCTCCATGAATGAGTCCTTCCTTCGCGCACTCGCCGTTGCAGACGCATCTCCTTCACCGCTACGCGGCAATCAGATCGTCACAGGCCGGTCTGGGATCTTCACCTTGGCACGGTTCAACACCAAGTATGGGGTCTGGAACAGCGGGCGGCGTAGTGAAACCCGAAAACAGATGTCCCTGGCGAACGCAGCCATCGAGCCACTGGTCCAACCCGGGCTCTTTTCAGGCTACGTGGAGCCATTCCAAGCGGTTGTGTTCGTCGTGGCCTGCTTTGCAAGATTGCTGCATAGCCAGCCGGACACACCCGTCTCCATCGAAATTGCGGTTCCAGATCGCCACATGCAAGGCTGGCTTTTCCGGGAACCCATTGACGCATTCATCAAGCGTTACGACCAGCAGCCGACAGCAGGCCAGGACGATTTGGCTGTGCCGAAGCTGAAGAAGAACATTGGCAAACAACAAGACAAAGACGGAACAGGATCATGAGCAGGGGCGGTGTACAAGGATTTCTGAAAGATCGACTTTGCCAAATTCTTGCGGCCCGTCGCCTGACTCAAGTCCAGCTGGCCTCAATGGTCGACGTATCTCCGGCGACCATCAGCAAGTGGCGCGCAGGAACGCAAGCGCCCGAGCGTGACGCGCTTGAACGCCTTGCTGGCGTGGTCAACGTCACGCCGGAATGGTTTACGCGTGCGCCCGGGGCGAAGTTGTCGTTGCCGCTTTTTCGCAGCAACGCGTCAGCACACGTCGCTGCACGAGCCATGCTTGAGGCCCGCCTTGAGTGGGCCCAGGACGTGGCGGCTGCCCTGATGGAGTACGTTGACTACCCCGATGTCAATTTGCCCTCTCGTGATTACACCGATCCAGAAGAGATCACTAACGAGGACATCGAGAAGGCTGCCAGCGAATGCCGGAACCTGTGGCATTTGGGCCGTTCGGCGATTCAAGACTTGGCGCTGGCCGTGGAAGGCGCTGGGGTCATCCTCGTTCGGGAAGAAACCGGCGTTGCCCAGATTGAAGGGCTGTCGGCTTGGAGTGAAGCATTGGGGCGAGCGCTCATTCTTTTGTCCGCCGACAAAAACAATGGGTACCGCAGTCGCTTCGATCTTGCCCACGAGGTCGGGCATCTGATCCTGCATCGTCACATTCAGCGCACGACAGACAACGCGCGCCACAAAATGATGGAAGCGCAGGCACACCGTTTCGCAGGGGCATTTTTGCTGCCCGCCGAAACGTTCGCCAGCGAAGTTCGCGTGCCACCGACCCTGGATGACTTGCTGCTGCTGAAGCGCCGTTGGGGCGTGTCGGCGGCGGCGATCATCATGCGGCTGAAGGCGCTTGAGATGCTGGATGAAGATGGCGCTCTGATGCTTTTCAAGCGTCGCTCTGCTCGGTGGGGTGCGAAATCAGAACCCGGTGACGAGGATCGTCGACCAGAGCAGCCACGTCTGCTTCGCCGCACCATCGATCTCTTGGTCGAAGAGAAGGTCATGCCTTTGGAAGCTATCCCGAGGCACATCGGACTAGCTGCGGGCGACGTGGAAGCACTCGCCGGATTGCCAGAAGGCTACTTCCAGGGCAAAACCAATGTCGTGGAGTTTGCACGGTTGAAAGCAACCCAGAAGCCGGTTGATGACCAACCAGCCCAAGGCAATAAGGTGGTGCCGTTCCGGCCCGTCTCCAAATCTTGATGTGAAAGGAGAAGCGATGTCCAAGAACACAAGGCAGACGTCCTCACGAATTGGTCGGCTGGCGTCGGAAACGCTGCAAAGCAGCAGTTCGTCGCAAATGGCCAAGAGTCTGGCCGCTTCGGCACTGTCTCAGCGAAGCGGTGACAAACAGACCGGTGCCCAGATGGAAGACAAGGCCGCACGCGTTTTGGCCAGCGACCGTTACGCCAAAGAAACGAAAGAGCTGGCGGCCTCGGTCCTGTCCCAAGCCAACAAACAGCGCTGAGCCAGGGAGTCGAGTCCCTCCCTGCGTGCGTCCTGCGGACTCGCTGCGCTTGACGGCTGCGCGACGTTTCCTTCGGGAAAACATCAAGGTTCAGCAAATTGCGGCGACGTGTCATGGCTTGCGCTGAAAACGGTTCGGGCACGACACGGGACGACGTTTTCGCGAGCCGCAGTCGGACGGCTTTTGATCGTGCTGGAGCTGGTTTGCCGGTATTGGCAGTGGATTGCTGCGGGATTTGTGCCCCTGAA
This sequence comes from Lysobacteraceae bacterium, assembly GCA_030681035.1. GTDB lineage: Bacteria > Pseudomonadota > Gammaproteobacteria > Xanthomonadales > Xanthomonadaceae. The sequence continues at coordinate 42,005 of JAUXUI010000045.1, read as the reverse complement.
AACACAAAACCCCGCATGAGAGCGGGGTTTTGGAGGGTGTGGACCCTAAAGCTGGTGCCCAGGAGAGGACTCGAACCTCCACGGTTTTACCCGCTAGTACCTGAAACTAGTGCGTCTACCAATTCCGCCACCTGGGCTCATCCCGCACATGTCGGGAAGCCGCACACAATAGGGCGATCCAGCATAAAAGTCAATGCGTCTACGGCCGTTTGGTAGGTGCTGGTGTACGATACCCGGATGACAAAACCACCCCGAAAGAAAGCCGGCGCCAAAGCCGCCAAGAAAGCCCCAGCATGGTTGCCGCAACCGTCGCCGGCAATCAAATCGCCGCGCCGTGGTGCAAATAAACCTGCTCCCGCACGAGCGGGGCATCCGGGCAAGTCGCCCGATCCGCACGCTCAACGTGAAGCGATGCGTTACGAACGGCCCATAGCGTCGCGCGAAGCCATTGTCGAGGTGCTTGCCGATGATCCGATGCGCGCCGATCAGTTGGCGGAACGCCTGGAGTTGACCGCGCCGGATCGCTTCGAGGCCCTGACCCGCCGGCTTGCGGCGATGGTGCGCGATGGCCAGTTGTTGATGAACCGGCGCGGTGCCTATGCGGTGGCTGAGAAGCTTGATCTGGTGCCTGGCACGGTAATCGCCAATCCGGAAGGTTTCGGGTTTTTGCGCCCGGATTCGGGCGCTGGTGATGACATCTTCCTGCCGCCGTCCGAGCTGCGCAAGGCCATGCATGGTGATCGGGTGCTGGTCAGCATCACACGTATCGACCGCCGTGGTCGCCGCGAAGGCAACATCGCTGAGGTGCTTGAGCGTCGCCAGACGCGGGTGATGGGGCGCTTTGAAGAGCGCGACGGTGTTGGCTCGGTGTCGCCAGATGATCGCCGCATCCTGCACGACATCATCATACCGGCTGAGGCCCGCAACGCTGCCCGCAATGGCCAACTGGTGGTGTGTGAGATCACCGAACCACCGCGCCGTGGCCGGCCACCGTTTGGTCGGGTATTGGTGGTGCTGGGCGACAAGCTGACGCCATCGCAGGCGGTACAGGCGGCATTGCATGCGCACAATATTCCGCATGAGTTTCCGCAGCCGGTACTGGAACAGGCATCGTCGGTGGCATTGCAAGTTGAGGCGGCGGAAATTGCTGGTCGCGTCGATCTGCGCACAACGCCGCTGGTCACCATCGATGGCGAGGATGCCCGTGATTTTGATGATGCGGTGTGGTGTGAGCCGAACAAGGACGGATTCCGCCTGATCGTGGCAATTGCCGATGTCTCGCATTACGTGCGGTTTGGCACGCCGCTGGATGTCGAAGCACAGCAGCGTGCCACCTCGGTGTATTTCCCCGGGTTCGTGGTGCCGATGCTGCCGGAGACGCTGTCGAACGGCATCTGCTCGCTCAATCCGAAGATTGACCGCCTGTGTTTTGCCTGTGACATGCAGGTTGATCGTGAAGGTCAGGTCACCGGTTCGCGTTTTTATGAAGCGGTGATGCGCTCGCATGCGCGGCTGACCTACACCCAGGTAGCACAGGCGCTGGAGGGTGGCAGCGCGGATGCGAGTGCGGCGGTCGGCACGCTGATGCCGCAGTTGCGCCATTTGCATCAGTTGTACAAAGCGTTGGCCCAGGCGCGACAAAAGCGTGGTGCCATCGAGTTTGAAACGTCGGAGGTGCGCTTTGTGCTCGGCGCCAGCGGCGAGGTGGTGCAGGCCGGCATGTTGCCGCGCAATGATGCCCATCGCCTGATCGAAGAATGCATGATCTCGGCAAATGTCGAGGCGGCCAGGTTTTTGCTCAAAAAGGCGATCCCGGCGCCGTACCGGGTGCACGATCGCCCGCCGGAATCCAAATATGCCGAGCTGCAGGAATTTCTGGCCGAGTTTGCGCTCAAGTTGCCGCCATGGCCGAAGGTGCGGCCGATGGATTACACCATCCTGCTGCGCAAGGTGCGCGCCCGCGTTGATGCCGGGCTGATCGAGTCGGTGTTGCTGCGCTCGCAAAGCCTTGCGGTTTACACCCCGGAAAATATTGGCCACTTCGGGTTGGCGCTTGAGGCTTATGCCCACTTCACCTCGCCGATTCGGCGTTATGCCGATTTGCTCACGCATCGTGCGATCAAGCACGCGTTGGCCAACGGTGTGGCCGAAGACTTTGCCTATGCCGCGCACGAAATCGCGCATCTGTCGTTGCAATGCTCCGAGCGTGGCCGGCGTGCCGATGACGCAACCCGCGAGGTCGATGAACGCTATCGCGCGGCATGGATGGAGCAGCACGTCGGTGCCGAGTTTGATGGTGTCATTTCCGGCGTTACCAGCTTCGGGTTGTTTGTCGAATTGACCGAGTCGAAGGTGAACGGGCTGGTGCATGTCACCCAGTTGCCCAACGACTACTATCATTTTGATCCGGTGCGCAAGCAGATGACCGGCGAGCGTACGGGCGCGGCTTATCGCCTGGGTGATGCAGTTCGCATCCTGGTGCTGCGCGCCAGTGTGGAGGATCGCAAAATCGACTTCCGGCTGGTGTCGCCGGCGGGCACGGTTGTCGCGGAAGGCAAGCGCAAGGGGCGGGCACGATGAGCACAGGTAGCCCCTGGATTGCCGGTATCAATGCGGTTGCCTCGGCGTTGGAGCACGATGCCGAGCACGTCAAGGAAGTGCTGATTGAAGCGGGCGGGCGTAATCCGCGTCTGACCGAGATCGAGCAGACGGCGCGCGCCAAGGAAATTCCGGTACGGCGGGTCAACGAACAGGCGCTGAGCGGTGTCGCCGGAAAAGTCCGCCATCAGGGCGCGGCAGCCCGCTACGCCGGTGCGCCGACGCTGGATGAAGCGCAACTGGCGGCGTTGATCGAGGGCGCTGAGCGCGCGCTGGTGCTGGTACTCGACGGCGTGCAGGACCCGCACAATTTCGGCGCGTGCTTGCGTAGTGCTGCCGCTGCCGGCGTGACGGTGGTGGTGGTGCCGCGTGATCGTGCGGCGGGCGTCACCGCGACCGTCCGCAAAACGTCCGCCGGTGCCGCTGATCGCTTGCCGATTGCGCAGGTGACCAACCTGGCACGTACCCTGCGCAAGTTGCGCGATCAGGGCGTCTGGATTTACGGGTTGGATGGCAGCGCCGGCACCCCGATTTACGACACCGATTTATCCGGGCGCGTGGCGCTGGTGGTGGGTGGTGAGGCAGAGGGTATGCGCCGCCTCACCCGTGAGCATTGCGATGGCTTGGTCAGCATTCCGATGCCAGGCGAGATTGAAAGCCTGAATGTCTCGGTGGCGGCCGGCGTAGCTCTGTTTGAAGCAGTAAGACAACGGCGAGGTAGCGCGTGACTCTGACCTGGTTTGATGTGCTCGGCCTGCTCGGCGTACTGGTGGTTCTGGGTGCTTATGCCGCGTTGATGGCGCGGCGCTTGCGCGGTGATAGCCTGTGGTTTCCACTCATCAATTTACTTGGTGCAGCCGCGATCGCTACGTCCTTGCTCTACGACCAGGGTCTGAATGTGCCGGCATTGATCATGCAGATCGCATGGATGGCGATCAGCGGCTATGGTGTTTATCGCAGCGTGCTCGGTACGGGCTCACCGGATGATCAACGGTAGGCGGGTTTACGCACTGTCGCATGAGCCGATCCGCGGATGTCGTGTCTTTGCGCACTGTGGCGTTCGTTCGCCCACAGGGTGGGCTCCCACAAAAGCAAAGCATTGGTTTTTGTAGGAGCTCACCCTGTGAGCGACCGAGCGAAGCGCCGGGGCGCAGCCGATCATGCAGGCTTGGTCGCCTGCGCTCGCGTCTGAATCGACATCTGCTGCCAGCGATTGATGATCTGGCAGAATAGTTGGGTGGTGCGCTCGGTATCGTAAACCGCTGAATGCGCTTCGCTGTCATCCCAATCAAGGCCAGCGGCGATCACCGCTTTGCTGAGCACGGTCTGGCCGAAGGCCATGCCGGCCAGCGACACGGTGTCGAACGTGCTGAACGGGTGGAACGGGTTGCGCTTGTAGCCGGTGCGGCGCACCGCTGCGTTGACAAAACCCAAGTCAAAGGCGGCATTGTGGCCGACCAATATAGCGCGTTGGCAGCCGTGACGGCGGGCGGCAGCGCGGATCGGCACAAAGATGCGATCAAGCGCAGCGCGTTCTTCAAGCGCGGCCCGGAACGGGTGGTCGACCACAATTCCGGTAATTTCCAGTGATCGCGGATCGATTTCCGAGCCGGCAAACGGCTCGACATGGGTTGAAATCAGCTCGCCCGGACGCAGGTAACCCTGTGCATCAACTTCAACCAATTGCGCGGCAATTTCCAGCAGCGCGTGGCGTTCGCATTCAAATCCGCCGGTTTCAACATCGACGACCACGGGCAAAAACCCGCGAAAGCGATTGCCGAGCCGGTTAGTGGGGGTGGGCGCGTCCATGCGCCACAGGATATCAGTCAGCGGATGGGCCTACGCGTTGCACGCGCAGTCAAACGCGTAACAGCCGAGATGCAATCGCTGCCAACACACCAACACCAGCCAGCACGAAGCCCAGAGTCGGGATCATCATCGCCAGTGGCAGGCCAAGCGCAACCAGCGCAATGCCCCATGCCAGTGCATCGCCGCGATCAGCCGCAGGGCCAACGCCAGTTGCGCGCACCAACAGGGTGTCGAGGCTGAGCTTGCCCGGACCTTTCAGGATCAGTGGCAGCAACATGATCATGAACAGCAACGGTAGCTTGAAGTTGCCAAAGTCGCCCTTCGCCGTGATGGCGTAACCCTTCCACAACTCGCTCAAGCTATCCCACGAGTTGGGCCAGTGTACCGCTACGGTGGCGACCACGGTGACGATGAACAGCGAAAACGCAGTGAAGCGGGTAAACAGGCCCAGCAGCAGCATTACCGCGAAAATCAGTTCGCTCCATGTCGCCAAAAACCAGTTGGCATCTACCGGAAGCAGGTTGAAAGGCCAGGGAAACCCGACTTGCCAGCTCGCCCACGGCACATCGGCAAACCAATTTTGGCCGTTGAGTTTTTCCATGCCCGATTCCCAGAACTCCCATGCCAGAATCACGCGAAGCCCCAGTGGCGCCAGCCATTCACCAATGCCATTGAGGCGTTCACGTAGTCCTTGTGCGAGCTCTATCAACATTGCTTTCATTGTCACTCCTTGGCTTTGGGGCGGGTGCCCAGAATTGCGCCGCCACTGTGTAGTTGCGACAACATGTGTAAACCTTGTTGCACGAAGGCTTCCTGATCGGGAGCGCCGGCTTCGACTGCAAGTGCGGTCAGATGTTCCAAGCCGGTTTGCGCGGGAAACTCCTCCAGATGTTGCAGCAGTCGGAATGTCAGCGCATTGATCTGGCTGAAGTGTACCCGCTGATCATTGCCGCGTCGCACCAGAAGGAAGGTTGGTTGTTCGGGGGGCTGATCGGGCAAATGATTCGGACCCAGTTGGTGTACTGGCCACAGGTAGGCAAGTGCCCAGGCCAACGGCGACGCAACGGGTATGCCTCGGCCCAGATCGCCACTCGGATCATGGGCTATGTCTTCAATGCGGGTATCTTCGATTTCCAGTGCCAGCTCAACCCACTCGTAATGGGCCAGCTCAAGCAGATAGGGCGGGTCGCCAGCGCCAGTCTCCTGACGTGTTTCCAGAAAGCGCAGGAACTCGCGGCCGATCTCGGGAAATAGTGGAGTCTTGCTGCGGTGATCACGCAAAAATGCGCGGATCAGGGCGTGCCACTGCGTATCGCTCAAAATGCGGCGTATGACCGGAAAGTTGCTCGCCAGCAGGTCTTCGAGGTTGTTGTAAAACAACTCGCGATAGATCTGCAAGCGGCGCTCCTCGACATCCGGCGGCGGCGGATTGTTTTCGGGGTCACGGATATGACGGCTAAGGCGGAACTGCTGGTCGTGTAGTGACAGCGAGGGCTCAGCCATGGGCGTGCTGTGCCGCTGTGGCTGTGCAACGAGCTTGCGCGGCGCGAATTTGTGCCAGTTCGCCCAGTAATTCCTCCAATGGCGGGAAGTTGAAGTCGCGCTCCAGCAGCGTAGGGCGAATGCCGTAAAGTTGATAGGCTTCATCAAGCAATTTCCACACCGCGCTCTTTACAGTGGCTCCGTGGGTATCGATCTTCAGGTCCGGTGCCTCGTCGTAATGGCCTGCGATATGGATGTAGGAAATGCGCTCACCGGGTACGCGCGCGAGAAAATCGCTGGCGTCGTAGCCGTGGTTGATGCTGTTGACGTAGATGTTGTTGACATCGAGCAGCAGGTCGCAATCGGCTTCCACCAGAACGGCGTTGAGGAAGTCGATTTCAGCCATCGCCTGGTAAGGCGCGGCGTAATACGAAACGTTTTCCACGGCGATGCGTCGGCCGAGGATGTCCTGGGTCTGGCGAATCCGGGAGGAGACGTTTTTCACCGCTTCATCGGTGAACGGGATGGGCATCAGGTCATATAGCTGACCATCGTCGCTGCAATAACTCAGGTGTTCGCTGTAGATCGGCGCCCGGTGCTGGTCGAGAAACCGGCGCAGGCGAACGAGAAAGGTTTCGTCCAAGGCTTCGGTGCCGCCCAGTGACAGCGACAAGCCATGACAAATCAGCGGGGTTTTGCTGCTGAGCTCGGTCAATGCATCGCCGAGGCGACCGCCAACGCCAAGCCAGTTTTCCGGTGCGCACTCAAGGAAGTCAAAACTTCCCGGGGCTGCCGACCGCAGCGGGCCCAGAAGGGCCCGCCGCAAGCCGAGACCGGCTGCGTTTTCAGGCAGGGATTGGATGCCCATGTGAGAACTCACCGGTCACGTGTGCGCAGCTTACTTGTTGCCGCCGCACTTGCCTTCGCCGCACTTGCCTTCGGCGCCCTTGTCGCCCTTGTCGCCTTCAGCAGCAGCCTTGTCGGCGCCGCACTTGCCTTCGCCGCACTTGCCCTCGGCCTTCTCGCCTTTGGAGTCAGTTGCAGCGGCAGCATGATCACCCTCGGCAGCAGCAGCCTTGTCGGCGCCGCACTTGCCTTCGCCACATTTGCCTTCGGCTTTTTCGGCCTTGGCGGCGTCATCACCGGCAGCGGACATATAGCCGTGTGACAGATCGCTCATTGCGAAAGCCGACTGTGACAGAGCGAAGGTGCTAAGGAACGCGGCGCTGATGGCCAGGGAAACAGGTTTGATGGTCTTCATGGGTTTTCTCTCCTCGTCAGAAACAAGCGGGCGGTAGTGCCCGCGCTCATGTTACGACCGCAAAGCTTCAGTAAAGTTCCACAGTCGTACGTTTGTTGGCTGCCGCCAGTTGGTGGTCAGTCCAGGTATTCACGAGCCAGAACTCGGGCCCGATGCAGGCGCGCCTTGACTGCCTCGCGGGTCAGGCCGAGTTTTTCGGCCAGTTCTGCAATGGTCATTCCTTCCATGTCACGCAACAAGAGTATCTGGCGATAGTGAACAGGAAGTGATTCCAGACAATACGATAAATCACGTACCAAGTCAGGCCGTGCCGGGTTGGGCTGCGGCAATATCTCCAGCGGGATCGATTCGCCGGCAAGGTGGCGCATGCCACGCTTCATGCGATTGCATTCGCGCTTTACAATGCGAAACAGCCAGGAGTTGAAGGCTTCCACGGCGCGCAGACTGGTGATGTGGTGTGAAGCCGAGAGCAGGGATTCTTGAACTGCGTCTTCGACATCATTGATGATGCAATGATGCTCTGCGTAGCGGCGCAGATCGCGGCGTGAACTGGCAAGTACCCGCTCAAGCGCTTCGCGATCGCCATCGCGTGCAGCAAGTAGATCTGGATTGATCAGGGCAACCTGCATGGGGAGAACCTCGTTTTGTGCTGATGATTGCGTACCGTTTGTTGGCAGCACGTTTTTTTGCGCTCACCGTTAAAGAGCGGTGCAGGAGCACAGACGGTGCGTTATGGTTGCGACTGCATTCAGTCTGCGTTCATTGTTTTTTTCGAGCCGGCGAGCCTGTACACAATCGCAATCAAGTCTGCCGAACAACGCGTTGTGATCACGCCGAAGCGGCATCCGCGATCAGGCGGGATGCCGCAGTCGCGTGCCGGGCAGCAAAGCTGCCTGGGCGCGCTACTGTGCCATTGAGTTCGCGCCACGATGCGATTCGCGTTGGTACGCTTTGCTGCGGTATGGCTTTTGCGATGGCGTTACAGGCGAGGCGCTCCGGGCCACAAGGTGCAGAAACGTGTTTGCACCCTTGTCGCGGGGTGGCGTCGGGATTGGCGAAATCGCAAAGGGCGTGCCGGCAGTTGCATGTGCAATACCCGATATGAATCCGTGAGTTAGCCAAGTCTTCTCGCACGCGGTGTGCTCACACGGTGTGCTGGATGGGTCGGGCCGCTCTTGCGCATCCATGCGTTTCGTGCAGCCAAACCGATCAATCACGATGTTCCGAGTTGCGCTCAGCCCAGCAAATGCGCGACGCCGGCGCGTTCCTCTTCGAGTTCGGCGAGGGTCTTGTTCATGCGCTCGCGGCTGAAGTCGTCGATCGGCAGGTCGCGGACCAGTTCGTAATGGCCGGCTTTGGTTACCACCGGTACGCCGTAGATCACACCTTCCGGGATGCCGTAGCTGCCGTCGGACGGCACGCCCATGGTCACCCATTCGCCGTTGCTGCCGAGCAGCCAGTCGTGGATGTGGTCGATGGCGGCGTTGGCTGCGGAGGCGGCGGAAGACAGCCCGCGCGCTTCGATGATGGCGGCGCCGCGTTTACCGACGGTGGGAATGAAGCTGTCGCAGTTCCAGACATCGTCGTTGATCGTGTCTTTCAGTGGCTTGCCGTTGATGCTGGCGAAGCGGTAATCGGGATACATGGTCGGGCTGTGGTTGCCCCACACGATCAGGCGCTGGATGTCGCCCACCGGCACGCTGGCCTTGTGTGCGAGCTGGCTGAGGGCGCGGTTGTGATCCAGCCGCAGCATGGCGGTGAAGTTGCGCGGGTCGAGGTCGGGCGCCGACTTCATCGCGATGTAGGCATTGGTGTTGGCCGGATTGCCCACCACCAGCACCTTCACATTGCGGCTGGCGACAGCGTTGAGCGCCTTGCCCTGCACGGTGAAGATTTCGGCGTTCTTCAGCAGCAGGTCCTTGCGCTCCATGCCCGGGCCGCGCGGCATGGCACCCACCAGCAGGGCGACGTCGGCATCCTTGAATGCCACCATCGGGTCATCGCTGCCGACCATGCCGGCCAGTAGCGGGAACGCGCAATCGTCCAGTTCCATCATCACGCCCTTGAGCGCGGCCTGGGCTTTTTCCATCGGCAGTTCCAGCAGTTGCAGGATCACCGGCTGATCTTTGCCGAGCATTTCACCGGAGGCGATGCGGAACAGCAGCGAGTAACCGATCTGGCCGGCGGCTCCGGTGATGGCGACGCGAATGGGGGTTTTCATGACGGTGGACTCCTGTCAATGGGGGCGATGGATGCGTTGCGCGGCGGGTCAGGTGGGTTGGGCGAGTTCTTGCCGGTCGCCCACAGGGTGGGCTCCTGCATTTGATCGATCAGTGCGTCACACAAGTTCGGCGAAAAATTCCTGGATACGCTGCATGCCCGGCGCCAGTTGTGGGGTTGGGCAGGTGTAACTGATGCGCAGTGCGCGCGGTTCACCGAACGCCGAGCCGGGCACGCAGGCCACGCCTTTGGCTTCCAGCAGTGCCGCGCAAAACTCGACATCGTGGCCGATGCGCTTGCCGTTATGCGATTTGCCGAAGGCGCAGGAGATGTCCGGGAACACGTAGAACGCGCCCTGCGGTTTCGGGCAAGCCACGCCGGGAATCGCTTGGAGTGCGGCCAGCACCTGATCGCGCTTTTGCGCGAACTCGGCGCAACGTGCGGCTGGTACGTCCTGCGGGCCACTCAGCGCGGCGATGGCGGCGGCGGTGACGATTTCCGGGACGTTGGTGATGTGGTTCGAGTTGAGCGTGGTGACAGCCTTGGCAACCGATTCCGGGCCGGCCATGAAACCCATGCGCCAGCCGGGCATGCCGTAGGTTTTGGACAGTGAATCGAGGAAAATCAGACGATCACGCAGCGCCGGCTGGTAGTGCAGGAAATTGCGGTATTCAAGGCCATCGAAAATCATCTTGTTGTAGATGTCGTCGGTGATGATCCAGGTGTGCGGGTGGCGCACCAGCACGTCGGCCAGCGCACTGAGTTCATCGCCGGTATAGACCATGCCGGTGGGGTTGGATGGGTTGTTGAACAGGAACACTTTGGGTTTGCTGGCCAGCGCGGTGTCAAGCTGGGCCGGTGTGAGCTTGTAATTTTGCTCCGGGCCACACGGCAGTAATTGCACCTTGGCGCCGACGATTTCGGCGATGTCGACGTAGCTGGTCCAGTACGGTGTCGGGAAGGCGATGGTGTCGCCTTCGTCGAGCAGCGCTTCGTACAGGTTGTACAGCACGTGCTTGGCGCCAACGCCGGTTGAGCAGTTGCTACGGGTGTAACCGTCCAGGCCAAGGCCGTGCAGGTGGGCGAGGAAGGCGTCCAGCAGGGCGTCTGGGCCACGGTTGCTGCCGTACTGGCCGCTGTCGTGCTGTAGTGCCTCGCGGGCGGCGGCGTAGACGTGCGCGCCGGGCAGGAAATTGGGAACCCCGATCGAGAAACTGATGATGTCGCGGCCTTCAGCTTTCAGGCGCTTGGCGTTGTCGGCGATCACCATGATCGCGCTGGGCTTTGCGCGGCTCATGCGCTGGGCAAGCTGGGGCATTTCAGTCCTCGTTTGGGGTGGCAGTGGAGAACACCGATTCTATCATTCAACGGGCTGGCTGATGCCGCCAGTGGGGCGGCAGAGCCGCGTGGCGGGCACGCGTTCGATGGCCATGCGTTGGCGGCAACGCCGGCCGAATTATGGCCGGCGGCCTGTCCGGGTTTGAAAATACAATGGGACTACGAACCAAATACGATATCTGAGCGAGGTCAAGAAATCGGATAAGGGGCGCGCCGACTCAGCCCAGGCGCGTTTTAAGCAGGCCGAGCAATTCTGCTGCGGGGCCGCCTGCCAACGAACGGCCATCGGTTGATACGGCCGAGATTTCCGTGGTGTTGGCCTGTGCGCGCAGGCGTATCAGGAAGGTCTGGCCCTTGTAGGCCACCTCGGTGGTGCCCAAGGCTTCCGAGCGGGTGCCGACGGTGACGCCGTCCATCCGATCCAGTGCCAGTCCAACGCGGCGCCAGGCGCTATCGAGGGTGTCGGCAAGTACAAATTGACCCTCGTTGACCAATGCTTGCGGAACCGAGCGGATGCTTGTACCCGCGTTTGCCGGGGCGTTGGACGCTCTCTTGACTGTCGGGATTTGCATTGTGGGATCGGTCTTGGGCTGATCCAGATCCGGCGGGATTTCCAATGGGCGGTTTTCCGGCGCGTTTTTGTAGGGGTCTTTCTTGCTGCGAAACCAGCCGCAGCCCGACGTGGAGACCAGCGTTACGGCGATGAGTCCAATCAGAGCGTAGCGGATGCCGGTGTCTCGGGTGATCATGTGGCTCTCCTTCAAATCGCGGTTTTGGCGGTCAGCGCAGCGGCTTCAGTTTCAAGCTGCTGGCACAGAGCCGTAATGTCTTTGGATTGCGACGCATATGTTGCCGACAGCTGCAGCAATGGCAGACGTAAACCGGTGCCCAGGCCCATTTGGGCGAGAATCGCCTTGACTGGGATCGGGTTGGGTTCACAGGCGAGGAAACGGTACAGGGGTACGAGCCGGGAATCCAGACTGGCGGCTGAACCGGGGTCGCTGGCGGCCAATGCACACAGGCGGGAAAAGCTGGCTGGCACCACGTTGGAGGCAACCGAAATCACCCCGTCGGCGCCACGGCCGATAGCCTCGGCGCAGCTTGGGTCATCACCGCTGAGCAATGCAAAGCCGGTCTGGCGCAGCGGCAGCAAGGCAGTGATGCGCGCAGGCGTGGAAACCGCTTCCTTGATGCCGATGATGGCAGGGTGGGTGTTCAGGCGGGCGCTGGTTTCCGGCAGCAGGTCGCAGCCGGTGCGCGAGGGCACGTTGTACAGCACGATCGGCAGGCCGGCGTTTTCCGCCACCGCGAGATAGTGCTGATACAGGCCTTCCTGGGTGGGGCGGACATAGGCTGGGGTCACCACAAGCGCTGCTGCTGCGCCCAATTCGCGCACGTGCTGGCTCAAACGGATGGTTTTGGCGGTGCTCGACAGGCCGGTGCCGGCGAGTACTGGCATGTGAGCTGCGAGCCGTTCCACCGCCAAACGCAGCAGGGCGTCGTATTCCACGGGCTCAAGCGCAGCCGCTTCGCCGGTAGAACCAGCCACCACCACGCCGCCCACACCGCCAGCAAGCTGCTGGTCGAGCAGGCGCGCGAAAGCGTCGAGATCCAGTGCCCCGGCGGCGTTAAACGGGGTGGCCAGTGCCGTGATGCATCCCTGGAGTTGCAAGAACGAAATCCCCTGTGGCGCTACGGTCGGAGTGATGCAGGCGGTGTGGCAGTGATGAATCGTCAGGTGCGCAACACTGCGATGTTACTTGCGGCCGGCGAGTGCTGGCAAGTATGCTCGCAGCACGATATTGCCGTGCCGGCGTGAGCCAGTATCATGGCATTCCTTGTTTTGCATCCCTTGTTTTATCTGGAACCCCCTCTTGAGCGACCAGCCTGCACGCCCCGCCACCAACGAAAACAATCTGCTGATCAGTGCTTACACCGCGCACCCGGAGTCGCCGTTGCTGGCGATCTCGCGGCGCATCAACGACAGCGGCTGCAATTTGATCGAGGCCCGTCTGGCCACCATCGGTGCCGATGTGTCGGTGCTGGCGCTGGCACAAGGCCCGTGGGATGCGGTTGCCAAGCTGGAGGCGATGCTGACCCGGTTGGAACGCGAGGATGGCCTGCGCCTGACCTGGTACCGCACCGGCACCAAGGCGCTGCAAAGCGAAATGTTGCCGTACGTGATCGAAGTGGTGGCGGCCGACAAGCCCGGCATCCTGTTCCAGCTTTCGGATTTCTTTGATCGTCAGGGCATCAGCGTGGAAAACCTGCAAAGCATGCGCTACCGCGCGATGCAGACCGGTGCCGAGATGTTTTCAGCGCAGATCACCGTGGGTATTCCGTCGTCGATGCATATTGCCGCACTGCGCGATGATTTTCTGGAGTTCTGTGATCATCTCAACCTGGATGCCATCATGGACCCGATGAAGTTCTGAGCCGACCAAGGAACCTCGATGCTGGATACGGGCGACACCATCCCCGATCTGCCGCTGGCGTTGTCCGGTGGTGAAGTGAGCAGCCTTGGCGCATACGCCGGGCGCTGGCTGGTGCTGTATTTCTACCCCAAGGATTCCACCCCGGGCTGCACCAGCGAGGGTCAGGATTTCAACACCCTGCTGCCAAAGTTGCGCAAGCTCGATGCCGAAGTGCTGGGCGTCTCGCGCGATAGCGTCAAATCGCACGACAATTTTTGTGCCAAACAGGGTTTTCGCTTTTCACTGGTCAGCGACAAGGACGAGGCGTTGTGCCAAGCCTTTGCGGTGATCAAGGAAAAGAACATGTATGGCCGCAAGGTGCTCGGCATCGAGCGCAGCACCTTTTTGATCGATCCACGTGGCCGGATTGCCCACGGCTGGCGCGGCGTGAAGGTGCCCGGCCATGCGCAAGCCGTGCTGGATCAACTCAAAGCCGCATCCAGCGCCAGCCGATGATCAGTACACCCTGTTCAATCCCACCGCTGCCGGTGTTTGCTGGCGGCGGGCTTTTGCCTGTCCAACTCGCCTGAGGGTTTATGACCGACGCCAAGCGCATCTACGTTCTCGACACCAATGTGCTGATGCACGATCCGACCGCGCTGTTCCGGTTTGAAGAACACGATGTGTTTTTGCCGATGATGGTGCTCGAAGAACTCGATGCGGCGAAGAAGGGCATGTCCGAGGTCAGCCGCAATGTGCGCCAGGCCAGCCGGCTGCTGAACGAGTTGCTGGAAGCCAACGGCGCCGACAAGGTGGCGACCGGGCTGCGGCTGGTACGGCCGCAGTCACTGCAACTGGACGTCTCGCGCACGCCGGGCAAGCTGCTGTTCCAGAGCCATCCCAGCAATGGCAATCAGCGCTTCGGCACGGTGCTGCCGGACAACCAGATTCTGGCCTCGATCCTGGCGTTGCGCGAAGAACATCCGGGTACCGAAGTCATTCTGGTGTCCAAGGACATCAATCTGCGGATCAAGGCCGCAATCGTCGGGGTGAGTGCCGAGGATTACGAGAACGACCGCGCGCTGGATGATTTCAGCCTGCTCTACACCGGCGCTACCGCGCTGCCGGAGGACTTCTGGGATCGCCACGAAGCCGATCTGCGCTCGTGGACCGACAAAGGCCGCACCTATTACGAGCTTACCTGCGAACCCGGCGAAGAGTGGCAGCCCAGCCAGTTCTTGTATCTACCCGGCGATGACGAGGTCGAACTGAAAGTGGTTCGCATCAATGGCGCGCGCGCGGTATTGCAGATCGTTGATGATTATCGCCACTCCCAGCACGCAGTATGGGGTGTCAACGCGCGCAACCGCGAGCAGAACTTCGCGCTCAACGCGTTGATGGACCCGGAGATTGATTTTGTCACCCTGCTCGGTACCGCCGGCACCGGGAAAACCTTGCTGGCATTGGCTGCGGGGCTGGCACAGACTATGGATCAGCAGCGTTACCGCGAGATCATCATGACCCGCGCCACGGTTTCGGTGGGTGAGGATATCGGCTTTCTGCCCGGCACCGAAGAAGAAAAAATGACACCGTGGATGGGTGCGCTGACCGACAATCTGGAGGTGCTCACCCACACCCAGGAAGGCGGTAGTTGGGGCCGCGCCGCCACCAACGACCTGCTCGCCAGCCGTATCAAGATTCGCGCGATGAACTTCATGCGCGGGCGCACCTTCCTCAGCCGTTGGTTGATCATCGACGAGGCACAGAACCTCACACCAAAGCAGATGAAGACGCTGATCACCCGCGCCGGGCCCGGCACCAAGATCATCTGTCTGGGCAATGTCGAGCAGATCGATACCCCGTACCTCACCGAAACCACCTCGGGGCTGACCTACGCGGTCGATCGCTTCAAGGCGTGGCCACACAGCGCACATATCACGTTGCGTCGTGGCGAGCGTTCACGGCTGGCCGACTTTGCTTCGGAAGTGTTGTAGGTGCCCACCCTGCTTTTCCACGGCATCGTGATGATGAATCCCGTAGGGGCACAATTCATTGCGCCCCACGACCCGGTTGCGATGAACCAGGGCGCGATGAATCGCGCCCCTACGGTAGGGATTGGTCGATGACCGCCGACCCGCGTCCGCTGTGCGCGCTCACCATCGCCGGTTCCGATTCCGGTGGTGGCGCTGGCATTCAGGCGGATCTGAAAACCTTTGCCGCGCATGGCGTGCATGGCCTGTGCGCGATTGCCGCGCTGACCGCGCAGAACACCCGTGGCGTGAGCGCCGTGCATGTGCCGCCAGCCGATTTTCTGCGTGCGCAGATCGATGCCTGCTTCGATGATTTTCGGGTCGGTGTGATAAAGATCGGGATGCTGGCCAATGCCGAATTGATCGATGCCGTGATCGACGCCATTGAAGCCCACGAGCCGTCGTTCGTGGTGCTCGATCCGGTGATGGTGGCCACTTCCGGTGCGCGCCTGCTCGATACCGATGCGCTTGATGCACTGCGCCGTCTGATTGCGCATGCCAGCCTGATCACGCCGAATATTCCGGAGGCCGAGTGGCTGCTGGGTGAAACGATTGCTGACGATACCGCTGCCGAGCAGGCAATGGATGCGTTGCTGGCATTAGGTGCCGGCGCGGTATTGCTCAAGGGCGCGCATCTGCCGGCGGGCGATCCGGGCGACGCGCATGCTGCCGAAGTCACTGATCGCTTCAGCGATGGTCGTGAGCGCATCGTGTTTCGCAATCCGCGCTTGCCGATCGAAGGCCATGGTAGCGGTTGCACGCTGGCTTCAGCGATTGCCGCGCAGTGCGTGCTCGGGAAAACCCTGCCGCAGGCCTGTGCCGATGCGATTACCTACGTTGCTGGTGCATTGGCACACAGCACCCGGCCCGGGCGCGGCGAGGCGCGGGTGTTGGCGCATTTTTGGCGCGCGCGTTAATCGCGCATGTTTTCGAACTGCAACGGCAGTTCGAATTCGCCGCCCTTGAGCAACGCCATCGCCGCTTGCAGGTCGTCGCGCTTCTTGCCACTGATACGCAGCTTGTCGCCGTTGATCTGCGCCTCGACCTTGATTTTCGCCAGCTTGATTGCGGCGATGATCTGCTTGGCGATTTTCTGCTCGATTCCCTGCTTGACGGTGATCTTTTGTCGCGCTTGCGCCAGATTGATTTCCGGCTCGCCGACATCGAGGCAACGGATGTCGATACCGCGTGCCACCATGCGGCCACGCAGAATGTCCAGCATCTGCTTGAGCTGGAAATCACTCGGCGCGATCTGCGTTACCACCCCGTCATTCAACTCAAAACGGGCATCGCTGCCCTTGAAATCAAAGCGGTTGCCGAGCTCGCGGTTGGCGGTATCCACCGCATTGGTCAGCTCGTGCTTGTCAACTTCGGAAACCACATCAAATGAGGGCATGGTAGTGACGGCGGTTGGAGGGTGAAGGCGTCAGTTTAGCGCAGCCCACACAGCGCGCCGCGCTTGCGCTATCGTAATCACCGGTATTTTTCATTGATGATGGTGTCATGGCAGGCAAAACACCCGGTATCGACGAGGCCAACCTCGATCGCATCGTGGCCCAGGCGCGGCGTGACGCCGAGCAGCGCGACAAGGGCTACCGTGAGCGCGCGTTGAAAATGTACCCGTGGATATGTGGCCGTTGTGCGCGTGAGTTTACCCGCGCCAACTTGCAGGAATTGACCGTACACCATCGCAACCACGATCACGATTTCAATCCGCCCGATGGCAGCAACTGGGAACTGTTGTGCGTGTATTGCCACGACAACGAGCATTCGCGCCATGTCGATTACACCGGCGAAAGCGCTGCCAATGCCGAGGCGAAGGTCGAGGGTGCGAAGACCAACCCGTTTGCCGGGTTGGCCGGGCTGCTCAAGGACAAGCGCTGAGGGCGCAATTGAACACGCTTAAATCTCCGGCGCGATCTGCTTTTTGATTGCTTCCAGCAGTCTGCGGTGTTCTTCGTTGCTGTCGCCACCGCCGTATACCATTGCGCCCGAGGTATAAGTAGTGCCAAAGCTTGCTGCGGCGACGTAGACCTGTGCGATGGCGTTGGCCAATTGAGCCTCGTCCATCGGCGGCAGCGGGTGGATGAATACGCTCCACACGATGCCGTTGGCAACTGCGTAACGGGCGTCCAGAACGGCATCAAAATTGGCCTGCAACATGCGTTGCACGATCTCGCCGTCGAGAGCGTCGGTGCGCGCAATCGGGGTCATGATGCGCATCCGTCCGGCGTTCTCGTCGCCGACCAGGATCAAGGTGCGATCTTGCACGCGAAACTGGGTGGCGCTGCCATTGGCCTTTGCTTCCGGGTCGATACGCAGAACCAGTTCCACCAGCCCGGCCAGTGTCATGTCGCCGGGTAGGCGTTCCACTTGCGGTGCGGCGGGTGCCTCCTGGGTTGGTTGAGCCGGGCCATCCAATGACTGTGCCGCTGCTGTGCCTGCCCATGGCAGCAGAGCAGGCGACAATAAAAGCGCGAAAATGATGCGTACAGGTGTCATTGGCGCCTCGGCAAGGGTAGGTTCGGGGTTTACTGTACCCACAGGCACGGTTACAGCGCCAGCATTTGGTGTAGTGCTTGACGCCAGCCTGTGCTGCGGTCAGTCTCGCAGATCGTCCTTGATTGAGGTTGCCATGTCCGTCACACGTATTGTATTGCTGGTTATCTGGCTGCTGGCTCTGACCGCCGTGCTATTTCCGATCGTGCATCCGCTGGCCACCGTTGGCCGCTGGCTGTTCTGGGTGCTGCTGGGTGCGCATGTGATTGAATGTGTCGTGTTCTGGCCGCGTTTGCGCAAGGCACCCGGTTCGCGTTTTGGCCATGTGCTGAACACGCTGTTGTTTGGCATCGTGCATGTGAAGTCGCTGCCGCGCAGCTGATGCTTACAGTCCTTCGCCGGACTCGACCGTCATCGGTGCTGTGACCTTGCCGGGAAGGCTTGTCGTGCGGCGCAGGTAACGCCACCACAGTAAACCGGCGCAGACGCTGAATGCTGCGGTGGTGGCAGCCAGCAGCACCGCGTTGGCGCCGATCGCGGCAGCGAGCACGCCGGCGATGAATGCGTTCAAGCCCAGGCTGATGAAGGCCTGCAGCGAGGAAGCGGCACCGCGTTGATGCGGATACATGTCCAGAATCAGCAGGGTGATGATCGGGAATGCCAGTGCTACGCCGAACGCGTTGAGCATCAGCGGCAATACCGCCCACGGCAATGTCGGGGTGCTGGTCAGCAGGTTGTAGAGCAGATTGACCAGGGTTGCGCTGGTACACACGATGAAGCCGGTATTGGCCAGTGCAGTTCCGCTGACCCGCCCGGCGAGGCGGCCACTGGTAAACGCGCCCAGCATCATGCCGCTGATCATGGGCGCAAAGAACCAGCCAAACTGCTGCGCGTTCAAATGCAGAATATTGAGCACAAAGGCAGGCGCCGAGCTGATGTAGAGAAACAGCGCGCCGAAGTTGCAGCTGCCGATCAGGCTGAGTTGCACAAATGTGTGGTTGCGCAGCATGGCGACATTGCCATGCCACAGGTCGCTGGCACGCATCGGTTTGCGCGCGCTGTGCGGGTGGGTTTCCGGCAGCGCCAGCATCACCGTCAGCAGCACCAGCGCACCGAATGCGGCAAGAAACCAGAAGATGGCACGCCAGTCGGCCCAGCCCAGCAGCCAGCCGCCGATCACCGGTGCAATCGCCGGTGCCAACCCGAAGATCATCGACACCTGGCTCATCAGTCTCTGTGCATCATGGCCGTCGAATACATCGCGCACCACGGCGCGCCCAACGATCATGCCGACACCGGCCGACAGTCCCTGGATCAGCCGGAAAAACAGCAGCCAGCCCATCCCCGATGCCAGTGCGCAACCCACCGATGCCACGGTGAATACCGCCAGGCCGCCGATGATTACCCGGCGCCGTCCAATGGCATCGGACAGCGGCCCGTGCAGCAAGCTCATCACCGCGTAGGCAAACAGGTACACGCTGATGGTTTGCTGCATCGCCACCTTGCCGACCCCGAACTCCTCGGCAATATCCGGGAAAGCCGGGAACATGGTGTCGATCGAAAACGCGCCAAACATCGCCAGCGCCCCGAGCAGGGGGGCAAGTCGGCGTGATGGCAGGGCGGATCGAGGGTTCATGTGGGTACCGCTTACGGGTCAACAGGATAGCAGCGCGAAGTGCGGTGTCGGTGCAAGTCGGGTGAAACGCTGTGATCCACGCGGGATGGGGCTCGGGACCACGGGGCCACGGGAAAAGCGTAAAGCTTCCGGTCCGCAAAGAACGCGAAGAACGCAAATACAGTGACGTAGGATGGGTAGAGCGCAGCGAAACCCATCGACAACAGCTGGCCATGATGGGTTTCGGTCGCTTCGCGACAGCGTTCGCTGCGCGAACTACGCCTTCGTTGCACTCGGTCGCTGCGCTCTACCCATCCTACGTTTATGCATTTCCCGTGGCCCTGAGTCCCGAGTCCCGAGTATTGCTTTTGTCGAGTGCAACAAAATGCGAAAATGGTCAACTTGCATCGCATGGACGCGATTGCCACGCTATCGCATGTTCCTCACCGCTTGATCAACTTTCGGACTCCCAATGACTGTAATTGCCGACGAACGCTTTGTTCCCGGTCAGCGCTGGTATTCCAGCGCCGAACCCGAACTGGGTCTTGGCACCGTTTTACGTGTGCAGGCACGCAACGTGCAAATCGTGTTTGATGGTGCTGATACCCTGCGCCAATACGCCATGCACAGCGCGCCCTTGCTGCGCGCGGCATTTCGCATTGGCGAGCGGATCTGCGTCGAGGGCCGCGAATGGCGGGTCGATGCCATCGACGATATCGAGGGCTTGCTGCGTTACACCTGCGGCGAGCACACATTCGTCGAGGGCCAACTCGACGCCGGGCAACCGGTGTCGCAGGCCGACAGCCGCTTGTTGTCGGGGCGTATCGATCGCAGTGGCCGCTTCGATTTTCGGGTCGAGTTGCTGACTCGCCGCGCACAGGCGCGCAGTCACCCGGGCTGGGGCATACTCGGCGCGCGGATCGACCTGATCGCGCATCAGTTGCGTGTTGCCGCGCTGGCCGATGAGCGCAATCCAGTGCGGTTGTTGCTGGCTGATGAAGTGGGCCTTGGCAAGACTATCGAGGCATGCCTGATTACTGCCCGCTTGATTGCCACCGAGCGCGTGGGGCGGGTGCTGGTGCTGGTGCCCGAATCGCTGGTGCATCAGTGGTTCATCGAGTTGTTGCGCCGCTTCAATCTGCGTTTTTCGATCTACGACGAGGAGCGTTGCGAGGCGATTGTCGATGCCAATCCGGTGGCCAATCCGTTCGAGGATTCGCAGTGGCTGATTGCCAGCAGCAATTGGCTTGCCGGCAACACCAAGCGCCGCACGCAGTTGCTGGCGGCGGGCTGGGATCTGGTGTTGATTGATGAAGCGCATCATCTGGAATGGCATCCCGACAATGTCAGTGTGCAATACCGGTTGGCAGAACAGTTGGCTGCCACTGCCGCCCATCTTCTGCTGCTTTCCGCCACCCCCGAGCAGCTTGGCATGGCCGGCCACTTCGCGCGTCTGCGCCTGCTCGATCCGCCGCGCTATCCCGATCTTGATGCGTTCCTGGCGCAGGTTGGGCACTACCAAGAGTTGTCGCAGATTGTCGAGCGGCTCGACCAGGGCACCGCAGTGACCGCAGCGCAACGCCGTGCATTACAGCGGGTGTTCGTCAACGATGCCGATACCCTGACGCGACACCTTGAAGGGGTTGCCGCTGGCGAAAGCACCGCGCGCGAGGCGCTGATCAATGCTCTGATTGATCGTCACGGCACCGGCCAGGTGATGCTGCGCAACCGGCGCGTTGCGGTCGGTGGGTTCCCCAAGCGCATCGGTCATCTTGATCGCCTGCCGCCCGGCGACGACCCGACGCATAACGGTACGTTGCTGGCCGAGTTTCTGGCCGATGCAGGCGACACCGGCGATGTGGAGCAACACTGCGAGCCACAACACGATTATCTGCGTGACCCGCGGCTTGACTGGCTGCTCGCGGTGCTGGAACGCATCGCGCCAGGCAAAGCGTTGCTGCTGTGTCACTCGCGGGCCAAGGTGCAGGCGCTGGAAGAAGCACTGCGCTTGCGCTCGGGGATCACGGTGGCGCGCTTCCATGAAGACATGAGCCTGTTGCAACGCGACCGTAACGCAGCCTGGTTTGCCGACCCCGATGGCGCGCCGCTGTTGATTGCCAGTGAAGTGGGCGCCGAGGGCCGCAACTTCCAGTTTGCGCAACACCTGATCCTGTGGGACCTGCCAATCGATCCCGACCAGCTTGAACAGCGTATCGGGCGGCTGGATCGCATCGGACAGCGCGGTGATGTGAACATTCACGCCAACGCCATCAGCGGCAGCGCGCAGGACATGCTGCTGCGCTGGTACGACGAGGGATTGAACGCTTTTACCAGCGTGGTTGCCGATGGCCGCAGCCTGCTGCGTCAATTCCGCGCCGAACTGCTGGCGCTGGCACACGACCCGTCGCCGACGGCAGTGGACGATCTGATTGCGCGCAGCCGCAGCATGCACAGCGAACTGGCGACGCGTATCGCGCTGGGCCGTGATCGCCTGTTGGAACTGGCCAGCCAGCGTGGTGATGACCACTTGCGCGATGCCTTGCGTGAAGCCGACGACGAGGATGCGCACGACGATTTTCCGTTGCGCCTGCTCGAACAGCTCGGTGTGCAGCACGAAGACCTTGGCGGCGGCCTGTTCAGCATCGATCCCGAGTATCTGGCGGTCGATGGCCTGGATGAACTCAAGGAAGGCCCGAGCCAGGTGTGTCTGTCGCGCGAGCTTGCGCTAGCGCGTGACGACCTGCTTTATCTGCGTGCCGACCACCCGCTGGTCATGGCCGCAGGTGATCTAGTGCTGGCCAGCGACGCCGGCAATGCGGCGTTCGTGGTCGATGAATTGCCGGCGCGCAGCGCGATCCTGGAGGCGGTGTTCGTGTTGGAATGCGTCGCTGCCCCTGGGCTGGATGCCGAACGCTATCTGCCGGCATTGCCGATTCGGGTGGCGGTGGATACGCGGCTGCAACCACGTCCGGATTTTCGTCTCAGCCCGCGTGCGCAACAGCGCGCGGCCGAGCGCGACTACGACATTGGCGGCCAGCGCCGTCTGCTTGGCAAATTGTTGCCGCCGATGCTGGAGGCCGCGCGCGAGATCGCCGAGGCCCAGGTCAGTGACTACATCGCCTCGGCAGTGCAACAGGCGCGTAACGCACTGGATGCCCGTATCGAGCGTCTGCGTGCGTTGGCACGGCATAATCCGGCAATCGATCCGGCCCAGGTCAGCCGGCTTGAGGCCCGCCGAGAGCAGCTTGCCAACGCGCTTGCGCAGGCGCGGCCGCGATTGGATGCGTTGCGTTTGGTGGGCAGCCCGGATTTCGTCAGTCTGCGTGCGTGATGCAGACGGGACTGGGGACTGGAGAAAAGCATAAAGCGTATTGGGTCCGCAAAGAACGCAAAAGGACGCAAATAACAGCGTTGGATGGGCGGCTGCCGGGTTTCGCCGCACTCGCTTCATCCTTCTACTGGCTCGGCTTCGTACTTTTTTTGCGCACTTGGCGTCCTTTGCGGACTATCCGCTCTTGCTCTCACCCGAGTGCCGAGCTATTCATTCCACGCACATTATCCGTGTAATATCAAAGTGATCGTTACCCTGTGAAAAAATCCGACTTCCATTATCAGTTGCCGCCTGAGTTGATTGCGCAACAACCGTTGCCGGAGCGTTCCGCCAGCCGCTTGCTGCGCGTGCCGCCGGCGCCGGGCGAGTTCGAAGATCGCTCAATGCGCGAGTTGCCGGAGCTGCTGGCGCCCGGTGATCTGCTGGTGTTCAACGATACCCGGGTGATTCCGGCGCGGCTGTTTGGCCACAAGGATAGCGGTGGCCGCGTCGAGATTCTGATCGAGCGAATTGTCGATGAGCGTGAGGCCAAGGCGCAACTCGGTTTCAGCAAGGCTCCCAAACCCGGTAGCCGGATCGTGCTCGATGCCGGCGGTGAGCTGGAGGTGGTCGGACGCGAGGATGCGTTCTATCGGCTGCGCCTGCAATCGCACGAAACCTTTGAACAATTGCTGACGCGTGCCGGGCGTTTGCCGCTACCACCGTACATCACCCGCGAACCGGGGCGCGACGACAGCGAGCGTTATCAGACCGTATTTGCACGCAGTGCCGGCGCAGTGGCGGCGCCGACTGCCGGCCTGCATTTCGATGAGCCATTGCTGGCGGCGTTGCGTGAGCGCGGCGTGCAGTTCGGCCATATCACCTTGCACGTCGGTGCCGGGACGTTTCAGCCGATGCGGGTGGAATCGCTGCACGAGCATCGCATGCACAGCGAATGGCTGAACGTGGGCGCGCAGTTGTGCGAGCAGATCGTGAACACGCGTGCAGCCGGTGGGCGGGTGATCGCGGTGGGTACTACGGTGGTGCGCGCTCTGGAAACCGCATTGCGTGACGGCGTGGTTCAACCGTATGCCGGCGATACCAATATCTTTTTGTTTCCGGGCAAGCGCATTACCTCGGTTGATGCCTTGCTGACCAATTTCCACCTGCCCGAATCGACGCTGTTGATGCTGGTGTCGGCGTTTTCCGGCCGCGAGCGAATTTTTGCGGCGTATCGCCACGCTATCGAACAGCGTTACCGGTTCTTTTCCTACGGCGATGCGATGTTGTTGTATCCGGAGTAGGGGGTAGCAATTGCGGATTGGCGCTGTGGGCCTGCGATGCTCGCCGTGCTTTACGGCGCCAAAGCGAATTTGGACCGCACATTCGGCAACTGCTCCTGCGTTGTTCTACCTCCTGCATCCATGCAGTCGTCCTCCATCCATGGAGTCGTACCTCGGCAACTGCTCCTGCGTTGTTCTCGGCCGCTGTTCCAGACGCGGCTCTACCTCCTCCATCCATGGAGTCGTACCTCCTGCATCCATGCAGTCGTCCGGCGTGACCCACATGGCTGGGGAATGCAGATTTTGCATGGATCAAAAATATCTGCCCATGCCCATGCCCATGCCGTTGCCATGCGCTACGGTGCAGCTTTTCCGTTCCATCCCACTTTATCGTGTGCGAAAACGGTCGCCCACAGGGTGGGCTCCTACAGGTGAGCGTTACCGCCTGTCTGTGGGAGCGCACCCTGTGCGCGACCGAGCGAAGCGAAGGCGTAGCGAGCACAGCGAGCGCTGTCGCGCAGCGACAGACCGAGCGAACCGTGCAGCGGTGAAATGAAGGCGGATACCAAGTCCGTTACAGGGTGAGCGTTACCGCCTGTCTGTGGGAGCGCACCCTGTGCGCGACCGAGCGAAGCGAAGGCGTAGCGAGCACAGCGAGCGCTGTCGCGCAGCGACCGAGTCCCGAGTCCCGCCTACTGCGTGGCAATCCAACGATCAATCTTGGCTTCCAGCACAGCCAGCGGCAGGGCACCATCTTTCAATACCTGTGCGTGAAACTCGCGGATATCGAACGTGGCGCCGAGTTTCTCGCTGGCGCGTTTGCGCAATTCTTGAATCTTGAGCTCGCCGATCTTGTAGGCCAGCGCCTGGCCGGGGATCGCGATATAACGCTCGGCTTCGGCAATCGCATCGACGTCGGTCACCGCCGAGTTGTCGTGCATATAGGCGATCACCTGTTCGCGGGTCCAGCCTTTGGAATGCAGGCCGGTATCCACCACCAGACGGATCGCGCGCCACAGTTCGCCCTGCAAACGCCCGAAGTACATGTATGGATCGGTGTAGACGCCCAGGTCCTTGCCCAGCGATTCAGCATAAAGCCCCCAACCTTCAGCAAAGGCGGTGGTGCCACCGAAACGACGGAATGCCGGTACGTCGCCCAGTTCCTGCTGGATTGCGATCTGGAAGTGGTGGCCGGGGATCGCTTCGTGCAGGTACAAGTCTTCCATGTCCCAGGTTTTACGGGTGGGCAGGTCGTAGGTGTTGACGTAGAAGATACCGGGGCGTGAGCCATCGGCGCTCGGCGACTGGTATTCGCCGCCGGCCGAGGCCGCCGCGCGGAAGGCTTCGATCGGGCGAATCTCAAAACCGGCCTTTGGCAATAGCGAGAACTGTTCTGGAATCCTGGCGTCGATACGCTCACGCAGGCCATTGTAGGCATCGAGCAGCGCCTGCTCGTTTTTGAACTCGAATTGCTTGTCGTTGGTGAGGAAGGCGAAGAAATCCTTGAGCTCACCCTTGAAGGCGACCTGCTGCATCACATTGCGCATTTCGCCTTGGATGCGCGCCACTTCATCAAGGCCGATCTGGTGGATTTGCGCTGGAGTGAGGTCAGTGGTGGTTTGCGATTTGGCATTGAATGCGTACCAGGCTTCACCATCGGGAAGTGCCGAGAGTGACACGGTGTCGCGACAGGCGGGCAGGTAATCGCTGGCGATGAAATCGCGCAGGCGTTGGTAGGCCGGCATCAGTTTATCGCCGATCATGGCGCGATAAGCTGCGGTCAGGCGCTGTTTGTCGGCGTCGTTGAAATCCGCCGGCATGCGCGTGATCGGGCCCCAGAACTCACTGTCTTCGGGATTGGCTTTGATCACCGCGTCGAGCTGCGGCAGCACCTTGAGCATCAGTACCTTGGGCTGCACAACACCAGCAGCCATGCCTTCACGCATGTTGGCGATGGCCTGATCGAACAGGGTGACCAACGCATCACCACGTTTGAGCCAGTTGTCGTAATCAAGCACGGTCTTGAATGGCTGCGCGCTGCTGCCCGAGCCCAATTGCACGGCAAAACTGGCCATCGAGCTGAACTGGTTGATCGGCTGCATCCAGTCCGGGAAGCGCTCGGATTCCAACTCGGAGGTGAGGTCGCGCACGAAGATGTCGTACGAGATGCGCGCCTGCCCGCTCAGCGGGGTCGGGTCGATGGTTTGTGCGCGCGCCAGCCATTGTTGTGTGAAGTCACGCGCCTGCCGCCGGTAGTCGGCACTCAGGAAATTGGGGAGTTGATCGTTGTAACGCGGGTCACCGATAAAGGTGGCTTGCAGCGGGTTGAGTTGGAGCGATGCTTCCCAGAACTCGGCGTACATGGCATCGAGCTGGGCGGCGAGCTGTGCCGGATCGACCGCGCTCTGCGCCGGAGTGCTGGCGTCAGGTGCTTGATTTGGGCTGGAACAAGCGGCCAACAGGGAGGCAAGGGACAGGCCGATGGCAAGCGCGAGGGGGCGAACGTGCATGAGGAACCTCAGTGGATGGATGATTCAAGGACAATATTGAACGGCCAGCCTGCGCGCAGCACCGTGTTGCGGCAAGCGCCATTGGTCATGGCGCGTTGTCTGCGCCAGTTTTGATTGCAGCCGGACTGGCGGCTGGTGCGGGGCGGCTGTAGGGAATCTGATCCGGGCTGACCGCGCCGCCGGAGATGATGAAGGCCATGGCTTGATCGACGCTCCAGTCGGTCGGAGTAAGGTTTTCGACCGGTACGATTTCAAGATAACCCGAGGTCGGGTTGGGCGTGGTCGGCACATACACCGCAGCCAACTCGCGGCCGCTGCCTTCTTCGCGGATCACGCGGGTGACGAAGCCGACCACTTTCATGTCGCGGTTGGGAAAATCGATCAGCACCACGCGTTGCGCACCTTCGGGTTTGGCGGCCAGCACTGAGAGCAGCTTTTTGGTGCCGCCATAGATCGAGTGTACCAACGGGATGCGTGCGATAAGACTGTCGATCCATGCCAGCAGGCGTTTGCCGATCACCCGGTTGGCCAGTGCGCCCAGGCTGTACAGCACCGCCAGGGTGAGCAGCACCGCCAGCGCGAAGCGCAACCAGCTCAGATCGAGCATGTACGTAGATGACGGGAACAGCGGCGAGAGCACGTTGAACACGGCGTCAACGATGGGCGCGCCAACCTTGGACAACTGGGTGAGCACGAGCTCGAACACGACCCAGGTGAGCCACAACGGGAACACGGTGAGCAGGCCGGTGAACAGGAAACGCTGGATATGGGGGATGCGCATTCGGCAATTCTACAGGCAACCGGTTGAACGCTACGGTGTGATCCATGTCATTTATCGCTGGATTTGGGTGTAAGGCATGGGTGGATGGTTCGCAAAGGCGCGAAGCGACGAACCGAGCGCAGTGAGCGCATCGAACGTAACGACCGAACGGAGTGTCAAAGCTAAGCTTTCAAGGCTGGGGCCGGCGAGCTTCAAAGCGAAGCTTCAAAGCGATGCTTCAAAGCTTTCACCGGCCTGCGGCCGGCGAGGCCCTTTTCACGGGCGGAAAAGGACCCAAAACGCCTTGCGCTGGGCGCACGTCGGTGCGGCTCCTGCCGCACCGATCCACTGCGCTTCTCGGCAACCGCAGGCCGGCGCCGAACTCGCACATCCATGTGCTTTAAACACCGGCGCCTTTCCCCTGCGCTTGCCTGCGATGCTCGCCGTGCTTGACGGCGCGTGGTCGCACTCGGCCCGCGCGTCCCTGCGCTATTTATCTGCTTTTCCGTTTCATCCCGCTGCAATCATTGTTCCCCATCGCACGTTGTAGCCCGGGTTAGCGCGAAGCGCGTAACCCGGGACCGCCATAATGTCGCGCCAATTCCGAGATAACCACGACAGTGCGCGCCGTTGCTCAAGCTTCGTTCTGCTTTTGCGTCCTTTGCGGACCGGAAGCATTACGCTCTTCCCGTGGTCCCGTGGTCCCGTGGTCCCGAGGTCCCGAGGTCCCGAGGTCCCGAGGTCCCCACCCATACTGTGTTTGCGATCACTCACAACCGGGTGTCAGCAAGGCGCGTACCGGTGCAAAACTGCGGCGGTGTTCGGGGCAGGGGCCGAGCCGACGCAGAGCATCGAGGTGCATCGGGGTGGGGTAGCCGTGGTGCTGGCGGAACCCGTAACCGGGGTAGTGGGCGTCCAGGCCATCCATGTGCTGGTCGCGGGCGACCTTGGCAAGGATCGAGGCGGCGCTGATCGCCGGTTCAATGCCATCACCACCGACAATGGCACGCGCCGGGCAGGGCAGCGCCTTGGGCAGACGGTTGCCATCGATCAATGCCAGGGTCGGGGGGTGTTGCAAGCCCAGCAGGGCCGCGCGCATGCCATCGAGGGTGGCATTGAGGATATTCACGCGATCAATTTCAGCGGCGGCGACAAATACGATATGCCATGCCAATGCTGATTCGATGATCTGTGGATACAGGACTTCACGTCGTAACCGGCTGAGTTTTTTTGAATCATCAAGCCCGGCAATAGGGCGTTGTGGATCGAGAATGACCGCTGCCACAGTGACCGGGCCTGCCAGTGGCCCGCGCCCGGCTTCATCGACACCGGCAATCCACGGCGGTGTGCTCACCGGCGCCGAGCCAACATGTCGATGACCGCGTCCGCTGCTTTTGCGCTGGCGTTGCCACGCAGTTGCTGGTGGATGGCGCGATAGGCCGGCAACAATGCCGTGCTGGCACCCGGTGCTTGCAGCCAAGGCAGTAGTGCCGCCGTGATCGCGGCGGGGCGGCAGTCGTGCTGCATCAATTCGGGCACCAGCAGATGGCCGGCAAGCGCGTTGGGCAGGCTGTAGCGCCGCACCTGCATCAGTCCAAGGCGCATCACCAGCGTGTGGGTGAGCGCGGCAATGCGGTAGGCCACCACCATCGGTCGCTTGGCCAGCAATGCCTCCAGTGCGGCGGTGCCCGAAGCCAGCAGCACCGCGTCGCAGGCCAGCAAGGCGATGCTGGCCTGACCATCGAGCACGTTTGGCTTGGTGGCCAGTGCATGGTTGGCGAGCATCGCGTGGATAGCGTCGGCACAGGCGCCATTGGCGGCGGGGATCAGTACCTGCAATCCAGGGGTCGCCTCGTGCAATTCGGCCACGGCATCCAGGAACGTCGGCAGCAGACGTTGAATTTCGCCGATGCGCGAGCCGGGCAATACCGCCAGCACGCGTGTGTCATCGCTCAGGCCCAATTGTGCGCGAGCACCGGATTGGTCGGGCTCCATGGCATAGGCATCCGCCAGCGGGTGCCCGACAAAACGCGCGTCCACACCGAAACGCTGATAGATCGGCGGCTCCATCGGGAACAGGCACAACACGCAGTCGGCACTCTCGCCCATGCGTTGTGCCCGCTTGCCGCGCCAGGCCCACACTGAAGGGCTGACGTAATGCACGGTGGTGACTCCGCGTGCTTTCAGGCGGCGTTCCACGGGCAGGTTGAAATCGGGCGCGTCGATGCCGATGTACAAATCGGGTTGCCATTGTTCAAGACGCGAGTCCAGTTGCCGACGCAGGCGCAGCAGGCGCGGCAGATGACGCAGAACTTCGGTCAGGCCCATCACCGCCAGTTCACTGCAATCATGCCAGCCATCGAGGCCGGCCTCACGCATCTGCGGCCCGCCGATGCCGGCAAAGCTGACCGCGCCAAGCCGTTGTCGCAGTGCGGTCATCAAGCCGCCACCCAAACTGTCGCCTGAAGCCTCACCGGCCACCAGCGCAATACGCAGCGGACGGGTACTGGTGGCGCTCATTGCACTCAGCGCACCAACGAGCGCTGACTGCGATCGATGAAATCGAGCAGCAGGCGGACGTCAGTCGAGTGTTCCGCCTGCTGTGCGAGTTCGGCACGCGCCTCGGCCAGCGGCAGGCCAGCCTTGTACAGGGTGCGGTAGGCGCGTTTGATGGTAAGGATGCGCTCGCTGGAAAACTCGCGCCGGCGCAGCCCCTCGGCGTTGATGCCGTGCGGTTGTGCATAGGCACCAGCGACGGTGATGAACGGCGGCACGTCACGATTTATCACGCTGCCCATGGCAGTAAATGCGTGGGCACCGACCTGACAAAACTGGTGTACCAGGGTGAAACCGCCGAGGATCACCCAGTCATCGATCACACTATGCCCGGCCAGCGACGAGGCGTTGGCAAACACCGTGTTGTTGCCAACCAGGCAATCGTGGGCAATATGCACGTAGGCCATAATCCAGTTGTCATTGCCGATGCGGGTAACGCCGTTGTCATCGTCGGTGCCACGATTGAAGGTGACGAACTCACGGATGGTGTTGCGGTCGCCGATCTCCAGCCGACTCGGCTCGCCGCGATATTTTTTATCCTGCGGCTCGCCGCCCAATGCGGCGAAGGAATGGATGCGATTGTCGCGGCCGATGCGGGTAGGGCCGTCGATCACCACGTGCGGACCGATTACCGTGCCCGCAGCGATCTCCACGCCTGGGCCGATCACGCAGAATGCGCCGATGCGAACCCCTTCGGCGATACGCGCATCCGGATCGATGCACGCGCTTTTGTGAATCATGGTGCGTCACGCTCGGCGCAAAGGATTTCGGCGCTGGCGACCTCTTTGCCATCGACGAGGGCGCGGGTGTTGTAATGGCCCATGCCGCGAAATGAGCGCTTGAGATCGACATCCAGCACCAGTTGGTCGCCGGGCGACACCACGCGGGCAAAACGGGCTTTATCCACCTTGACCAGGTAGTACAACTTTTCTGGGGCATCCGGTGTACGCGGCAGGTTGGAGAGTTGTGTCAGCAGCCCTGCAGCCTGTGCCATGGCCTCGATCACCAACACCCCAGGCATCACCGGGTAGCCGGGGAAGTGGCCCTGGAAGAACGGCTCGTTGATGGTGACGTTCTTGATTGCCTGCAGGCTGACGTTGCGCTCGAACGCGAGCACCCGATCAACCAGCAAAAACGGATAGCGGTGCGGCAACAGTGATCGGATGCGGGCGATATCGAGCGGCATCGTGAGCGGCAATTCGAGGTTTTCGTGCGTCATTTATCCGGGTCCGTTTCCTGATCGGTTGGCTTGCGTTGGCATTCGCGCAGCACGTTATCGAGCTGCTTGAAGCGCACTGCATTGCGACGCCATTGCGCACTGGGTTGCAACGGGGTGCCCGATGCGTATTCGCCTGCTTGATGCAGGCTGTGTGTCACCAGGCTCATCGCCGCAATGGTAACCCGGTCGGCAATTTCGATGTGGCCAACGATACCGGCTGCGCCACCAATCAGACAATGCCTGCCGATGCGCGCCGATCCGGCAATGGCAACGCAGCCAGCAATTGCGGTATGCGCACCGATCCGTACGTTGTGGCCGATCTGGATCTGGTTGTCCAGACGCACGTCGGCTTCGAGGATAGTGTCATCCAGAGCGCCGCGATCGATCGTGGTATTGGCGCCGATCTCGCAGTCATCACCAATCACCACGCCGCCCAGTTGCGGCACCTTGAGCCAATGCTCATCTTCCATAGCGATTCCAAAGCCGTCGGCGCCGATTACTGCTCCGGGGTGGATTCGCACCCGTTGTCCGAGCTGAACGCACTGCACCAGCGTCACCCGCGCCACCAGCACGCTGTCGTCACCGATCACGCAATCCTCGCCGATCACACAACCCGGGCCAATGATGGCTCGCTCGCCAATCACGCAGCGTGCGCCGATACAGCACAGCGGCCCGATGCTGGCGCTGGTAGCGATCTGTGCATCGCTTGTGATGATGGCGCTGTCATGGATGCCGATATTGGTTTCCGGTACACGTTCGAACAGCGCGGCGATGCGGGCAAAGGCGGCGTAGGGGTTGTCGCAAAGCAACGCATTGGCTGGGCATTCGGCGGCATGCTGCGCATGCAACACCACGGCGGCGGCGGCGGTGGAAGCCAGCATGCGGCGATAACGCGCGTTGGCCAGAAACGCGATCTGGTCGGGGCCGGCATTGGCCAGTGTGGCAACGCCGCGAATCACCCGCTCGCCATCGCCCTGCAACTCGACGCCGACGGCGTCGGCAATCTGCCGCAATGACCACTGGCGCGGACTCACGGCGCGCGGCTTGACGCGAAACAACGCGGAGCGTTTCCTTGTTCCCCTCTCCCTGAGGGCAGGGGTGAGGGAAACGGCATGGCGAGAAAATGTTTCATGATGCGGGATGGTCAATCGCCATGTCCGTTAGAAGCGTCCGCCGAAGGTGAATTGCAGCGACTCGGCTTCATCCTGCGGTTGCGAGCGCAAACGCCTGGCCCAGGAGATCACGATCGGACCCACCGGTGCCTGCCACTGCATCGACACGCCGGCGCTGGCACGAAACTCACTCAATGAAACCGCGTCGATATCGCGGAATACGTTGCCGAAGTCGACAAACGCGCTGATGCGAGTGGATTCAGACTTGAACAAAGTCGGGAAGATGAACTCCAGGCTGCCAACGGTCTTGACTGAACCGCCGATGGGCTGCAAAAAAGTACTCAATTGTGCGGTTTCCTGCGGGCCCAGGGTGTTGTCCTTGAAGCCACGCACCGAGTTGGTGCCACCGGCGAAGAAGTTTTCGAAGAACGGCAGTTCCTTGACGTTGCCGTAACCATCGCCATAACCCAGGTTGGCTGAGGTTTGCACCACCAGCCAGCGTGACAGCGGCCAGAGCTTGGAGAAATCATAGGTGGCACGGTAGTACTCGGCGGTCGATCCGGGCAGCGCCACTTCGACACCGATACGCTGGAAGGTGCCACGTGTCGGCACAAAAAAGTGGTTGCGCGAATCGCGCGACCAAGCCAGTTCGGTGCGCCAGGTATGGAAGGTGCGGTTGCCGACGCGGTCGATGAAGTCAACCAGCGAGTCCGGGGTAAACCCGCGGAACACGAACAACTGATTGCTGTCGATGCCGAATGCAGCGGAAAAACCGTCGGTTTCACTCAGCGGGATGCCGAAGGTCGCCCGCGCCGCTGCCTGGGTTGAATTGAAGTTGGCGGTGTTGGCGTCGCCGGAATTGAAGTCGCTGAAACGGATGTTATAGCCGACCGAAACGCCCGAATCGGTAAAGTACGGATCAGTAAAGCCAAACGAGATGTTCTTGGAGAAGGTGTTGGTGGAGGCGGACACCGAGACGCTGTTGCCGGTGCCAAGGAAATTGTCCTGGCTGACTGCGACCGAGAACGTCAGTCCGGCGAGCTGCGAAAAGCCCAAGCCGAAAACAAACTGACCGGCGCTGCGTTCCTTGAAGTTGACTACGACATCAACCTGATCGCCAACTCCTGGCACCGGTGTCGTATCGACCACGACTTCTTCAAAGTAGCCGGTTCTCTGTAGCCGCACCTTGGAGCGATCAATGGCGGCTTGCGAAAACCAAGCGCCCTCGAACTGGCGCATCTCGCGGCGCAGAACCTCGTCGGCGGTTTTCGAATTACCCTTGAACACGATGCGACGCACATGCACGCGTTGGCCGGGTTCGACAAACAGCTTGACGCTCAGTTGTTTTTGATCTTCATCGAAACTCGGGATCGGGGTAACCTTGGCGAAGGCATAGCCGATATTGCTCAGGGTGTTGGTGATGGTGTCGGACGAGAACTCCAGCACGCGGCGCGAGAAGATGTTGCCCTTGCGCAGCAACACCATCGACTCGATCTGTGATTTCGGCAGGATGGTATCGCCGGTCACCTCCACCGAACTGACGCGATAGATTTCGCCCTCTTTGATACTGGCGCTGACAAAAACATCTTTCTTGTCCGGGCTCAGTGATACTTGCGAGGATTCGACCTCAAACTGCGCGTAGCCGCGGTCGAGATAGAACTCGGAGAGCTTTTCCAGATCGCCGGAGAGTTTTTCGCGCGAGTATTGGTCGTCGCGCCTGTACCAAGACAGCCAGTTTGAAGTGTTCGATTCCCAGCTATCACGCAATACTTCTTCGTCGAACTGGGTGTTGCCAACGATATTGATGTGGCGCACCCGCGCCGCCTTGCCTTCCTTCACCTCGATGATGATATCGACCCGGTTGCGATCCAATTCGCTGACGCTGGGCTTGATGGTGGCGGTGTACTTGCCACGGTTGTTGTATTGCCGGATCAGCTCCTGGGTTACCCGCTCAAGGTCAAGCCGGTTGAAGGTTTCACCCTCAGCCAAGCCGATGTCCTTGAGGCCCTTCATCAGGTCGTCGGTCTTGATGTCCTTGTTGCCGACCAGGGTGATTTTGTTGATTGCCGGTCGTTCGGTGACGGTCACCACCAAGATGTCGTTCTGGCGTTCCAGCTTGACGTCGTTGAAGAAGCCGGTGGTGAACAGGGCACGGATGGCATCGCCTGCGGCCTGGCTATCGAGCGTCGAACCGCGTTCAATCGGCAGATAGGTGAACACGGTGCCGGCGGCAATACGTTGCAAACCTTCAATGCGAATGTCCGACACCACGAACGGTTGCATCGCTTGCGCGGAGGCTGAATGGGGCATGGCCAACGCGGCGGCAAGGGCGATGGCGAGAAGGCGGGGCTTGGTGGTGCGCGTCATCCGTCAAATCCGATTAGCGGGTGGCGTTATGCCATCCCTGTGTGTGTCAGGTTTGCTACAGCGGGCCTGGCAAGCGGTTGTTTAGGTAAATATGCGCACAATGTCACTGTAAAAGGCCAGTCCCATCAGGCCAACCAACAGTGTCAGGCCCACGTATTGGCCCGTTATCATCGCACGCTCACTGACCGGAGAGCCCTTGACCAGTTCGATAAGGTAATACAGCAAGTGCCCGCCATCCAGTATCGGGATCGGCAGCAGGTTGATTATGCCAAGACTGAGCGACATAAGTGCCAGAAAAAACAGGAACCAGGCCAGGCCGAGTTGCGCCGAGGCATTGGCGTACTGGGCGATGCTGAGCGGCCCCGAGAGGTTGTGAATCGACGCTTTGCCGGTGAGCATTTGCCCCAGCATGGTCAGCGTTCCGCCGGCAAGGCGCCAGGTTTCGCCCAAGCTGGCGGCAAGCGCATCAACCGGGCCATGACGCAGCACCGTGTCATAGGCGGCTTCAGCGGCTTGCGGCGTAATGCCGAGAATCCAGCGCGGGGTTTCGCCACTGTCATCCAGCCGCGGCTGGATCGCAAGGTTCAGCACATCGCCAGCACGGCGCACCACGATCTGTAGTGGTGCATCGGCCGTCGTATCGGTCTGGATCGCGTTGCTGACCTGATCCCAGGAATCAATGGGATGGCTGCCAATCCGCGTGATCTGGTCGCCCACTTGCAGCAGGCCATTGGCGGCGCTGTCTGCTGCCAGCGTGCCGATGATCGGCGGCAGCAAGAACTGGCGTGGTGTCAGGCCAACAGCCTGCATGATGCGCGAAGGTTTGGTATCCGGGCCGAGGCGGTCCAGCATCAGGTCGCGTTGCAAGCGTGTGCCTGAAGTCAGCTCAAACTCGATTTTTACCGGCTTGCGCTCACCCGCTGCCTGCGAGAGTGCAAAAGCGGCATCGGTCCAGGTGGGCGTCGGCAGGCCATCGATTGTGAGCAGACGGTCGCCATGGCTCAGGCCAGCAGCAGCTGCGATGCCCTCAGCGCGACCGACTAGCGGCAGGTAATCGGGTTTGCCAACCAGATACATCAACCACAACAGCGCCACACACAGCAACAGATTGAATACCGGGCCAGCCGCCACCACGGCAATGCGCTGCATCACCGGTTTGCGGTTGAAGGCGTGGGGTAGGTCTTCGGGGCTTACCTCTTGTTCGCGTTCGTCGAGCATCTTGACGTAACCGCCAAGCGGGATGGCCGCGATCTGGTACTCGGTGCCATCGCGCCCGAGCCGGCGCCACAATGGCGCACCAAAACCGACCGAGAAGCGCAGCACCTTGATGCCAAACTTGCGCGCCACCCAGAAATGACCGAATTCGTGGAAGGTCACCAAAATGCCGAGGCTGACGATCAACCACCATACCGAGCCAAAAAATGTCTGCATGATCAGTTGGATTCCAGAATATTCAGATGGTGGGTGGCGGCTGTGCGAGATGCGTGATCGGCGGCAAGCAATGCGTCGATGTTGTCGGCCGCCGTGACTGGCACCTTGTCAAGAGTGCGCGCGATCAACTCGGGAATGCCAAGGAAACACAATTGCCCCTGAAGAAACGCTGAAACGGCCACTTCATTGGCCGCATTGACAATCGCGCCGGCGGTGCCGCCCAGTTGCAGCGCATGGTAAGCCAGATCGAGGCAAGGAAACGTTAGCCGGTCGGGTAGCTCGAAATCCAGGTGGCCCAGACGTGCCAGATCCAGTGCGCCAACGCCAGACTCGACCCGCTCGGGCCAGGCCAGCGCCTGTGCCAGCGCCGTGCGCATGTCGGGCAGGCCAAGCTGGGCCAGCATCGAGCCATCCGCGTAATCAACCAGCGAGTGTACGATGCTCTGCGGGTGTACCAGCACTTCAATGCGCTCGGGTGGCAGACCGAACAACCAGTGGGCCTCGATGACTTCCAGGCCCTTGTTCATCAAGGTGGCGGAATCGACCGATATTTTGCGTCCCATCACCCAGTTGGGATGGGCGCAGGCCTGCTCGGGAGTAATCGTTTCCAGATCGGCGCGTTGCTTGCCACGGAAGGGGCCACCGGAGGCGGTCAACACCAGCCGCCGCACGCCTTTGAGCCGATCACCAGCCACAGGCAAACACTGAAAAATCGCATTGTGCTCGCTGTCGATCGGGATGATTTGTGCGCCACTGCGCGCGGCGGCATCCATCAACAGGGCGCCGGCAAGCACTACCGATTCCTTGTTGGCCAACAACAGCCGTTTGCCGGCCTGTGCTGCGGCCAGTGTTGATGCCATGCCAGCGGCGCCGACGATGGCGGCGATCACGGTGTCGGTGTCGCTCGCTGTGGCGGCGGCAATCAGCGCATCGGGCCCGGCCAGCGGCTCAGTGGTCAGCCCGGCCGCGCGCAGGCCAGCAGCCAGAGTGTCCAGCAAGGCGCAATCCGCGATCACCGCGCGTTGCGGTTGAAACTTTTGGCACAGAGCCAGCAACGCATCTACGCCGCGATGTGCGCTTAGCGTGGTCACCTGAAAACGCTCGGGATGGCGGGCGATAACGTCCAGCGCCGAGCTACCGATGGAACCGGTAGCACCCAGTACGGCAATACGACGTTTTGCGCTCACAGCCCGAGCAGCAGTTTGAACACCACGAACACCGGTAGTGCGGCAAGCAGGCTGTCGATGCGATCAAGCACCCCGCCGTGGCCGGGAATCAGCGCGCCGGAATCCTTGCTGCCGGCCTGGCGCTTGAACACGCTTTCGAGCAGATCACCGAATACCGAGAACACCCCAGTGACCAGCGCCAGCAATGCCAGTGCGGGTATCTCCAGCCAACCCAGGCCCAGCGCCGGTGCAGCGATCAGGGTGATCAGCACGCAGCCCGCCAGCCCGCCCCAGAGGCCAGCCCAGGTTTTCCCCGGGCTGATTTTTGGCGCCAACTTGCGGCGGCCCCAACGGCTGCCGGAGAAGAAGGCAAAGCTGTCAGCGGCCCAAACTGAAGCCAACGCCAGCAATGCCCAGCGCGGCCCCAGCGCACCATCGCCATGCAGCAGCAACAGTGCCGACCACGCCGGAATTGCCGCCAGTGAACCAGCCAGCAATTTGATCGCGACATGCTGCCGGGAGTGCCCGGCAAAAGCACCAGGATTGGCGAGCCAGAGGGGTACCAGCAGCCAGAACGCCGCGCCGATAACGACCATCCCCAGCGCTAGTCCAAGCCAGACCGACCAGACCAGCCAACACATGACCGCGACGTTTGCAGCGAGGTAGGCGAGGCGAGTGGTCAGTGTTTGCAGGCCAATCAAGTGAGTCAATTCCCACAGGCCGAGCAAGATGATTATGCTCGCCAGACTGCCCAGCCAGGGTGTGGGTAGCCAAAGTACGCAGGCTATGGCTGCTGGCAACAACAGCAGGGCGGTCAGGATTCGTTGACGCATCAGGTATGGTTTCCTTGGGCGATCTGCTCACTGGTCAGCCCGAACCGGCGCTCGCGTGCAGCGAAGTCGGCAAGCGCTTGCTGGAGCAGGCTGGCATCGATATCCGGCCACAGCACCGGAGTGAACCACAATTCGGTGTAGGCCAACTGCCACAACAAAAAATTGCTGATCCGTTGATCGCCGCCGGTACGGATGAACAGGTCGGGGTCGGGCAGGTCGGCAAGGCACAGCGCTTCATTGATATGCGACGGGGTAATCGCATCGGCAGACAGATTGCCGGCGGCTACCTGCGCTGCCAGCTTGCGCATGGCCTGGGTGATGTCGTTGCGCCCACCATAACCAGCTGCAATGCATAAATTCAAGGTGGTGTTGGCACGGGTTTGCTGTTCAGCCTCGCTCATGCGCTGGCGCATGACATCGGGGAAGCGTTCACGCTCGCCAATGAACCGCAAGCGCACGCCACGGCGGTGCAGTTCATCAACTTCGCGTTCCAGGGCGCGCAAAAACAAGGTCAATAATGCGCCGACTTCATCCTTTGGCCGTTGCCAGTTTTCACTGGAAAAGGCGAACAGGGTGAGGGTTTCGATCCCCTCGTTCAGGCAAAACTCGATACACAGATTGACCGCGCGCGCGCCGGCGCGATGCCCCACGGTGCGCGGCCGCTGACGCTGTTTTGCCCAACGGCCATTGCCATCCATGATGATGGCAAGGTGACGCGGGATGCACGGCGCAGAAGGCTTGTTATCAGGCATGGCGGTGATGGTGGCGCCAATCCGGGCTCAGACCGCCATCAGTTCCTGTTCCTTGGCGCGTACCACTTCGTCCACTTCCTTGACGAAACGGTCGGTGAGCTTCTGGATTTCATCATCGCTGCGGTGCGCATCGTCTTCGGTGATGTTCTTTTCCTTCAGCAATTCCTTGACTTGGTGCATGGCATCACGGCGGATATTGCGGATGGCGACCTTGGCGTTTTCACCCTCGTGCGAGACGTGTTTGGACAACTCGCGGCGACGCTCTTCGGTGAGTGCAGGCAGATTGATGCGGATCACTGTGCCCATGGTGTTCGGGGTAAGGCCGAGGTCGGAAGCCAGAATGGCCTTTTCCACGGCCGCCACCATCGGCTTTTCCCAAGGCGTGATGGTGAGTGAACGCGCATCGTTGACGGCGACGCTGGCAACTTGCGACAGCGGCACATCCGAGCCGTAGTAATTGACTTTCAGGTGATCGACCAGTGCAGTACTGGCGCGGCCGGTGCGCAGCTTGGTGAGTTCCAGACGCAGCGCTTCAACGCTTTTGGTCATCCGGGTATTGGCATCGGTCTTGATGGTGTTGAGCATGGTGGGCTCCAGCGTAAAGCCGTGGACAAGCCGGCGATTATAGGCGGAATGGCCAGATGCTGCGCTTTGCGCGTGCGCTTGGCGCGCAATACGCGGGGCTGTTTGTGGGGGGGCGCCCACGCGCAAAGCTTGTCAACAGATTGATTCGCCGGCAGGTTGGCTGGCCACAGAGAGGCTTGACCCCTCGCGGCAGTATGGGTTGGCCGTTGCCATCGCGCTCGATGGTGGTGACATTGTCGCAGACTGGGCCGAACACTCGGTAGGCAAAAGGCAAGACTTGACCCAATACTGTTCGCTTAGCCACCCATCCGTTCGCCCTGAGCCTGTCGAAGGGTCATCAATTGGCGACGGGTGGTTCGACAAGGCCTTTAGTCCTGAGCCCTTCGACAAGCTCAGGACAGGCTCCGAGTAGCGGAGTCGAAGGGTCACCACGAACGGTTAAGCGAACAGTATTGAGACTTGACCCTCGGCCCCTGCTGACCCTCGGACCCTGACCCTCGGACCTGCTGGACCCTCGGACCTCCACTCGGACCTCTCGGATCTGCATCGTGAGTTGCCCACCTGGCGAAACGCATTGACGGATTTGCCGTGGCGATGGTGCGGGTTTGTGGCGGTCCCGGGTTACGCCGCACATGGATGTGCAAGTGCCCCAAGTGCATGGCGACGGCATGGATGCCGGAGGTAGAGCAACGCAGGAGCAGTTGTCGGATGCACAGGAGGGGCCGCGCTTCGCGCTAACCCGGGCTACATTCGCTACGACTGCTCGTGTTGGGTATTCCGGGTTACGTTCGATATGGCCTTTCGCTTTTCGTAGCCCGGGTTAGGCCGCAGGCCGTAACCCGGGACTACCTCACCGCCGCGATCGTGCGGGGACAACCATGCCATTGCCCGCGGTTGCATTGTGCCGATCCGACATGCGTTGTGCCGATTCCGCGACGAAATCACCCGCCCACGTGCATCGTGTGTCGCCCACGCGGCAATGCGCATTGACGGATTTGCCGTAGCGATGGTGCGGGTTTGTGGTGGTCCTGCGGTCGCATCCCGCCCCGGGAAACTCGTTGGGCACTGCGATTGGGGCAGGGCGGCTGCCCTGGAGCCGACGATGTTCCACGCGATTGCGACAGCGGCAGTATTGGGCTCATACTCGCGCTGCAGCCGAGCCCGGCAGGTTCACGGAGTGGACGTATGCGTATGCCTTTGCTTGCTACCGCCATGGCTTTGGCTATTGGCCTTTTCGCCAGCGCTGTACATGCGCAGGACAGCGGCTTTTACGTGCGTGGCAGTGTCGGCAGCTCCGATCTCAGCAACGCCACTGGCGCGTTGAGCAATAACAGCGAAACCGGGTTTGGTGCTGGCCTCGGCTGGCGCATCCTGCCCTGGTTGGCAGTGGAAACCGGCTACAACCGGTTTGGCGAATTCGAACAAGATCGGAATTTCTGTCCGCCCGGAGTGTTCTGCCCGGCGGTGGTTAGCCCGCCGCTCGAACTCGACCTTGACAGCGTTGAACTCGGCCTCGCCGCACGCACAACACGTGCCGACAGTGGGTTTTTCGGCCAGGTGCGCGGTGGCTTGCATCGTGGCGATGCCGGCCCGGTCGGTTCCCGCACCGATCTTTACTACGGCATTGGCGTCGGCTACAGCTTCAACCCGCGCTACAACCTGAGCCTGAACCTGGACCGCTACGAGTTTCGTTTTTTTGATGTTGATCGCATCAGCCTGGGTTTTGAGATCGCGTTCTGATTGCTGGCATCGACAACCAACTGCACGTCCATCACCCATCGGCATCGCTCTGCAATGCGGTCGTAGGTTGGCTCAAAGCCCGAACGGCTGGAGCCGAGTGGCAGAAGGCATAACGCATTGCGTCATATAACGCGTAGCGATATTGTCTGTCCGTGACCCGGAACTTTGCTGACAAGGAAACCGAAAAGATCAGGAACGGCTTGGGATCGCGCCGACTGCTGGCCGATATCCAGCAGGTCTCCCGACGCAAGCTGCGCATGCTCAACAACGCCGCCACGCTGGACGATCTGCGGATTCCACCGGCCAATCGCCTGGAGGCGTTAAAGGGCGATCGAAAGGGTCAGCACAGTGTCCGGATCAACGACCAATGGCGTATCTGTTTTCGCTGGCGCGACGCCGACGCGCACGACGTCCAAATTGTCGACTACCACTGAGTCCTGAGGCCCATCATGAAACTCCTCGCCAACATTCATCCCGGTGAAGTCCTGCTGGAGGAATTCCTGATCCCACTCGGCATCAGCCAGAACGCACTCGCGCGTGCCGCGCGCGTACCGCCACGGCGCATCAACGAAATCGTGCTCGGCAAGCGCAGCGTAAGTGCCGATACCGCCGTGCGGCTAGCCGCCGCACTTGGGACCAGCGAACGGTTCTGGCTTGGCTTGCAGACAGATTACGATCTGGAAGCGGCTCGCCGCGCACTCGGCAAGGTGGTTGATCAGATCGAGCGGATTGCGGCTTGAGGGATACGGTGCGGGGACGAGTGGTTCGCTGCCTTGGGTTGCATTGTGCCGATCCCATGACGGAATCACCCGCCCACGTGCATCGTGCGTCCTGATTAGTGCCGAACCTCAGCTGACTTTTCCCCTCTCCCTCCGGGAGAGGGGTTGGGGTGAGGGTGCGGCGAAGTCGCGATGGTTCGAACTTGCTCCGCTCCGTCGAACCCTCATCCGGCGCTTCGCGCCACCTTCTGATGGAGCTACCAGCCAATCGACTAGGCGGCAAAGCCGCCAAGTCGCTGGTTGTCCCGGAGGGAGAAGGTGGCGAAGCCCGCTGGGCTGAGATATAGCGCTAATCAGGATGCCCGAACGGCTGGAGCCGACACCATCCTGGTGATC
>JAUXUI010000041.1 GCA_030681035.1 Lysobacteraceae bacterium | reverse complement strand
CTGCGGCAGCCAGTCCTGTACCGAGGGCGGCAGCAGGTAGTCGGTCTCTCGATCAATGGGGCGAAATCGGCTCATGCGGTTGCGCTTGTGCGAAGGTGCGTCATATTAACGGAAACGCGCGCAAGTCCGACAGGCTGCTAGGTCCACGTGCCTCCAGGTCCACGTGCCCTGCTCAAAAACCAAGGCTTCACGCGCAGCTTCGGCTCACTTCAACGAATTGGCAAGTTGCTCAAAATGGGATTGCACTTTGATTTCGGCCTCCTTCAGAATTCGGAAAAACCGGATAACTCGATAAAATGCGAGAAGCACCCCTATCAAACCCAGAACGCCGCCAACAGCAAATCCAATTTGATCGCTATGCTCTCGGTACTCCTTGTCGTAGTTCTTCATCTGATTGTAAATATTTGGATGGCCATACCAAAGCTGGTACAAGGAATTTTCCTGAGCGGGGCTAAGCTTTGGCATTTTAGGATTTTCAGGGTAAGAAAAATAATGCCTCGGTACGACAATCCCCAATTGATCAAATGCTTTTTTCTCAAGGAGTCTATCAACTAGGCCTGTCTTTATACTAATTGTTCTCATTTTTCGAAATTGTTCGGGAGAAACTCCAAGTAATTTTGCCTGATATTTCCCCTCAAAATCCCGCTCCAACTGCTGCCTCTCGATCTCACTTGATCTTGATGTCGGATATTTGTAGTAATCGACATTAATAGCTTTTGCTCGAATTAGATTATTGCTTTCCTCTATTTTCTTTTGAGGTATACTGTAAGCATTGCTTGCGGCAATTCCTATAACTATAGACAACAACACTAGAAAAGCTGCCGCACCAAAAAAACCAACACGGTTCAATTTTGCCGCTTCAATAACAAAATTCTGCAAATTTCCGAACAACGGAAATACTTGCCGTGTCGTGCGATTTACCAATTGTGTAAAATATCGATGCTGTCCAGTATCAGCTATAACAACTGCAACTTTGTGCCCCTCTCGGACTTTCAAGTCGGTGTTACGCAGGCTGATCGGAAATTCTCTTTCGCTCCCATTTTCTTTTATCCATATTTCGTGATTTGTGCTAACATTACTGTTGAGTGTTGGTGGTCGAACATAACCACCTTGAGGACCGATATATCCACCACCTCCCGACGAATACACATGTGTTTCGGCCCATTTCTTGTCGCCCACGATCACGCCCTCCACCACATTGAAACGAAGTACGTTGCGTCCAAGATCGAGGCTTTTTAGCCCTTGCATATAATTCCCCTGTGATGACGTGCTTTTGACAACCAACTTTTAGCTAATAAGGCGTGCCACTTTTGTATAGACCCGCTTGAACATGCCACACCAGAGCATGGAAAAGCTCACGGTTTCGAGCGCGAGTAGCCCCGATGTCTCCTGACTCCTGTGGAAACTCTGATTTTGCTTCTTGGTCAAAGCACCGACCACACGAAATGGAGTATAGGGATGGCCTGAGTAGATCCATCCTGGTGTTTTCAAACGATGGTTGTCAAGTAGCAGTAGCCAACCGACACAGCCTGTCGGCTCCACGCCTGCGGCGTTTGAGCCGGCCTACGGCGCTATGAAGCGCCATTTGGATCGAACCGAGATTTTTCGTCAAGCGCTTTTCCCGGTTACCCAAGTCTCCCCGGCTACGCATCACCGCACCCGCTTCACCCGATACCCCACATACTCAAGCACGGGCCGAGGGTCCTGGCCGAGTGGTTACGGGGTCAGGTCCCTCATCGTTGAGGTTACGGGGTCATGAGGTTACGGGGTCAGGTCCCTCATCGTTGCATCACCCACGCAACACACCGCCTCACCCCCGCTGCCGCACCGCCCGCCCCACCGTGGTCACATGCACCCCAAAGTGCTCGCTGATCTCGCGGTAACTATAGCCTCCCGTCGCCCAAGCGGCGCGCATGGCCGCGTCGCGCGAAGTGTGCGCCGCGGCAATATCGGCCAATGACGGTGGCGGCGGCCGCCGTTGCGTGCGCGGGATATTGAGATCATCCGCGCGCCCTTCGCCCAGCGCGTGTACACGCGACACGAAACCATCATCGCCCAGGAACACCTGCCGGTTCAGGTGCCGCCAGATCGACTCGGCGCCGATGCCA
Source organism: Lysobacteraceae bacterium (assembly GCA_030681035.1). Classification (GTDB taxonomy): domain Bacteria; phylum Pseudomonadota; class Gammaproteobacteria; order Xanthomonadales; family Xanthomonadaceae. The sequence goes on along the minus strand of JAUXUI010000041.1, from coordinate 7,006 downwards.
GCACGTACGAAGGCGATGTAGCGCGCCACCGCGTCGCCGCGTCGATCACCAAATTGCGCCAGCAGCGCATCCGCTTGCAGCCACGCGGGCGGATCATCCGCGCCCACCGTCGCCCCGTAGCTGCTCCATGGCCAGTCGTCGGGCGCCGCCACCATGCCGGCGCGCACCGGGTTGAGCACCACGTACCGCGTCAACTCCAACAGGTAGCTATCCGCATCCACCAGCACGGCCTTGTAGCGGCCCTGGAACAGATGCCCCGCGCGTCCATGCCGACGATTGCTGACCTGGGTAAACACCCCGTTGAGCTGGCGCATGCCCTTGGACAGATTGCCATCCGGCGTTTCCACCACCAGATGGTAGTGATTGCCCATCAAGCAATAGGCATGACAACGCCAGTTGAAGTCGGCGATCACCTCGCCCAGCAACGACAAAAACTGCTGCCGGTCGGCGTCGTCCTCATAGATCGCCTCACGGCGATCACCCCGCGCCGTCACGTGGTACAGCGCACCCCCAAACTCCAGTCGGATCGGTCGAGCCATTGCGGAAGGCTACACCTCAACTTGCAATGATGGAAGACCTGACCCCTTGCTTGTGACCCCTTGCTTGCTTGCTTGCTTGAGCAGGCGACTTCTGAACCAAGTGACTGTTGCGTGGTGAGCAGAGCCGAACCGCGCAGGAGTCGTTGTCAAGCGCGGGAGCTCGTGCGTGGCGTGCGAAAAGTTCAAGCGGCTTCGAGCACCCGCATTTCGATGTGAAGACCGGCAGCCGCCGCCATGTTCACCAACGCATCGAGGCCGAACAGGTTGATCTTGCCGCGCATCAGGTCAGAGACGCGCGGCTGGGTCACGCCGAAGAGTTTGGCTGCCTGCGTCTGGCTCATTCCGGTGCGGGTGAGGTGGTTCTTCAGCGCCGTCATCAGGACAGAGCGCAGCTTCATGTTTTCCGCTTCTTCAGGGGTGTCTTCGATGGCATCCCACACGCTGGTAAATCGTTGTTTGCTCATTGTCCTGACTCCTTCAACACGTCGCGGTAACGTTTCGCGGCCAAGTCGATATCGGCTTTGCTGGTCTTCGGTGTCTTCTTCTGGAAGCAGTGAAGCACATAGACCGCATCGGCGAACTTGGCAACGTAGATGACTCGGAACGCCCCGGCAGCGTCCCGGATCCGAATCTCCTTCACGCCTTGGCCCACGGTGCTCATGGGCTTCCAGTCGTCCGGTTCCTGGCCGTTCTGTACTTGGTCGATCTGATGACCCGCTTCACGTCTGGCCGCAAGCGGGAAGGCGCGAAGGGCGTCAAGCGAATCGCCCCGAAACTCGACGGGCTTGGGTTCGGTCATGTTCGGAACATACAAGATATTATATTACTTGGCAAACGAGCGCAGCGAGGAACTCCTGCCTCGTAGCAAGCGGTTGGCCGATACCCACGGCCTCGCTTGCGCATCTGTGCCTATCGCAGGATGTGCGAGCGCCGTCTCTGCCCATCGGTCTACGCAACGCGGGATCACGTCTGGCGGCATAATTGGCACATGGAATCGCAAACATTTTCCGTGCGGCTGGACGTCTGGCTCTGGGCTGCGCGTTTCTTCAAGACCCGGCAACTGGCGAAGCAGGCGGTTGATGGCGGCAAGGTTGAGCTCAATGGCGCGGCCGGCAAGCCGGCGAAGCTGATCCGCGAAGGCGATACGCTGCGCATCACTCGTGCGCTGGAGCATTTCGAGGTGCGCGTGTTGGCGTTGTCGGAAAAGCGTGGCCCGGCGGCTGCGGCGCAAAGCCTGTACCGTGAGAGCGAGGCCAGCATTGCGGCGCGCGAGGTGGTGCGCGAACAACGCCGCCTCACCGGCGGGCCGGCTCCGCATCCCGATGGCCGGCCCGACAAGCGTGCGCGCCGTGAATTGCAACGCTTCAACAAGGGCGAGGGTGATGCCTTGCCGCCATGGTTTCCACGATGACCACTATGAAACCTCTGAATAGACTGGTTCGCGTCGCCTCGGTGAAAACATGGAGTCCATGTTGACTTGTCTTTTCAAATCACAGGCAACATGGATTCCGGCTTTCGCCGGAATGACGGGGTTGGGGCGAGTGGTGGTTAACCGATCCGTGTCGACATTGCCCCAGCTTTCGCTGGGGTGACGGTTTTTTCAGAGTGTCCTCAGCACATCCTCTATCGGAGCATTCCATGCACATTACCCCGTACGGCGCTGCTGGTCAGGTTACCGGTTCATGCCATCTGCTCGAGTTCAATGACTTCAAGGTGTTGCTCGATTGCGGGCTGATCCAGGGCAGCGACAAAGATGAGGCACGCAATGTCGAGCCGTTTGGTTTTGACGTTGCGGCGATCGATGCGGTGGTACTGAGCCACGCGCACATCGATCATTGCGGTCGCTTGCCGGTGCTGGTGCAGCGTGGGTTTCGTGGCCCGATCTGGACCCATGACGCAACCGCCGATTTGCTGCCGGTGATGTTGAACGATTCGGCGGGCCTGGCTGAGCAGGACGCCGAGCGCGCCAATCGGCATCGGCCGCAAGGCGCGCCGGAGATCAAGCCGCTGTTCACCCGCGCGGATGTCGCCGACACCCTGGCCCTGGTGCGCGGCCTGCCGTATGACAAGCCGCAGCCCTTGTGCGAGGGTCTGCAAGTACGCCTGCACGATGCCGGGCACATCCTCGGTTCGGCGGTGGTGGAATTGGTCGGCGAAACCAACGATGGGCCGCGTCGGGTGGTGTTTTCCGGTGATCTGGGCATGCCCGGTGCGCCGATTCTGCGTGATCCGCATACGCTGGCGCAGGCGGACCTGGTGCTGCTGGAATCAACCTATGGCGATCGCGCCCATCGTGAGCGCAATGCCACGGTTTCCGAGTTGGGCGAGATTTTTCTGTCGGCGTGGGAAAGCGGCGGCAATGTGCTGATTCCGGCGTTTGCGGTGGGCCGCACCCAGGAAATCCTGTATTGGTTCGCGCGCCATTGGGACGACTGGAAGCTGTCGCGCTGGCGCATTTTTCTCGACAGCCCGATGGCGCAGCGGGTTACCGATGTCTATTCGCGGCATATCGGCTTGTTCGACGCGCAGGCGCAAAAGGTGTGGAACGGGCATCCCAAGCCATTTCATCTGCCGAACCTGAATCTGGTGTCCGATGTGGCGCAGTCGCAGGCAATCAACCAGATTCACGGCGGCGCCATCATCATTGCCGGCTCGGGCATGTGTACCGGCGGCCGCATCGTGCATCACCTGCGGCAGAATCTGTCGCGGCGCAATGCACATGTGTTGATCGTGGGTTATCAGGCCAACGGTACGCTGGGGCGGCGGCTGGTTGATCGCGCCGGGCATGTGCGCATCTTTGGCGAAGACATTGTGGTGAACGCGGATATTCATACCGTCGGCGGGTTGTCGGCGCATGCCGATCAGCCGCAGTTGCTGGCCTGGTATGGCGGCTTCACGAACCGGCCACCGGTTTTGCTGGTACACGGTGAAGATGGGCCGCGTGAGGCGCTGCAGGCGGAGTTAAGCAAGCGCTACGGTTGCACGGTGAGCCTTGCGCAGTTTGGGCAACGGGTGGCAGTCGGTGCAGCCAGATGAGCGAGTCCGCTCCCGACCCAATGACACTTCCCCGGAGTCTAAAAATGCATGTTTGCTCATTCCCGCGAAAGCGCGAATCCAGATATTTTCGGTTAGCCCGAAACCCTGTGTCGCTGGATTCCCGCCTTCGCGGGAATGACGCGGCTTGAGGAAATGCTATTGGCCATCGAACCGGTGTTCCGCGCCCGTGAGATCAGCAAGATTTACCACATGGGCGATGTCGATGTGCAGGCGCTGCGCGGCGTCGATCTGGAGCTGTATCCTGGTGAGTTCGTGGTGCTGCTGGGGCCGTCGGGCAGTGGCAAATCCACCCTGCTCAACATCCTCGGTGGCCTGGATGTGCCCAGCGCCGGCCATGTCTGGTATCACGGCCAGGACCTGACCGCCGCCAGCGAGAAGGAACTGACCGCATTCCGCCGCGAGCACGTTGGCTTTGTGTTCCAGTTCTACAACCTGATCCCGAGCCTGAGCGCGCGCGAAAACGTGGCCATCGTCACCGAGATCGCCAAGGCGCCGATGACCCCGGAAGACGCGTTGCGCCGGGTCAGGCTGGACGATCGCATGGACCACTTTCCATCACAGCTTTCCGGTGGTCAGCAACAGCGCGTTGCCATTGCCCGCGCCATCGCCAAGCGGCCGGCGGTGCTGCTGTGCGATGAGCCCACCGGCGCGCTGGATTCGCAGACCGGAGTGCATGTGCTGGAGGCGCTGGAGCGGATCAATGCCGAGCTTGGCACCACCACGGTGGTGATCACCCATAACGCCGATATCGCGCGCATGGCGAATCGGGTGTTGTATCTGGCCGATGGCCGCATTGCCCGGGTCGAGCACAACGCGGTGCGCATCGCCGCCAGCGAGTTGAGCTGGTGAAAGCGCTGAACAAAAAGGCGATTGGCGATCTGTGGCATCTGCGCGGGCAGGGCATCGCCATTGCGCTGGTGATTGCCGCCGGCATCGCCAATCTGGTGATGGCGCATTCCACGTATGCCTCGTTGCAGGGCACGCGCGAGCGCTTCTATCGCGATTACGCCATGGCCGATGTCTGGGCTGGCTGCAAGCGCGCACCGGAGGCGTTGCTGGCGCGCATCGCGCAGATTCCTGGGGTGGCGCATGCACAGAGCCGGTTGATCGCGCTGGGCAATCTGTCGGTGCCGGGCTTCCACGATCCGGTCAAGGCGCAGGTGTTGTCGCTGCCGGCAACGGGCGAGCCGCGGCTCAATCGCCTGTACCTGCGCGCCGGGCGGCTGCCCTCGGCCGAGCACCCCGACGAAGCGGTGCTCAGTGAATCGTTCGCCAGCGCGCATGGGCTGATTTTGGGTGATCGCATCCGCGCCACGCTCAACGGCCGCAGCCAGTGGTTTCGGGTGGTCGGCGTGGCGTTGTCGCCGGAGTACGTGTATCAGATCCAGCCCGGTGCAGCGTTTCCCGATTTCAAGCGTTTCGGCGTGTTGTGGGTCGGCCGGCGCGCGCTGGAGGCGGCGCTGGACATGGACGGCGCTTTCAACGAGGTGGCGTTGCGGCTGCAACCGGGTGCCGATGCGCGTGCGGTGATCGCCGAACTCGATCTGCGCCTGCGCCGTTACGGCGGGCGCGGTGGCTATGATCGCAGCGATCAATTGTCCAACCGATTTCTCGATAGCGAATTGCAGCAGTTGCAAACCATGTCGCGGTTGTTCCCGGCCATTTTTCTGGCGGTCGCTGCGTTCTTGCTCAACGTGGTGTTCACCCGCCTGATCGGCACCCAGCGCGACCAGATCGCAGTGCTCAAGGCATTCGGCTACACCCGTGCCGCCATCGCCGCGCACTATGCGCTGATCGTCAGCCTGATCGCGATGGTCGGCGCGGTGGTGGGGGTGCTGGGTGGTACGGTGCTTGGGCACTGGCTGGCCGGCGTGTATCAGGAGTTCTACCGTTTCCCGTTCCTCGATTTTCGCGTCGATGCCGGCGTGGTGCTGGGCGGTATCGCGGTGACGCTGCTGGCCTGTCTGCTCGGTGCCGGCCAGGCGGTGCGGATGGCGGCGGCGCTGCCGCCGGCGGAGGCGATGCGGCCGCCGGCGCCGGAGCGTTATCGCCCGACCGTGATCGAGCGCTGGGGCATGCAGCGGCATCTGTCGCAGCCGGCGCGGATGATCCTGCGCCAGCTCGAACGCCGGCCGCTGCGCGCGCTGCTGTCGGTCATCGGGCTGGCGCTGGCGGCGGCGGTGATGATGATCGGGCGCTTCCAGAGCAACTCGATCGACTACATGATCGACGTGCAATTCCGTCAGGCCCAGCACAACGACTTGTCGGTGGACCTGGTCGAGCCGACCAGCCGCGCCGCGCTGTTTGAAATGGCGGCCTTGCCCGGCGTGCTGCATGCCGAACCCTATCGCAGCGTGCCGGTGCGCCTGCGCCACGGCCTGCTCCAATATCGCACCGGCATCCAGGGGCTGCTGCCCGACGCCGATCTCAAGACTCCAGTGGATCGGCAACTGCGTCCCATCGTGCTGCCGCCCGACGGGCTGGTGATGACCGACTACCTGACGCAGTTGCTGGATTTGCAGATCGGTGACGAGGTGCAGGTGGAGGTGCTGGAAGGCCGTCAGGCGCACCTGAGCATTCCGTTGACGGCGGTGGTCAGCGAATACATCGGGGTGCAGGGCTATATGCGGCTCGACGCGCTCAATCGCCGCCTCGGTGATGGCGATGTGATGTCCGGGGCGTTGCTGCGGGTGGATCCGGCACAACAAGAGGCGCTGTATCGGCGTCTGGAGGATCGGCCGCGGGTGGCCGGTATCGGCGCGCGGGTGATCGGCATCAACAACTTCTACGACACCTTGGCCGAGAGCATGCTGGTGTTCGCCTTCATTTCCACTTTGCTGGGCGGGGTGATCAATTTCGGCGTGGTCTACAACGCGGCGCGGGTGGCGCTTTCCGAACGTGGCCGCGAGCTGGCCTCGCTGCGCGTGCTCGGTTTCACCCAGGGCGAGGTGGCAACGCTGCTGCTGGGCGAGTTGGCGGTGTTGGTGCTGGCCTCGATTCCGCTCGGGCTGGCGTTTGGCTATGGCCTGTCGTGGTTGTTTGCGCAGGGCCTGCAAACCGATTTGTACCGGGTGCCGGTGGAGCTGGCGCGCAGCACCTACGCGTTTGCCGCGCTGATGATGATCGCATCCAGCCTGATCTCGGCATGGGTGGTGTGGCGGCGGATTACGCGGCTCGACCTGATTGCGGTGTTGAAGACGCGTGAATAGCAGCTTGGCGGACTTGACCGATCGCAGCGAGGGAAAGTCGGGCCTTCACTTCGCTCGGTCGTCGTAGACCCTATGAGCCCGAAGGCGGATCGCCGACACTGCGATCCCCAACCGACGAAAGAGGAGATACGGCAATGACGGCGATCCAGAACGCAGTGTGCCAGATGGCGATGGCGATCGAAATCTCGGCGGCGAAGTGGA
>JAUXUI010000037.1 GCA_030681035.1 Lysobacteraceae bacterium | reverse complement strand
GGGACAACCAGCGACTTGGCGGCTTTGCCGCCTAGTCGATTGGCTGGTAGCTCCATCAGAAGGTGGCCCGAAGGGCCGGATGAGGGTGCGGCGCAAGAAAAATTACCGTCACGCTTACGTTGAACCCTCTGCAACCCCTCTCCCGGAGGGAGAGGGGCAAAGCCAGCTGAGGTTCGACACTAATCAGGTGATTTATTGCCGTAACCAATTGCCCATCGGCCCCTGCAACACCGCGCTGCCGTCGGCGTCGAGTGCCAGCACGGTGCTGGCGATGACTTCATCCTCGCGCCGAAACAGATCATCACCGAGCGCGATCAACACACGCGCCGATTCACCGGGGCGCTGCGTGTGCAGCCGGCCTTCACGCAACACGATGCGCAGGGTTTGGCGTTGCCAATCGGGGCGCGCAAAGCGGGTGCTGGCGAGCTGATATTCGCCGGTCAACGCCTGCATGGTTTTGAGTGGCAACACGCGCTCGGGTGCTGCGGCAACCGCCGGCAGCGGTGCTACCAGCCAATCGGCCAACGCCGCTGTGATCGCGGCATGGGCGCTGCGATTGAAAGCGGTAATGACCACGAAGTAACCGCGCCCGGATTCGCGGCTGTAGCCAAAGCGCGACAGATAACCATCACCATCGCCGCCGTGCGTATACAACACATGGCCCTGATGCGCGCTGGCTTCGATGCCGAGGCCGTAACCAAGATGCAGGCCATGGCGCGCTGCCAGCGTGGTGCGCGGCTGTTCCATGCGTTCGATCTGCGCCGGGTCGAGCACACGCACGCCATCGAGGCTGCCGCGATTGAGCATCAAGCGCAGCAAGCGGCCCATGTCGGCCGCGGTGATGTTCAAGCCACCGGCCGGGCGATAGGCAATATGCCAGTACGGGATCGGTGTTCGGCCATCGCTGTTGTAACCCTGCGCCAGATGTTGGCGGGTGGCGGCATCGCGCAAAAAACTGGCCGAATGCAATTGCAACGGCGCAAAAATCTGGTGCTGGGTGAAGGCTTCGAACGACATGCCGCTGGCCTGTTCCAGCACGTATCCAGCCACACCTGGCCCGGAGTTGGAATAGCTGGCATGCATGCCCGGCGGCCACTGGCTGATCCGCGAGGCGGGATTGAGTGCCAGCGCCTGTGCCAGGGTCAGCGGCGTCGGGTCGGCGCTGTCGAACTCGGCGCGGCCCATGTCGAACCAGCCGGCACTATGTTCCAGCACCATCGCCAGCGTGAGCGGCCGCGTTGCACGCCAGTGGTTTTGCCACGGTGGATTGCCCAGGGTTTGCTGTAGCGGTTGATCGAGCGTCACGATGCCTTGGCTTGCGGCAACCTGTATCGCCAGCGCGGTGAATACCTTGGATACCGAGCCGACCTTGTAGCGGGTGTCGGCATCGACCGGGGTCGCGCTGTCCCAATCGGTAACGCCGACACTGCGCTGCGCCAGTACGCCATCGCCATCAACCAGCACCACTGCTGCGGCAGCAATGCCGTGCGTGCGGCGAATGGCATCGATGCGATCAAGCAGCGCGGCATGGTCATCGGCAGCGGCCAACGGGCTGAGCGCCAGCAGCAGACTGGCGATCAAAAGCTTCCGTGCGAGATCACCTTGCGCACGCCGAATTGAACCGTATTGACTGAACACCCGCGACTGCTCCGTTGGTTTGATGGGCGCAATGCGCAGCCCGACTTGTAATGACAACAAACTCCGGGCATCGTTCGCACACCGCCATACGCATCGGTATGCCATGTCCGCCTCACCGTACCCGCATCTGCTCGCTCCGCTCGATCTTGGCTTCACCACCCTGCGCAACCGGGTGCTGATGGGCTCGATGCACACCGGCCTTGAAGATCATGCCAAGGATTTTCCCAAACTGGCAGCATATTTCGCCGAGCGTGCGCGCGGCGGCGTCGGGCTGATAGTCACCGGAGGCATCTCGCCGAATCTGGTCGGCTGGCTCAAGCCGTTCTCCGGCAAGTTGAGCTGGCCCTGGGAAGTGCGCCGGCATCGCCTGGTCACCGATGCCGTGCATGCGGATGGCGGCAAAATCTGCATGCAGATACTGCATGCCGGCCGCTACGGCTATCACCCGTTCAGCGTGTCATCGAGCAAGGTGAAGGCACCGATCAACCCGTTCACCCCACGTGCGCTTTCTGCACGCGGCGTCGAGCGGCAGATTGCCGCGTTCGTCCACAGTGCCAAACTGGCGCGCGAGGCCGGCTATGACGGCGTCGAGGTGATGGGCTCGGAAGGCTATCTGATCAACCAGTTTTTGGCGCCACGGGTGAACCAGCGCAATGATGCCTGGGGCGGCAGCGCCGAGCACCGCATGCGTTTTGCGGTGGAAATCGTGCGCCGCGTACGCGAAGCCTGCGGCCCCGATTTCATCCTGATCTATCGCCTGTCGATGCTGGAACTGGTGCCGGAAGGCTCGGATTGGGACGAAATCGTGGCGCAGGCCACGGCGGTCGAAAACGCCGGTGCCACGATCATCAATACCGGCATCGGCTGGCACGAAGCGCGGGTGCCGACCATCGCCACCTCGGTGCCGCGCGCGGCGTTTGCCGGCGTCACCGCCAAACTCAAACCGCATCTGCGCCTGCCGCTGGTCGCCACCAACCGCATCAACATGCCGGAGGTGGCCGAACGCATCCTCGCCAGCGGCCAGGCCGACATGGTGTCGATGGCGCGGCCACTGCTGGCCGATCCGGAGTGGGTGAACAAGGCCGGCGCCGGCCGCAGCGATCGCATCAACACCTGCATCGCCTGCAATCAGGCCTGCCTGGATCACGTGTTCGAAAACCGCAAGGCCAGTTGCCTGGTCAACCCGCGCGCCTGCGCCGAAACCGAACTCAACTTCACCCCCACCGCAACGCCCAAGCGCATTGCCGTGGTCGGTGCCGGCCCGGCCGGCCTTGCCTGCGCCACGCTCGCCGCCGAGCGCGGGCACAAGGTCACCCTGTTTGATGCCGCCAGCGAAATCGGCGGCCAGTTCAACCTCGCCAAACGCATTCCCGGCAAGGAAGAGTTCCACGAAACCCTGCGCTACTTCAGCACCCGCCTGCGCGATACCGGCGTCGCGCTGCGCCTCGGGCATACCGTCACTGCGCCCGACCTCGCCGACTTCGATGAAGTGGTGATTGCCACCGGCATCACCGCGCGCAGGGCCAGCTTCCCCGGCGCCGATCATGCCAAGGCGTTGAGCTATCTCGACGTGCTCAGCGGCAAGGTCACGCCCGGCAAGCATGTTGCCATCATCGGTGCCGGCGGCATCGGCTTTGATGTCGGGGAATATCTCGTCCATCACGGCGAATCGCCCACGCTCGACACCCAGCGCTGGATGGCCGAATGGGGCGTCGCTGCCAACTTCGAAGGCCGTGGCGGCCTCACCCCGCCCAAGCCCGAAGCACCCGCCCGCCAAGTGTGGCTGCTGCAACGCAGCCCCGGTCGGCCCGGCGCCAAACTCGGCAAGACCACCGGCTGGATCCACCGCGCCACGCTCAAGGCCAAAGGCGTGCAGATGCTTGGCGCGGTGGAGTACCTCGGCCTCGACGATGCCGGCCTGCGCATCCGTGTTGATGGCAAGGAACAAACCCTGGCGGTCGATCACGTCGTCATCTGCGCCGGCCAGCAACCGCGCCGCGACCTCGCCGACGCGCTCACCGCCGCTGGCCGCAAGCCGCACCTGATCGGCGGTGCGCATACCGCCAGTGAGCTCGATGCCAAACGTGCCATTGCCCAGGCCGCACAATTGGCGGCGGTGTTGTAGGCGAGCGTGCCGGATTGGTGGATCAACTTTGGGTGCTGATATGCACAAATACATCCCTGCCAAAAAACGCATCGAGGTTACGGTTGGCGAGTCGGTGCGAATCATCCGTGAGCTGCAGGGCCTCAGCCAGACGCAATTGTCTGCGTTGTGTGGAATCCCGCAGACCACCATCTCCAGCATCGAAAATGGGCGCGTCAATCTTGGTGTCGAGCGCGCAAAGGTGTTGGGTGCCGCGCTCCAATGCCACCCCGCTGTGCTGTGCGGATGGTGACGCGCATCCGGTGATCCGTCTGAACGACTGCGAGACGCTGCCTCAAACCCACTCTCGCGTGATTAGTTATATCTATCACACCCATTCAATCAATCAACTTCAACAATGCCAATCCGCGCGCTACAGTGAAATCTTGTTCACAACCTGCGGAGGCGTGACATGAAAAATCCCAAAGTGCTGATAATGGCTGTCCTGCTGGGGCTGTCACCGATGGCGGTGACCAACGCAGCGCCCGCCGATGGCAAACCGATGTCGAATCAGGATTGGTGGCCCGAGCGTCTTGACCTGCGCCCGCTGCGCCAACATGCGGTCGAATCCAACCCGCTGGGCGATGAGTTCAACTACGCCGAGGCTTTCAACCAGCTTGATCTCGACGCGCTCAAGCAGGACCTTCGCGCGCTGATGACCACCTCGCAGGATTGGTGGCCGGCCGACTATGGCCACTATGGGCCGTTCTTCATTCGCATGGCTTGGCATAGCGCCGGCACTTACCGCACGCTTGACGGCCGCGGCGGCGCCGATGGCGGCCAGCAACGCTTCGAGCCGCTCAACAGTTGGCCCGACAACGTAAGCCTGGACAAGGCGCGGCGGTTGCTGTGGCCGATCAAGCAGAAATACGGGCGGGCGATTTCATGGGCCGATCTGATGGTGCTCACCGGCAACGTCGCGCTCGAATCGATGGGCTTCAAGACCTTCGGCTTTGCCGGCGGACGCGAGGACGATTGGGAGGCCGACATGGTCTATTGGGGGCCGGAGCAGAAGTTCCTCGCCGACCAGCGTTACCACGGCGACCGCCAACTGCAACGTCCGCTGGCGGCGGTGCAGATGGGCCTGATCTACGTCAACCCGGAAGGGCCGAACGGCAACCCCGACCCACTGGCGGCCGCGCGCGACATTCGTGAAACCTTCGGCCGCATGGCAATGAACGATGAAGAGACCGTGGCGCTGATTGCTGGCGGCCACACCTTCGGCAAGGCGCATGGCGCGCACCAGCCCGAGGGTTGCCTTGGTGCCGATCCCGCTGCGGCCGGTTTGGAGCAGCAGGGCCTGGGTTGGCAAAACCGTTGTGGCAAGGGCAATGCCGAAGACACCATCACCAGTGGTTTGGAAGGTGCCTGGAACTCAAGCCCGACCCGCTGGACCACGCAATACCTGAGCAATTTGTTCGGCTTTGAATGGGTGCAGACGAAAAGCCCCGCCGGTGCGATCCAATGGATACCGGCCAACGCCGATCAGGTGGCGTTCGTGCCGGATGCGCACGACCCGGCCAAGCGCCATGCACCGATCATGTTCACCACCGATCTGTCGCTGCGCTTTGATCCGAGCTACGAAAAAATCGCGCGGCGTTTTCTGGAAGACCCGAAGGCATTCGAGCTGGCGTTCGCCAAGGCGTGGTTCAAGCTGACCCATCGCGACATGGGCCCGCGCAGCCGTTACCTCGGTGCCGACGCGCCGCAACAGGAGCTGATCTGGCAAGACCCGATTCCGGCGCCCGATCACGCGCTGATTGATGCACGGGACATTGCGCAGTTGAAGGCGAAGATTCTGGCCTCGGGCTTGAGCGTGCCTGAACTCGCGCGCACCGCATGGGCCTCGGCGGCAAGCTTCCGTGGCAGTGATCGGCGCGGCGGCGCCAACGGCGCGCGTTTGCGCCTTGCGCCGCAGAAAGATTGGGCGGTCAACGATCCTGCCGAACTGGCCAAGGTATTGCCGCGTCTGGAGGCGATCCAGCGCGAGTTCAACCGCGCGCAGAAGGATGGCAAGCGGGTTTCACTGGCCGATCTGATCGTGCTGGGCGGCGCCGCCGCCATCGAGCAGGCGGCCGACAAGGCCGGCTATCGGGCGCAGGTGCCGTTCACGCCGGGACGCATGGACGCCAGCCAGGCACAGACCGATGCCAACGCGTTTGCAGTGCTCGAACCGCATGCTGACGCCTTCCGCAACTACTTCGCCAGCGAGAATCGCCTGTCGCCAGCGCAAATGCTGGTCGAGCGGGCGAACCTGTTGACCTTGACCGTGCCGGAGATGACGGTGCTGGTTGGGGGCCTGCGGTCGTTGAATGCGAACGCCGGCCAGGCCAGGCACGGTGTGTTCACCGATCGACCCGGCACGCTGAGCAACGACTTCTTCGTGAACCTGCTCGACATGTCCACGCAATGGTCGAAATCGGCGCAGCACGAAGGCTTGTACGAAGGCCGTGATCGCAAGACCGGCGCGCTCAAGTGGACTGCCACCCCGGTCGATCTCGTCTTCGGCTCGCACTCCGAACTGCGTGCCGTAGCCGAGGCCTATGCCGCCAACGACGCACGCGAAACCTTCGTGCGCGACTTCATCAAGGCGTGGACCAAGGTAATGAACCTCGACCGCACTTGATGCAACCAATGCAGATGGCAGACGGCGGCGCCTGCGGGCGTCGCCGTCTGTGTTTGCTGTATTCATTTCAGCGATGACGGCTGGATTATCGCGTCAAGCAGGCGCGCACTTGTTGTGCGATCACAGGCAGTTCAATCAGTGGCGTGATCGGCCATGGAGAGGCGTCGTCGACATCGCTGCGGATGCGGCCACGCGTATGCAATGCGTGCAGGAATTGGGCATGGCGGCCACGCGCCAGCGCCATGCCCGGCACCCACACCGGAACCTCGGTGGCGCAGGCTTCGGAAATCATGTTGACCGAGTCGGGTGAGACGATGATGCGGTCGGCCCAGGCGAGAAGGCCGGGATAGGGGTTGTTGCCATCACCCTCGTTGAGCCAGCGCAGGCCGGGTGTCTGCGGCAGCATGGCCTTGGCAGCAGTACGCAGCCATGCCGGCGTTCGCCGCGACGTGCTGACCAGCACGCTGCCATCGGCAGCGCGCAAGCGGTCGAGCAAAGCCAGTACGCCATGCCACCAATTGCCATCAAGAGCGGCCGTGGCAATCGGCCCACCAAGCAATACCGCAGTGCGTGGGCCGGGCAGGGCTCCCGGCTCGGGATGCGCGAGCCGGGCTGCCGCCAACCATGCGGCGTCCACCGGGTGCAGGCTGCACAGCGGCGAAATCACGTTGTTGCCGGTCAGTGCGTCGTGCGCCGGCGCGATCACGGCATCCCAATGGCGGCTGTCGATACGTGGGTCGAGAATCTGTACGGCTTTGGTGCCGGTTGCGCGCAGCAAGCGGCTGGCCAGCGCGCCCTGGCGGCCGCAGCCGATGACAAAAGCGGGTGGCTGCGCAAGGGCATGCGCAAACGCTGTGCCAAATGCGTGTTGCGCCAATGGCAGGCGACGCGGTGCCAACCAGCGCCACGGCGCCAGCGCTTGCAAATCCCATTGTCGCGGGCTTGCAAAGCCCAGCGTCTGCGCCAAGGCCATTGCCTGCCGCACATTGCCGGCAGCGCCATCGGTGGTTATCCAGCACTCGCTCATGCGCGCAGTTTAGCTGGCAACCCGTGCCAAACGCAGGATGGGTAGAGCGTAGCGAAACCCATCAGTTGAGTTGCAGTGAACATGATTGATGGGTTTCGGTCGCTGCGCGACAGCGTTCGCTGCGCGAACTACGCCTTCGCTTCGCTCGGTCGCTACGCTCTACCCATCCTACAACGGCTTTCTACAACGGCTTTCCGAAGCGGGGTACTTTGCGGGGTGAATGGATCAGACCGTTTCATTGGTGGCTACCGACACCATGCGCGCGGTGCTTTAGACTGCGTGCTTGGTTACACCGACTGGAGCATGCAATGCACACACCGATCAATGAGCAGGCACTGGCGCAATTGTTTGCCGATGCCCGCACCCACAACGCCTGGCAGCAGCGCGAAGTCAGCGATGCGCAGCTGCAGGCGATCTATGATGCGATGAAATGGGCGCCGACCAGCGCCAATTGTTCGCCGGCGCGGATCGTGTTCGTCAAATCCGCCGACGCCAAACAAAAGCTGGCCCCGGCGCTGGCTGAAGGCAATCTGGCCAAGACATTGGCGGCGCCGGTGACGGCCATCATCGGCAGTGATTACGCCTTTCACGAAAAGCTGCCTTACCTGTTTCCGCATGCCGATGCCAAAAGCTGGTTTGACGGCAATCAGCCGCTGATCGATACCACGGCGTTTCGCAATTCGTCGCTGCAGGGCGCCTACTTGATGCTGGCAGCACGGGCGCTGGGCCTGGATTGCGGCCCGATGTCGGGTTTCGACAATGCCAAGGTGGATGCCGCGTTTTTTGCCGGAACCGATATACGCTCCAATTTCCTGATCAACCTTGGTTACGGTGACCCGTCGGCGCTGTATCCGCGTTCACCGCGCCTGAGTTTTGCTGAAGCCTGCCAGATCGTCTGACTCACGCACCCCACCACACAACCGCAAGGAAACCGTCATGACTTTCCGCCCTATCGCTGCACTGTTGCTTGCCGCCACCTTTGTCAGCCCGGTTTTCGCGGCGCCGCAGGTGTATCAGTTCGACAAGGCCCACACCAATATCATTTTCTTCATCAACCACCTTGGCTTTTCCAACATGGAGGGTGAGTTCAAGAAGTTTGATGGCACGCTGAACTTCGACCCTGAAAATATCCCGGCATCCTCGGTGCAGGTCAGCATCCAGGTGGAGGGTGTGGAAACCGATGTACCCAAGCTCAACGAGCATCTGCAAAAAGCCGAGTTCTTCAATGCGGCGCAATTTCCGACCATGGATTTCGCCAGCACGGCGGTGAGCGTTACCGGCGAGAACCAGCTCAAGATAACCGGCAACCTGACCCTGCTTGGTGTCACCCAGCCGGTGACGCTCGATGTGGTGCTCAACAAAGCTGGCCCGCATCCCTTTTCCAAGGCGCCGGCAGCCGGTTTCAGTGCCACCACCACCATCAAGCGTTCGGATTTCGGCATGACCGCGATGACTGGCATGCTGGGTGAAGAGGTGTCGATCCGCATTGAAACCGAGGCGCAGGTAGCAAAGTAAGCTGGTCGCTGTTGGCTGCGACGGTGCCGGTATGTGCGGGCATACCGGTACCCAGGAGCGCGCTCGGGTTGACTGATCTTAGTGGGGCAAGGCTGCACGGTTCGTTCGGTCGGTTGCTTCGCAACAGCGGCCGCTGCGCGGCCTACGCCTTCGCTTCGCCGCTTCGCCGCTGCGCGGCTCGCTCGGTCGCCCACAGGGTTGGCTCCTACAGTGGGCGTGATCGCTCTTTGTAGGAGCCCACCCTGTGGGCGACCTGCCAGTACCGCGCGCGCGGCGTTACAATGGCGGCCCCGGATCGTGAAACTGGCTGCCACATGCCCAACACCGCCAACGCATCGCCCCAAGCCGCCAACGCCGAACGCCAATACACGGTGTCGCGCAAGGATTTGCCGCTGAGCTGTCCGACGCCGGCAATGAGCCTGTGGAACTCGCATCCGCGCGTGTATTTGCCGATCGAGGCCAGCGGAACCGCCGTTTGTCCGTATTGCGGCGCGCAATATCAACTCATCGACTGATGCACCGCTCTGTCGGCGCGCGGGCTGAGAGCGCATGCGGCCGCTGACCGTGGTGCAATTGCTGCCGGCGCTGGAGGCCGGTGGCGTCGAGCGTTCAACCCTGGAAATTGCGTCGGCATTACGTACGCGCGGTCATCGCGCCGTAGTGATTTCGGCGGGTGGCCGTTTGTTGCCGGAGTTGCAGGCGTTGGGCGGCGAACACATCAGCCTGGATATCGGGCGCAAGTCATTGCGGACCCTGCGCCTGATCGCGCCGTTGCGTGAACAGTTGCAGCGCATCGCGCCGGATATCGTGCATGTGCGCTCGCGGCTGCCCGCATGGTTGCTGCATTTCGCGTTGCGTGGATATGCCGGATCTCCCCCGCACCGCGTCAGTACCGTGCATGGCCTCAATTCAGCCAATCGCTACAGCCGCATCATGACCCGCGCCGAGCGCGTCATCTGTGTGTCGCAGACGGTTCGTGATTATGTGCTGCACTACTACCCGCGTACCGATCCTGCCCGGTTGCAGGTGATCGAGCGCGGTATCGATCCCTCACACTATCCGCGTGGGTTCAGCCCGTCAGCGGCTTGGCGACAGCAATTCGCGGAGGAATTCCCGGCGTTGCAAGGTGGGCGCCTGCTGTTGTTGCCGGCGCGCGGCACCCGGCTCAAGGGCCATCATGAAGCAATCAAGCTGCTGGCGGCATTGCGCGACGTGGGTGAAGATGTGCGGCTGATGCTGGTCGGTGCGCAACAACCCGGACGCGCAGCCTACGTGGCCGAACTGCAGGCACTGGCCGAGCGGTTTGGCGTTGCCAGACATGTCGTCATCACCCCGCAGCGCAACGATCTGCGCGAGTTGTACGCGGTCAGCGCGCTGGTGCTGCAATTGTCGAACAAACCCGAATCATTCGGCCGCACCGTGCTTGAAGCGCTGTCGATGGGTGTCCCGGTACTGGGTTGGGCGCATGGCGGTGTTGGCGAGTTGTTGCACCATTTGTATCCGGTGGGGGCGGTGCAGTTGGGCGACGGCAATGCGCTGATGCGTTCGGCCCTGCAATTGCTCGACCTGCAACCGCCGGTACCCGAGACGATTCCGTTCACCTTGGCTGCAATGCAAGCTGCCACCATCGCCTTGTATGAACACCTTGCCGCCTGATCCCCTGCCGACAAGCCCGCCTTATGGCGCGCGCGCCGCTGCCTGGGCGCTGATCGCGTTTGTGGCGTTCTGGCCGAAGTATGGCGTGTCCGAATTGATTGCCTTGCTCTCCGGGGTTGCTGTTTTGGCTGCAACCGTCAACGGCTGCGTGCGCTTGCGCCGGGCGCAATGGCTGATGCTTGCGCTGGTGTTTTTCAGCTTCTGGTTGCCAGAGCTGCTGTCAGCGCCCGACGCGCTGCAGCGCAATGAAGCCTGGCGCGAAGTGGCGCTGGATGTGCGCTATGCACCTTTCTTGATGCTTGTCATATTCGCCGCAGGCGGCACAACAAGCCGCACTTTGTTGTATCGAGGCCTGGGTGTGATTGTGGCCGTGTGGTTAGCCGATGCGCTGGTGCAGGCGGCCACCGGCTGGAGCCTGGGTGGGCCGGCTGAAGCGGAGCGTTTGAGCGGCATTTTCGGTGCCGACAATCTCAAGCTGGGCTGGGTGTTGGCGGTGTTGTCGCCGTTTGTATTGCAATGGGCCGCGCGACGTGGCGATGGCGTGTGGCTGCTTGCTGCGGCTGCGCTGAGCCTGGTCGTATTGCTGGCCGGTGCGCGCGCGGCGTGGTTGGCGTTGGTGCTGGTGCTTGCCGGTTCGGCATGGATGCAGTTCGCTGGTCGCAAGCGGCTGTTGCTGGCGACCGCCGCATTGGCACTGGCGGCGTTGGCGCTGGCCTGGGTCGGTTCGGAGCGTTTCGGGCAGCGGATCGAGCGCACTGCGGCGGTGCTGTCCGGTGACAGCGAAGGCCTCGATGTTGCCTTGTCGTATCGCTTGCCGATCTGGCGCGCTGCCGGCCGGATGATCGTGGCGCATCCGCTCAATGGTATCGGCGTACGTGGATTTCGCGAGGCGTATCCGCAATTCGTGGCCGACGACGATCACTGGATGCAGGGTGAAAACAACGGTGCCTTCCATGCCCATCAATGGCTGCTGGAAGTGCTGGCGGAAACCGGGGTGCTGGGCATGGCCTGCTGGCTGATCGGCCTTGGCCTGCTGGTCTGGCAGTGGTGTCGCGCCAGCGCAGCGATTCGTGCGCGTGCGCGTGCGCCGGCACTGGCGGTGCTGGCAGCGCTGTTTCCGCTCAATACCCATCTTGCCCTGTATTCCAGCTTTTGGAGCGGTGTGCTGCTGCTGCTGCTCGGGCTGCTTGCCGGCACGCTGGTGGCCGTTGACGAGGAGCCGGTGAAATGACGCGACAGCCGATTTCAGCGGTGGTCACTACGCTCAACAACGCCGCCACACTCGAAGCCTGCCTCGCCAGCCTCGCATTTTGCGATGAGATCGTGGTACTCGATTCAGGCTCCAGCGATGCGACCGAGCAAATTGCGCAGCGTTTTGCTGCGCGCTGGCAGGTGCAGGCGTTTCAGGGTTATGGGCCGCAAAAGCAGGCGGCGGTGAATCTGGCGCAGCACGACTGGGTGTTGCTGCTCGATGCCGATGAGCAGATTACCGCCGTGGGCCGCGAGCGGATCGAACGTGAACTGGCCGCGCCACGCGCCGTGGGCTACCGGCTGCCGCGCCAGGAATGGCTGTTCTGGCGCTGGGTGCATCCGCGCTCGCGGGCCAACTGGCATCTGCGTTTGTTCCGGCGTAGCCACGGCGCCCTGAATGCGGTGCCGGTGCATGCCGCGCCGGAAGTGCAGGGCCGCGTCATCGACCTGCCGGCGCCATTCCGCCACTACGGCGAGGCCGATATCGCCAGCCGCGCAGACAAGGTGAACCGCTATTCCAGCGGCATGGTGGCGCACAAGCGCAGCCGTCGCATTCGCCTGCTCGGTCTGCGCATGCTGATCCAGCCGACGCTGGCGTTTCTCAAGCTGTACCTGCTCAAGCGCTATTTTCTCAATGGCTGGGCCGGTTTCATCGCCGCCCGTTTGCAAGCGCATTACACGTTCCTGAAATACAGCAAGGTGTATGAGGCGCAGCGCCGCGAGCGCGATCAATAAAGCGCAGGCTCGCCCGGCGGACGGCGCTTGAACCGCTGATGGATCCACAGGTATTGTGCCGGCGCGGCGCGCACCATTGCCTCAATCGCGGCATTGACGCGGGTGGTGTCGGCGAGCGGGTCGAGCGAAGGAAAATCCTCGAGCGGCGGCGCCAGCCGGATCAGGTAACGGCCACCCTCGCGACGATGGAAAAAAGGTACCACCGCACAACCACTCAGGCGCGCCAGTTGATGGGTTGCGGTGATCGAGCCGGCAGCAATTGCGAAAAACGGCGCGAACACGCGATCACGGCCGAGCATGTCCTGATCCGGCGCATACCACAGCAATCCACCCCGTTTCAGGCTGCGCACGGTGCCGAGTACATGCTCGCGGGTGTACATGGCGCTGGCATAACGTAGGCGCCCGCGCAGCACTGCCCACTCCATTGGTGCGCTGTCGTGCGCGCGATACATGCCCGACACCGGCAGGTGATCGCACAGCAAACGCCCGCACAACTCCAGCGTGGTGAAGTGGCCTGATACCAGCAACACGCCGCGGCCGCTGGCGAGGATTGCCTGTACCGGGGCCAGTCCTTCAATCTGCACATTGCGCCGCAGCGGCGTGATCGAGCCCCACCAGGCGCGAGTGAACTCAAACACTCCGACGCCCAATGCCGCGAAATGCGCACGCAGCAGTTGCTTGCGTGTGGCGATGTCGTGTTCGGGGAAACACAGTTCCAGATTGCGCGCGGCGATGCGTCGTCGCCTGGGCAGCGCGATGAACAGCAGGCCGCCGAGCATCGTACCCAACGCGCGTTGCAGCCACCACGGCAATTGTGCCAACAGCCAGAGCACACTCACGCCCAGCCAGGCGGGCGCGTTGCGAAGGGTCAGCGGTGGGCGCGCGGTGTCTTTCATTGCTGCATTTTCGCTGATTGCGCGGCGCTTCGGTAAATTGCAGCGCCAATTGCCATCGCTGCGGCTATGCTTATGTCATGGCATTGACTTTCTGGCAGCGCCTCGGGCGCCGTGTCTATACTTTTGTGATGTATCTGCTGGTGCCGGTGATTGTGTGGCGCCTGGCATGGCGTGGCGTGTCGCAGCGCGCCTATTTTCGCCGCTGGGGCGAGCGTTTCGGATTCTTCAGCGCGCGCAGCGGCGCTGATGGCGCGCTGTGGGTACACGCCGTGTCGGTCGGTGAAGTTGCTGCAGCGGCACCATTGATTGGCCGCCTGCGCGAGCGCTATCCCGGATGCCCGCTGGTGATTACCACCATCACCCCAACCGGCTCGGCACGGGTCAGCAAACTTTGGGGCGAGCACGCGTTTCATGTCTATTTGCCGTACGACTTGCCTGCTGCAATCCGCCGTTTTTTGCGCCGTACACGGCCAAAAATCGCGATTGTGATGGAAACCGAGATCTGGCCGAATCTGTTTCTGGAATGTGATGCTGCCGGCATCCCCATCATCATTGCCAATGCGCGCCTGAGCGAGCGCTCACTCGTTGGCTATGGGCCGGTGCGCGGTCTGGCCCGCATGGCGGTGCGTTGCGCGCATACGGTGGCCGCGCAGTCGCAGATGGATGCGGATCGCTTGATTGCGTTGGGCGCACGCCCGCAACGGGTGGTGGTTGCCGGCAACATGAAGTACGACCTCGCGCTGCCGCACGGGTTGCTCTACAAATCGGCGTCGTGGCGTTCCAGTTGGGGTGCCGAACGGCCGGTATGGATTGCCGCGAGCACACACGAAATGGAAGAGGCTGCGGTGTTGCGCGCACAACAACAAGTGCTGGCGCGGTATCCCGATGCGCTGTTGCTGTGGGCCCCACGTCATCCCGAGCGCTTTCGCGCCGTTGAACAACATGCGCGCGATGCCGGGTTGATCGTCACCTCGCGCAGCGTACACGGGCTGCCGGGACGCAGCAGCCAGTGCTTCATCATCAACACTCTGGGCGAGTTGCTGATGTTCTACGCCACCGTCGATCTGGCCTTTGTCGGCGGCAGCTTGCAGCCGATCGGTGGCCACAATGTGTTGGAGGCGGCCGCACTGGGTGTGCCGTGCCTGGTGGGCCCGCACACCTTCAATTTTGCCGAGGTGACCGAGCACCTGATTGCCGGTGGTGCGGCGCTGCGTGTCGCCAGCGCTGACGCGTTGGGCGAGGCGGTGATGCAATTGATCGCGGATGCCGATCAGCGCAATCGCATGGCTGAAGCGGCGCGCGATATGGTGGCAAGCGAGCGTGGCGCAGTGGAACGCACCTTGCACCTGATAGAGCCGGTGCTGGCGGAGTACTACACCAGCAGCCCGTCGGACTTGATGCCGATGCCGCGGGATTGACCTCGCGCAGTGCAGGTTCACGATGCATTGCTGCGGTGGTCAGTCGCCAGCGCCGGCACCGGCTGCGGAGCGATGCAGGCGGTCGTTGATCGCCTGCCATGCCGGGGTGTCTGGGGTTTGCTCGACCACGATCAATGCGCTGCCACGGGCGTCGAGGCGGCGCAGTGCGGCGTACAGACCGTGCGCGTAGGCACTGGGATTGGCGGGCAGGGCGATGCCGTCGCACGCGGCGGGCAAGCTGCCCAGTGCCAGCACCTGCACGTTGTCGGTAGCATGAATGGCAGTGCGCGGTAGCAGCCGCAGCGGGGTGTGCGGGGCGTAATGCGCGGCAAGGGTGCCGGAAGCGCGCGGGCTGTCGCCATCGACGCCTACCGCCACCGGGCCGATGATGGCTTCGATCTGTGCGCGGCTGATTGCGCCTGGGCGCAGGATGCGCGGTAGCGCTGCGCTGAGATCGACGATGCTGCTTTCGATGCCAAGCGTACACGGGCCGCCGTCGAGCACCAGCGGCACCTGCTCGCCAAACTCTTCACGCACGTGTTCAGCGCAGGTGGCGCTGATGCGGCCGAAGCGATTGGCCGATGGTGCCGCCAGACCGCCATCGAAGGCGCGCAATAGCCGTTGCGCCAGCGGGTGCGCCGGGGCGCGCAGGCCGACCGTGTTCTGTCCGCCGGTGACCGCATCGGGCACGTTGGATTGGCGGCGCACAATCAGGGTGAGCGGGCCGGGCCAAAATGCCGCCGCCAGTTGCCGGGCGCTGTCGGGGATGTCGCGGGCGAAACGTGGCAATTGTTCGATGCCGGCGATATGCACGATCAGCGGGTGATCCACTGGCCGGCCCTTGAGCGCGAAAATGCGCGCCACCGCCGCCGGGTTCATCGCATCGGCAGCGAGGCCGTACACCGTTTCCGTGGGCAACCCGATCACCGCGCCCGCGCGCAGGGCGGCGACGGCGGTGGCGATTTCGGCGGTGTTGGTCGATGTGGGCATGGGTTATTCGCGGTGGGTGCAGGAGCCGTCCACAGGGCGCTTCACAAAGGCAGATCACCGCGCCATGTAGGAGTCCACCTAGTGGGCGACCGGCCTGTGGGCGACCGGTAACTACCAACCGTAGCATGTGCTGGTCGCCCACCGGGTGGGCTCCTACAGGGGGGCATCGTCGCGCGTTTTTGCAGGAGCCCGGTGTGGGCGATTGGTGTTGCCGAAAAAGGCGTCAGTCTTCCAGCGGAACCAGCAGCCACAACAGCAGGTAGACCAGAATGCCGGGAAATGCCGCCGACAGAATCGACACGATGACGTAGACCACGCGCAGGCCAGTGACGCTGACATCGAAACGGCGGGCGAGGCCGCCGATGACGCCGGCGATCATGCGGTTGCTGCGCGAGCGGCGAAGCGGGGTGGCGTTGCTCATGGCGGGCTCCTCAATGGGCAGAAAACTCGTGGACGGCATCGACCAGCACGCGCACGTGTTCGGGGTCCATGTCCGGCGACAGGCCGTGGCCGAGATTGAACACGTGGCCGGGGCCAGGGCCGTAGCTTTCCAGAGCGAGCCGCACTTCGCGGCGGATCGCCTCGGGCGATGCATACAGCGTGCTCGGGTCGAGGTTGCCCTGAATCGCGACCTTGCCGCCGGTACGCGCGCGCGCATCGGCAAGGCTCACCGTCCAGTCCACCCCGAGGCCTTCGGCGCCGCTGGCGGCCAGCTCTTCCAGATACGGCGCATTGCCTTTGCCGAACAATACCAGCGGCGTGCGTTCGCTGCCATCGCCGCGCGGCAAGGTTTGCGCAATGCGGGTAAGGTAGCGCAGCGAAAACTCACGGTACAGATGCGGCGACAACATGCCGCCCCAAGTATCGAACACCATCAGCGCCTGCGCGCCGGCAGCACGTTGCGCGGCAAGGTAGGCGATCACCGATTGGGTGACCACATCGAGCAGCCGGTGCAGCGCTGCCGGGTCGTCCAGCGCCAGCGCCTTGACCCGGGCGAAATTGTTGCTGCCGCCGCCTTCCACCATGTAACAGGCCAGCGTGAACGGGCTGCCGGAAAAGCCGATCAGCGGCACCTTGCCGCCCAGTTCACGGCGGATCAGGCGCACCGCATCCATCACGTAGCGCAGTTCGGTTTCCATGTCCGGCACTGCCAGCCTGGCAATGTCGGCGGTGCTGCGTACTGGATGCGCAAAGCGCGGGCCTTCGCCGGTCTCGAAGCTCAGCCCCAGCCCCATCGCATCGGGAATGGTGAGGATGTCGGAGAACAGGATCGCGGCATCCAGATCGAAGCGCAGCAGCGGTTGCAGGGTGACTTCGCAAGCCAGTTCGGGATTGGTGGCCAGACCCATGAAGCTGCCGGCAATGGCGCGGGTGGCGCGGTATTCGGGCAGATAGCGGCCAGCCTGACGCATCAGCCATACCGGGGTGCGGTCTACCGGTTGGCGGGCGAAGGCGCGTAGCAGGCGGTCATTTTTCAACGTCATGATGTTGTCCATAGAGTCAATTGGGTGCGTTGGCGCCTTGCGCAAACATCACCTGGAAGCCACGCTTGAGGTGCAGGTCACGCGCTTTTTCCAGCGCATTGAGTGCGGCATCGTGTTCCAGAAACTGTTCGCGCTTGAGCGCGCTGCGGCCACCCACCTGGCCGGTTTCACGCAGCAGTGTCCAGCCGCCGAGCAAATCCTGATGCAAGGCAAGCTGCACAAAACGCGGGGCCTCGCCGGCGACGGGCCGTTGCTGTAGGTAAAGGCGCATCCGGCCATTGTAGCGGAGCGCGCCCGGTTTCAGGCGTCGCGGAGCACCGCCAGCATGGTGTGTTCCGGCACGTCGGGGGCGATGAATGCCTGGCCGATGCCGTGCCACAACACCAGACGGATGTTGCCGGAAATCGCCTTTTTGTCCAGCCGCATGCGCGCCAGCAGGCGTTCGGGCAGCAGGCCATCCGGGATTGCGGTGGGCAACTCGAAGCGGGCCAGCAATGCGGCGAGGCGTTCACCATCGCTGGCAGGTGCCAACCCAAGTGCAGCCGAGCAGCGCGCCGCCAGCACCATGCCCACCGCCACCGCTTCACCATGCAGCAGGCCGCCGTAGCCCTGTTCGGTTTCAATCGCATGGCCAAAGGTGTGGCCGAAGTTGAGCAGGGCGCGCTCGCCCTGTTCGGTTTCATCACGGCCAACGATGGCCGACTTGTGCGCACAACTGCGGGCGATGGCTGCGCTGATCGCGGTGGTATCGCCAGCCAGCAGCGCATCGACGTGCGCAGCGAGCCAGTCGAAAAACCCGGTGTCGCCGAGCGCACCATATTTCACTACTTCGGCCAGGCCGGCACGCAGTTCGCGCGCTGGCAGGGTGGCCAGGGTGTCGGTATCGGCAATCACCGCGACCGGTTGATGGAACGCGCCGACCAGATTCTTGCCACTGGGCAGATCGACCGCCGTCTTGCCGCCGACCGAGGAATCGACCATTGCCAGCAACGTGGTGGGCATCTGCACGAAGGCAATGCCGCGCATCCAGCAGGCCGCCGCGAAACCGGCCAGGTCGCCGATCACGCCGCCGCCGAGCGCGATCACCGTGGCATCGCGGCTGGCACCCAGTTGCGCGAGTGCCGTCATCACCTCGCCGAAGCGTTGCAGGGTCTTTTCCTGCTCACCGGCCGGCAACACCAGCGCCGCGTGGACATGCCCCGACAACGCCGCCTGCACCCGCGTCAGATATTGTGGCGCCACATTGGCATCGCTGACCACCAGCACCTGGCGGCCAGCAATCAGCGGCAGCCAGCGCGGCGCATCGGCCAGCAGGCCGGGGCCGATATGGATCGGGTAGCTGCGTGCGCCAAGCGCCACGTTCAGCGATTGCACCGGGCTCATTGCAGTTCGTCCTTGCGCGCTATCAAGTGTTGCAGGCGGGGCAGGCCGGCGAGCCGTGCGATCACGCGCTCGCTGGCGGCTTCGGCATTCATGGCATCGGTAGTGAAGCGCAGGTCGGCAAGCGCTTGATAGATTGGATCGCGCTGCTGCGCCAGTTGCTGCAAGCGCTCGGCAGGGTCGGCGGTAGCCATCAGCGGCCGGTTGCGATCATTTGCCACCCGGCGGATTTGCTCCGCCAGGCTGACCCGCAGATACACCACCAGACCGGCCTGCTTGATGGCGTATTGATTTTCGCTATCGAGTACCGCGCCGCCGCCGGTGGCGATCACTTGCCCGTGCAGCGCGCACACTTCGCTGATGATCGCTTTCTCGCGGGCGCGAAAGCCGTCTTCACCTTCGACATCGAAGATGATCGGTATGCTGGTGCCGGTACGTTGTTCGATCAGCGTGTCGGTATCGACAAAGCGCAGCGCAAAGTGGCTGGCAATGCGACGCCCCAGCACGCTTTTGCCGGCGCCCATCGGGCCGATCAGTACGATGTTGGATGCACTGTTCATGGGTTGGCATCCTAACCGATTCACTGCAATGACTGAGGATGAAGAGGGTGGAGAGTAACGCGCGCGTGGTGGTGGTAATCGGTGCCGGCGATCTGGGCAGCCGCGTCGCGCGCTTGCGCGCGGCACGGGGCGAACAGGTGTTCGCGTTGCGGCGGCGGCTGCCGGATGCGGCGCCCGGCGATGGCGTGCATTGGCTGGCTGCCGATCTTGCCAGCGGCGCCGGCCTTGATGCAATGCCAAAAACACCCGATGCGGTGGTGGTGGCGGTGGCGCCCGATGCGCGCAACGAAGCGGCGTATCGCGCGTTGTACGTCGATGGTGTTGGCCGCGCACTGGCGCGTTTCACCGCGCTGCAGCGGCTGATTTTCGTTTCGTCCACGGCAGTTTACGGCGAAGACGCGGGTGAGTGGATCGATGATGGCAGCGTGCCATCACCGCCGGCCTTCAATGGCCGCGTGTTGCTCGAAGCCGAGGCCAATGCCGCGCAATACGCAAGCCAGGCGTGCGCGCTGCGGCTGTCCGGGCTGTACGGGCCGGGGCGTGATTTTCTTCGTCGCAGCGCGTTGCAAGCCAGCGCCGGGCGCCGGCACTGGAGCAATCGCATCCATGTTGCCGATGCCGCAGCGGCAGTTTCGCTATTGCTGGATGTGCCGGCACCGCCAGCGCAGGTGCTCGGCACCGATGACGCGCCGGCATGGCAATGGCAGGTGATGAACTTTCTGCGTGCCCAAGCCGGCCAACCACCGCTGCCCGAACCCGATGGCCCCGAGACGGGCCGCCGTATCGCCAATGCACGTTTGCGCGCGCTGGGCTGGGTGCCGCAATACCCGAGTTATCGCGAGGGTTACGCGCGGTAATCTGGCGCTGCGGATTGCCAGTCACGGCGAAGCAAGCCGTATAAATCGGTGTCGGAAACCTCACCTTCAACGATCCAGCGTTCACGCAGGCGACCCTCTTTGAGAAAACCCAGCCGTTCCAGGCTGCGCACCGAGGGCGTATTGCGCGGATCAACGTCGGCCTCGACACGGTTGAGATCGAGTGTGGTGAAACCATAGTGCAGCAACGCGATTAGCGCCTCGTGCATCAGGCCATGGCCCCAGTGAGCATGCGCCATCGCGTAGCCAATCTCAGCGCGGCGGCATTGCGCTGACAGATGAAACAGGCTGCACGTGCCAATGACGTTGCCGGTTGCGCGCAGTGCCAGCGCCAAGCGCAGATGTTCGCCAGCAGGTAACGCGACCACGTCTTTTGCAATCATTGCGTGTGCTTCGTTAATCGATGGCCACGGGCAACTGCTCCAGTAGCGCACCACACGTGCGTCGGAATGGATCGCGAAAAGTGCTGGCGCGTCATCCGGCAACAGCGGACGCAAGTGCAGGCGCGGCGTATCCAATGTCAGTTGATCGAAGGCGGGCATGGGGTTGGTGGGCGCGTTTTGAGTTTTGTTGGTAGTGCTGCAAACGTCGCATTCTAGCGCAGCAGTTGCAGCGGATTTTGATTGTGCTTGATGCGCACCGAGCACATTGACAGGCGTCAAAACATGGCGAAAGATGGCGCCGTTCCCACTTTTCATGGGTGGGGCGGGGAGATTTCCTGATTATCACGTGTACTGACCGAGCCGGGACATCCACAATCGTTTCCACGCGGCGCGCTGTTCCGTGTTTTTTCGAATTGTGGGTGTCCCGCGCTTTGCCTCAATTGTGGGTGTCCCGCGCTTTGCCTCCGAATTGTGGGTGTCCCGCGCTTTGCCGCGCTTTGATCCGCGCTTTGAACAAGCTGTCATTGCGAGGAGCGAAGCGACGTGGCATACGATTCCGCATGGCCTTCAGGCCATAGCGGATCGGAGTCCTTTAGGGCAATCCAGATTGATCCGAGAATCAAGACACTGGATTGCTTCGCTACGCCGCACAGGGATGTGCAAGTGCCGCGAGCGCATGGCGACGGCATGGATGCCGGACGACTGCATGGATGCAGGAGGTAGAGCAACGCAGGAGCAGTTGCCGAGGTAGAGCAACGCAGGAGCAGTTGCCGGATGCGCAAGAGCGGCCGCTCGCAATGACGCAGGGTAGGGCTTGTTCAGCGGTTCCCTTACGCTTCATTTGCGCCCTTCGCGTCCTTTGCGGACCATGCGCTTTATGCCTTTCCCGTCTGGCCACCTCATGCCCAACATCACCCTCATCGCTGCCATCGACCGCAACCGCGCCATCGGCCGCAGCAACGCGTTGCCTTGGCATCTGCCGGATGACTTTCGTCATTTCAAGGCATTGACCCTGGGCAAGACCGTGTTGATGGGCAGCCACACCGCGTGTTCGCTGGGACGTGCGCTGCCGGGGCGGCGCAATCTGGTGCTGACCCGCTCGGGTAGCGTGCCGTACTCGGGTATGGAAGCGATGGCATCGTTCGAGCAAGCCTGTGCGGCGCTGGCTGACGACGACGAATTGATGGTGATCGGTGGTGCCCAGATTTACGCGCTGACGCTTCCGTTCGCGCATACCCTGTACCTGACCCATGTCGATACCGAGGTGGTTGGCGCCGACGCGTTTTTCCCGGTGTTTGATCGCGCGCAGTGGCAACAGGTAAGTAGTCGTGCGCACGCCATCGACGAGCGCCATGCGGCGGCGTTTGCAATCGCCCACTACACGCGGAAACTGCCTTGAGCGTCAGGCGCGGCGTGCGTGCAACTCGGCCAGGCCTTCGGCGCGGCCACTGACTTGAATCACGCGCGGAGGTACGTCACGCGGTGTCAATTCCAGTGCGGTGAGTGGCCCGCCCCATACACAACCGGTGTCGATGGCGTGTACGCCAAGGCCCTGGAACAGGCCGAGCGTGCTCCAGTGGCCGCAGACGATATTGAGTTCGCGGGGGACGTGGCCGGGCACCGAAAACCACGGGTACAGCCCGGGTTTCTGGCTGCCGGGGGCGCCCTTTTCCTCGAATGCGATGCGCCCGGACGGGCTGCAATAACGCAGCCGAGTGAACACGTTGATGATTGCGCGCTGGCGTTCGATACCAGCCAGATTCGGCGCCCAGATGGGCTGGTCACCGTACATGCTGCGCAGCAGTTTGAAGGCATTCCTGCCGCGTAGACGTTCTTCGATTTCGCGCGCGCAGGCTTGCGCCACCTTGAGCGTCCATTTCGGTGACAGGCCGGCGTGGATCATCATCCAGCCCAAATCTGGATCAGCATGCAGCAACTGGCGTTGACGCAACCAGTCGATCAACTCCTTGCTGTCGGGCGCCTGCAACACCCGGCGCAGATCGATGTTGACCTTGTTCTGCTCCTCGGGCGTGCGTTCGGCGATCGACAGCAGGGCGAGGTCGTGATTGCCGAGCACCACGGTTGAAATGTCGGACAACGACTTGATCAGACGCAGCGTTTCCAGCGACTCGCCGCCGCGATTGACCAGGTCGCCGCAAAACCACAGGCGATCGCGTGCCGGGTCGAGCTTGAGTGTGTCGAGCAGTCGTTGCAGCGCTTCGTAACAGCCCTGTACATCGCCGATTGCATACGTCGTCATCAGTGCAAGGTTCTCGGCACACTCAAGGTGAACGCCGCGATTGGCGTCAGAAAATGGGTGCCATCGTCGGCGACCATTTCGTAACTGCCCTGCATGGTGCCGACGCTGGTTTCCAGCACGGCACCGGAGGTGTATTCGAATGCCTCGCCCGGCAGCAGCCAGGGTTGTTCACCGACCACGCCTTCGCCGCGCACTTCCTGCACCTGGCCGTTGGCATCGGTAATCAGCCAATGGCGGGCCACCAACTGCGCAGCATGCGGGCCGGCGTTGTGGATACGGATGGTGTAGGCGAACACGTAGCGGTCGTCGTCGGGCACCGATTGCTCATCGAGAAAACGGGTGGCGACATCGACTTTGATCATGGCGAGGGTGGTGCTGGTCATGGCGCCATTCTAGCAGTCTGTCGGACGTAGCCGATCATCACAAAGGAAAGCCGGGCCTTCGCTTCGCCCGGTCAGTTGCTTCGCACAGGCAGCAGGTCGCCCACACAGGGCTCCTACATTCGCCCGGTCAGTAGCAGGTCGCCACAGGGTGGGCTCCTGCATTCGCCCGGTCAGTAGCAGGTCGCCCACAGGGTGGGCTCCTACAGGTGAGCGCTGCCGTTTTTTGTAGGAGCCCACCCTGTGGGCGACCTGTGCTACGGCTTGCGTGGGTTTCCCGGCAATTCGGCGCCACTGAAAGCATCGGGCAGCAATTCGCGCGCGGTGCTGACACTGTGCGCGCCGCGCAGGTTGGCGCGGATTACGGGCATGTCGCCGCCACCGAGTTCCAGCATCACCTGACGGCAGGCACCGCAAGGCGAAATCGGGCCGTCGGATTCACCCACCACTGCCAGCGCGGCAAAATCGCCGGGCCGATAGCCGACGGCGATGGCGCTGAACAACGCGGTGCGTTCGGCGCAATTGCACAGGCCGTACGATGCGTTCTCGACATTGCAGCCGTGGAACACGCGGCCATCGCGGCACAGCAGGGCGACACCAACCTGGAAGTTCGAGTACGGTGCGTAAGCTGCCTGGCGCGCGATCAGGGCCTGCTCGATCAGTTGTGAATGATCCATTGCGGTGGTGCCTATGCCTGCGGAGGGACGGAGCGATAGACCAGCGGCCGCGTGCTGGGTGCGCTGTCGCCGATGGTGAAAGCGGCCTGCACTGCGGCGATGGCTCGCTGCGCGGCGGCTTGGTCGCGGGCATGTACCACCGCCAATGGTTGGCCGCTTTCGATGACATCACCGATCTGTGCGAACTCGCCGAGGCCGACAGCGAAGTCGATGCGAGCGGCTGGGTCGATTCGGCCACCACCGAGCCCGACCACCGCCAACCCCAGCGCGCGGCAATCACAGGCCTGCACGAAACCGCTGCGGGTAGCGGGTATCGCCAGCCGATGTTCGGCCAGCGGCAGATGCCGTTCGGGCTGTTCCAGCAGATCGCCTGGCCCACCCAGCGCCGCTACCATGCGCGCGAAACGCTCGGCGGCGGCGCCGGAGTCTAGCGCGCGTTGCAACTTTACGCGCGCCTTGGCGCTGTCGTCGGCGAGGCCGCCTAGCACCAGCATCTGCGCGCACAGCGCCAGGGTGACTTGGTGCAGGCGCGCTGGCCGCGATTTGCCGTTGAGGTAGTCGATGGCGCAGCGCACTTCAATGGCATTGCCCGCGCAGGGTGCCAGCGGTTCGTTCATGTCGGTGAGCAGCGCCGAGGTGCGCATGCCGGCGCCGTTGCCGACCGCGACGATGCTCTCGGCCAGTGCGACGGATTTTTCCATGGTCGGCATGAACGCGCCGGAACCGGTCTTGACATCCATCACCAGCGCATCGAGGCCGGCCGCGAGTTTCTTGGCCAGGATCGAGCCGGTGATCATGGCGATCGATTCGACCGTGGCGGTGACATCGCGGATGCTGTACACGCGCTTGTCGGCCGGCGCCAGTTGCGCGGTCTGGCCGATGATCGCGACACCGACCTCGCGCACCACCGTGCGCAAGGTGTGCGGATCGGGCGCCACCTGATAACCGGGGATCGCTTCGAGCTTGTCCAGGGTGCCGCCGGTGTGGCCAAGCCCGCGCCCGGAGATCATCGGCACAAAGCCACCGCAGGCCGCCACCATCGGCCCCAGCAGCAGCGATACCAGGTCGCCGACTCCGCCGGTGGAGTGCTTGTCCAGCACCGGGCCGGGCAGATTCAGCGAGCGCCATTCCAGCACTTGCCCCGAATGGCACATCGCCTGGGTGAAGGCAACGCGCTCATCCATGTTCATGTCGTTGAAGTACACCGCCATCGCCAGCGCCGCGATCTGGCCCTCGCCGACACTGCCATCGCTGATGCCGCGCACGAAGAACGCGATTTCCTCGCCGCTCAATGCCGCGCCGTCGCGTTTCTTGCGGATGATTTCCTGCGGCAGCATCGCTCCCGTTTGCTCAGACGCCATAGGGGATCCATACGTTTTTGACCTGGCTGGCGTGGGCGAGCACGGTGCGCCCCGACGCCTGCTTGTCGTCGAACCAGTCGCGACCCTTGCCGCCGCTGACCCAGGTGCGCTTGACGTTGTCGGCCGACAAGCGCTCCACTTCGGCGCAACCTTCGGCGGAGCCGTCGTGGCGCCAGATCGCATCAACATCGGCGTGGCCGGCCAGCACCCGCGCCAGTTCATCGGCATCGCCGGTGACGATGTTGAGGGCGCCGCCGGGCAGGTCGGAGGTGTCGAGCACCTGGTAGAAATCGGTGGCTGACAGCGGATGTGCGGACGATGGCACCGCAATCACCCGGTTGCCCAGCGCCAGTGCCGGCGCCACCAGCGACACGAAGCCCAGCAGCGGCGCTTCGTTGGGGCAGATCATGCCGACCACGCCGATCGGCTCGTTGAGTGCGGCGGTGATGCCGTGCATTGGCGGCTGATGCACCGCGCCGTCGTACTTGTCGGCCCAGGCGGCGTACAGAAACAGCCGCTCGATGCTGGCATCGACTTCGCGCGCGGCATCGGGGCTGCCGGTCATGGCATGGATGCGCGCCGCGAACTCGGCATGGCGCGCGGCCAGATTTTCGGCAATGAAGTACAGCACCTGCGCGCGGTTGTGGCTGCTGGTACTGGCCCAGCCGCATTGCTTGTGCGCGGCTTCCACCGCGTTGCGGATGTCCTTGCGGTTGCCCTGCGCCACTTCGCCCAGCAGCTTGCCATCTCCGGCCAGCACGCGCCGGCTGTAGCCACCGTCGGGGCGGGCCTGTTTGCCGCCGATGAAGTGCTTGGCGGTGCGATCGATACCTGACGGTTTTTCGAGATGCCCTGATGGGTCCGGCACAACACTCGACGGTGCCGCCGGGCGCGCATCTTCTGCACGCGCGACCAGATATTCGAGCAAGCCCTCGCGGCCGCCCTCGCGGCCGAAGCCGGACTCGCGATAACCGCCAAAGCCGCAGGAGGGATCGAACTGGTTGGCGGTGTTGATCCACACCACGCCGGCCTTGATTTGCGGCGCGATGTCCAGCGCAAGGCTGATCGATTCGGTCCACACGCACGAAGCCAGCCCGTACACCGTGTTGTTGGCCAGTTGCACCGCCTCCACCGGCGTGCGAAAGCTCATCGCCACCAGCACCGGCCCGAAGATTTCGGTCTGCGCTACCGTGGCCGAGGTCGATGCGCCGGTAATCAGTGTCGGTGGATAGAAGCAGCCCTTCGCTGGCAAGGTGGCTTCGGGTTGCCACACCGTGCAGCCTTCGTCGCGCGCGCTCTGCACCAGGCTGGCGATACGTTGTTGCTGCACCGGGTCAACCAGCGCACCGATATCGGTGGACTTGTCCAGCGGCGAGCCGACAATCAGATGGCCCATGCGTACACGCAGCTTGGCCAGAAAACGCTGCTCCACCGACTCCTGCACCAGCAGCCGCGAACCGGCGCAGCAGACCTGGCCCTGGTTGAACCAGATGCTGTCCACCAAGCCTTCGGCAGCGGCATCCAGATCGGCGTCCTCGAACACGATGAATGGCGATTTGCCGCCGAGTTCCAGCGAGAGCTTCTTGCCGCTGCCGGCGGTGGCGCGGCGGATCAGTCGGCCCACTTCGGTGGAGCCGGTGAAGGCCAGCTTGTCGATGCCCGGATGGTTGACGATGGCTTCGCCCACCGCGCCATCGCCAGTGATGATGTTGACCACGCCCGGCGGCAGTTCCGCCTGCTCGCACAGCTCGGCAAACAGCAGCGCGCTCAGCGAGGTGAACTCGGCCGGTTTGAACACCACGGTATTGCCGCAGGCCAGTGCCGGCGCGATCTTCCACGCCAGCATCAACAGCGGGAAGTTCCACGGCACGATCTGCCCAACCACGCCCACCGCGCGGTAGTCGGCAAACTCCTGCGCCAGCAATTGCGCCCAGCCAGCGTGATGATAAAAATGCCGTGCCGCCAGCGGGATGTCGATGTCGCGGGTTTCGCGGATCGGCTTGCCGTTGTCGAGTGTTTCCAGCACTGCGAACAGCCGCGCGTGTTTCTGGATCAATCGCGCCAGCGCGTACAGCGCACGCGCGCGGGCGTGGCCGCTGAGCGCCGCCCAGCCCGGCTGCGCAGCGCGTGCGGCGGCGACCGCGCGATCCACATCAGCGTTGCTGGCCTGGGTCAACTCGGCCAGCGCCGAACCATCAGCCGGATTGTGCGAAGCGAACAGCGTGCCCGGTTCGCTCCACTGGTTGTCGATGAACAGACCAAAGCGGCGCTGATGCTGGTCCAGCCAGGCCTGTGCCTCGGTAGTGCTTTCCGGCGACGGTCCGTATTCCATGGTGGCAAGGATCTCGGTAATGGGTTTCATGGCGAAAACTCTCAAGGCATCGCGTGGCGGTGCGCGGCCGAATAGTGGCCGGTGACGAAGTGTTCGAGTTGGCGTTCGATATCGGTGAGCAGGCTCGATGCGCCGATGCGGAACAGATGCGGCTGCATCCACTCGATGCCCAGTTCTTCCTTCATCAAGGTGAGGTACTGCAACGCGGCCTTGGCCGAACTGACGCCGCCAGCCGGCTTGAAGCCGACCTGAAAGCCGGTGCGCTCGGCGTATTCGCGGATCGTGCGGACCATGGTCAGTGCCACCGGGATGGTGGCGTTGACGCCTTCCTTGCCGGTGGAAGTCTTGATGAAATCGGCGCCCGCCATCATGCATGCCCACGATGCCCGGGCCACGTTTTCCAGCGTCAGCAGGTCGCCGGTGGCGAGGATCGTCTTCATGTGCGCATCACCGCAGGCGTTGCGATAGGCGCGCGTTTCATCGTACAGCGCCTGCCAGTTGCCGGTGAGCACATGCTGGCGGGTAATCACGATGTCGATCTCGCTGGCGCCAGCGGCCACCGACAGTTCCACCTCGCGCAGCTTGGTTTCCAGGCTGGCCAGGCCGGCCGGAAAACCGGTGGACACCGCCGCAATCGGCAGGCCACTGCTGCCCAGTACACGCAGTGCCGGCGCGATCATCTCGTGGTACACGCAGACCGCACCGACGCGCAGATCGCTGATGCCCAATGCGGCAAGCAGATCGCCGCGCAGCGGCCGCAACGCCTTCAGGCACAGGCGCTCGACCCGGCCCGGGGTGTCGTCGCCGCCGAGCGTGGTCAGATCGATGCACTTGATCGCCTGCACCAGCCATGCCGCCTGGTATTCTTTTTTCACTGATCGCCGCGCCGCCAGGCTCGCCGCACGGCGGTCGCTGGCATTGCGGTTGACGCGCAACTGGCTGATCCAGTCCAGATCAAGCGCGCAGCCGTCATTGCGGCGGAAAGTAGCGGATTGCGAAGTCTTCATTGCACGCACGATTCCCGATTCAAACGCAGTGATGACAAGATCGGACACTATAGGCGTGGTGGCTGCGGCGCGGCAACCGCGTGCGTGAATCATCGTGGACGTAATCCAGACGCAGGGGTCCTGCAGGATGCTTCAAGGTGCGTGTCGGAGCGCGCTTCGCCCGCAAAGCTTTTGCAACGATGTTCGCCGGCAGGCCAGCTCCCACACGAGCCGCGATGGCAAGCAACGTAGGATGGAACGAAGGATGGGTAGAACGCAGTGAAACCCATCGCCTTCACGCATGCGGTCTGCCCGCCAGCATCGAACGCCGATGTCGCAGAGCATGTGATACCAAAGCGACGCAGTCAACGTAGGATGGAACGTAGGATGGGTAGAACGCAGTGAAACCCATCACCCAGATCATGCAAATTGCCGGTTGAGGCCGGCTACCGATCAACGGCCGTTCACGTGTCTGCGACAGCGAGGCTGTTTTATGCAGGTGTCCTGCCGGATCGACGTGCCACGCCAACTCCCGATTTCAATACGAGGATTTCGCCATGCAACTGACTGCCGTTCTGATCCCCGCAAAGGACGGCGGTTTCGTGGCGCTCAACCCTGAAACGGGTACGAGCACGCAGGGCGACGCGATTGAAGAAGCGCTGGCCAATCTGCAAGAAGCGACAGCGTTGTACTTGGAGGAGTTTCCGGTCGTGGGCGCGGGCGGCACCCAATCCACCCAAGTTAAGCCCGCTCGTCTGGGCTAGCAGCCTGTCGGGCTTGGTGCTGATCTACTCGACAATTGCTCCGGCGGCGCGAGTATCCGCAGCAACGATCACTCTGACAGGTTGCCGTCGGATGGGTAGAGCGCAGCGACCGAGTGTAACGAAGGCGTAGTTCGCGCAGCGAACGCTGTCGCGAAGCGACCGAAACCCATCAACCAGGCCATTACAGCGCGCTTGATGGGTTTCGCTGCGCTCTACCCATCCTACGACTGAGCC
>JAUXUI010000036.1 GCA_030681035.1 Lysobacteraceae bacterium | reverse complement strand
GGGACAACCAGCGACTTGGCGGCTTTGCCGCCTAGTCGATTGGCTGGTAGCTCCATCAGAAGGTGGCCCGAAGGGCCGGATGAGGGTGCGGCGCAAGAAAAATTACCGTCACGCTTACGTTGAACCCTCTGCAACCCCTCTGATGCAGCCACCAAGCAACCGACTAGGCAGGCAAGAAACGCCTGCCAAGCCTCTGCTTGTCCCGGGGGGAGAGGGGCAAAGTCAGCTGAGGTTCGACACTAATCAGGAATACAAAACCCGCCTTGCGGCGGGTGCGGAATCAATACAAAACCCGCCTTGCGGCGGGTTTTGGGGGATCGCTAATCACGCCGAAGCGCGATTACTTGATCTTGCCTTCCTTGTACGGCACGTGCTTGCGCACGACCGGGTCATACTTGCTGATTTCCATCTTCGCCGGCGTGTTCTTCTTGTTCTTGTCGGTCGTGTAGAAATGGCCGGTGCCGGCTGAGGAAATGAGGCGAATCTTGTCACGCTTGGAAGCCATGGTCGTCTCCTCAGATCTTCTCGCCGCGAGCACGCATCTCGGCCAGAACGGAATCGATACCGTTCTTGTCGATGGTGCGCAAGGCGTGCATGGACAGGCGCAATTTCACCCAGCGGTTTTCGCTGGCAACCCAAAACCGGCGTTCATGCAGGTTGGGCAGGAAACGGCGGCGGGTTCTGTTGTTGGCGTGAGAGACGTTGTTGCCGCTCTGCACACGTTTTCCGGTTACTTGGCACACACGGGCCATGGCACACCTCGATCACGTAGTTCGGTTGCGCCCCCCTTGGCCAGGAAGGCATCGGCCCCAGCACCACCAAAGTGGCGCGCGCGATACGGGAAACAATGGATTCGCTGCACCGGGCAGACCGTGAGCCATCGCGCTGGCAGCGGTCAACCACACACAAACATGGCGCAGAGCCGCGCATTATGGCCGATCAGGGCCGTCGTGGCAAGAATCGCATCCACCCAGAATCGCATCCACCCGATATCCACGAACCACGCGTTGGCCCGTGCCGCCTCGTCAACACCAACTTGCTGCGCCGGCAACCGGCGAGCGCAGCAATTCCCGGATATTGGCCTCGATGACCTTGTAGCCAATATTTCCGTATAGCTTCTGCCGCCCTTCGTTGAGAATGATCGTGGGGCTGCCCTGCACCATCAGCAGTTGCTGCTCGCGGCGGTCCGCTTCCAAGTCGGCGAAGGCCATCCCGTTATCGATTTGTGCCTGCACCGCATCAACCGGTATACCGACCGCCTCCAGCGTGTCGATCAGCACCGAGCGCTTGCTGATGTCGAGGCAGCGCTCAAAAAATGCCACGCGAAGCGCCTGCAAAACCGCCCGGCATTGCCGCTTGTCCACCCGCTGCACGGCTTTGATCAGCAGATGCGCCGGGGTGGACGACACCGGCGCATCGCGCAGCCAGATATCGGGATGAAGCGTGACATGATCGAACCCGGCGACGACCTCGTGCAAATGCTGCGCGAATCCCGCGTAACCGCCACGCCCGGCCCAACCTACCCCTATCTTGTGCGCGGTATCGCCAAACACCGAACACAGGCGGTAGTCGATCGCAACCGTATCCGCAAAGTGCTCACCCACCTCATCAATGCGCGGCTGCGCGATATGCGCCCACACACACAACACATCGGAGTAATACGTCAACGCCAACGGCTCTGTCATCGTCCTGCTCCCATCAAGCACTGAGCACGATGCCATCGACGCCGACCGCCAAGCCCTGATTCAGTGCGCGACCACAATACCAACTGCCGGGAACGCGTGCGGTGCTGTCACGTAAAAAGACACCCGCATTCAAAACCGGGGACAAAACCGGCAAAACCGGGCGAAAACCGCAAAACCGCAAAACCGAAAACCGGGGACATCCATATCCCCAACATTTTGCGCCGAGTCCAAGGCGGCAAGCTGCATTCGAAGGCGTTTGGCGTGGCTTGCCTATGCGTCAGTCAGCAAGCCGCGCATGGGCGTGCAGGAAATTTCGAAATCTTGGGTGTCCCGGGCTGTTCGCCGGGCTGTTCGACGATTACCCACTCAGCAGCTAAGGCAGCGCCACCACCACCCGCAACGCGACCTTGCGATCATCGCCGAATACCCCGGCAGCACGCGCCGGATCGTGTCAGTGCCGCAGGCCAGATGCGCCTGCGTGCCGCTGCGCGCGTGCCAGAAGATGTTGTCCCACGGTGACGATGACATGGCGGACTGAGCGATGCGGGGAACGACCAAGCTTGGAGCCGCCGCGACCTCGCCGCTGGCCGGATTCGGCCGTGGCTACTCGCTCCGCAGTTGCAGCACCGGCGCCGGCTCCGCCTGTGCGGCGGCACCGGGCTCCACCGCACGCAAGTGCCCCGGCCACACATTCCACTGCTGCCCACTCTCGACGATCACCGTCACCGTCTTGCGGTTGTACTTCGCGATCACCCCGACAAGCTCCGGATAGCCATCCGGCTGAAACGCCACCCGCTGCCCGATCCGGAAATCCAGCATCTGCGCATGCGCCCGCATCTCGCGCATGAACTTCAAGCGCGCCACTACCCGGTGGTTGAGGTCAACCAGTTCTGTCTCGTTGAGTTGATCGATGTCGATTCGCATCCCGCACTGCCTCGATGGTTAAAAGTATCAGTATGGCGTAACCCGCGCCGGCACTTAGCCTGAAGTTCTTTCACCAAATAACCGAATTTCCACGTCGATTCAAGCAAACGGCTTGAATTCGCGATGCAGCGTACTGGCTACATGTGGATGGCTTGTGCGAGGTCGAGGGCGCGTTGCTGCTGGGCGTTGGGGTGGTGGTGATCTGGAAGGTGGCGTCATTGCGGGTGTCGGTCGGCGCGTGGCTGGTGCTGCCGCTCGACCTCCGCGTCGAGCAGACGCATTCGCTCGCGGCTGATTTCCAGTTGCGTGGTGGTCTCGGCTTGTTGCTGCGCCGTCGCCGCGGCCATTCGCGCGCGGGCGACAAGCCAGGCCAACACGGCGCCTGCTTGTCGAACACGTTGTTGACGCCGACCGTCACCTTGAAGCCGCCGAAGTAATCAGCGTTTCAACTGGCCTGGAAGTCGAACGGCATTCACATTCCAGTAGAACACGCAATCGCCGATATCGAAATCACCTTCCAGACCGGCGCAGCAGTGCATCGGCATTGAGCCGCTCCACCAGCGCAGAGGTCTCGCTCAAGCCCAGCACCGCCTTGGCGACGAATGCACGCGCCAACGCCATGCGCTCGCGCGGCGGGCGGCCCACCAAAAACGGATTCCGGAC
The DNA here is from genome assembly GCA_030681035.1 of Lysobacteraceae bacterium. Classification (GTDB taxonomy): domain Bacteria; phylum Pseudomonadota; class Gammaproteobacteria; order Xanthomonadales; family Xanthomonadaceae. The sequence continues at coordinate 501 of JAUXUI010000036.1, read as the reverse complement.
ACCCACAATCCCGCGAAATGCTGGCCTCGGAATCACTGCGGTTCGCAGGCTCGGCAGCCTGCGCGCTATCAGCGCGAACCAGCCCGCGCAAAACCGGGCGCAAAACCGGGGACATGCATATCCACAAGATTTTGTGCCGAGTCCAGGGCGGCAAGCTGCATTCGAAGGCGTTTGGCGTGGCTTGCCTATGCGTCAGTCAGCAAGCTGCGCATGGGTGTGTGGGAAATTTCGGAATCTTGGGTGTCCCGGGCTGTCGCTCCCGGGCTGTCGTCCTCCCGGGCTGTCGTCCCGGGCTGTTTGAATCTTGGGTGTCCCGGGGTGTTGCCGGGGTGTTGCGAAATGTACAACTCCGCCAACCAAGCGTGGTTGATGTACGCCGGCCTGTCGCACAGTGCCTATGAATGCCTGCGCACGCACGGCACCGATCAGCAGCGCACGGTGTACCTGCCCAAGCTGGTCAGCGGCCAATGGACCGGCACCATGTGCCTTACCGAGCCGCAT
>JAUXUI010000031.1 GCA_030681035.1 Lysobacteraceae bacterium | reverse complement strand
TGACGGTAATTTTTCTTGCGCCGCACCCTCATCCGGCCCTTCGGGCCACCTTCTGATGGAGCTACCAGCCAATCGACTAGGCGGCAAAGCCGCCAAGTCGCTGGTTGTCCCGGTGGGAGAAGGATTCACAGCGCATCACAGTTGAGGTTCGACACTAATCAGGTTTGTGTTTCTGCCGGGGCGTTGCCACGCTACCATGCGGCAACTCCATCAGGAACCGAGGCGAGCATGAAGTGGCGCGGCCGACGCAGCAGCAGTCATGTTGACGATCAGCGTGGCGAGGGTGGCGGGGGCTTGCGCCTGCCGCTGGGTGGTCGCCGTCCCGGCGGATTGATGCTGGTGGTGATCGTGATCGTGGGCATGTATTTCGGTGTTGACCCAAGCCAGTTGCTGCAGGGTACGGTGACACCCGGCAGCCGCCCCGCTGCGTCAACAGTGGGCGACGACACCCTGGCGCAGTTTGTTGGCGTGGTGCTGGCCGATACCGAAGATACCTGGCACAGCCTGCTTGATGGCGGCGATACACCGTACCGTGATCCGACGCTGGTGCTGTTCAGCGATCAGGTGCGCTCGGCCTGCGGCATGGCGGGTGCGGCGATGGGGCCGTTTTACTGCCCGGCCGACCAGCGGGTGTATATCGATCTGGGTTTTTACCGTGATTTGCAAAGCCGTTTTGGTGCGCCCGGCGATTTCGCACAGGCGTATGTGATTGCGCACGAAGTGGGCCACCATGTGCAGAACCTGCTGGGTATTTCCAGCGCCATCCACGCCCGCCAGCAGCGCGCCGACAAGGTTCTCGCCAATCAACTTTCGGTGCGGTTGGAGTTGCAGGCCGATTGTTTTTGCCGGAATCTGGGCGAATCATGCCGAGCGCTCACGCGATCTGCTCGACGCCGGCGACATCGATGAAGCCCTGGTTGCGGCCAGCGCGATTGGCGATGATCGCTTGCAGCGGCAGGCGCAGGGGCGGGTGGTGCCGGAGAGCTTTACCCACGGCAGTTCGGCGCAACGCATGCACTGGTTCCGCGCCGGCTATGCAAGCGGTGAAATCGCGGCTTGCGATACCTTTGCGATCACCCGCCCTTGACGGCGGGTTTCGCTGAACGCCTTGCCTGCAAGGCCAGCCATGCTGCGGCGGTGGTGCAGGCATCGCCGAGTGCGGTGTGGCGCCCGAGCGCGGGCACCGCCAATTCGGCCAACAGCGTATCAAAGCGCAGGTCCAGATCGCCGGTGGGCCGTGCGCGGCGCAGCCAAGCGGCATAGGAGCGGGCAAGATCATGGCGGGCATTGGGCAGGGCGAAGCCAGTGATGGCCGATACGTGGCGGTTGAGCATGGCGCTGTCAAAACCGATGTTGTAGCCCAGTAGTGGCCGGTTGCCGAGCCAGTGCAACAGCCCTTCTACTGCTTCGCGTGGCGGCAGGGCGCCGGCCACCTCGGACGGCCGCAGGCGGTGATGACGGATCGATTCGATGTCAAAGTCGCGCCCCGGTGAAACCAGGCAAGTGAAGCGCTCGGACACGCGCAGCACGCCGCTACGGATCGGCACCGCCGCGATGCTCACGATTTCGTCGTTGCGCGGGTCAAGGCCGGTGGTTTCCAGGTCAAGCGAAACCAGTTCTTCGCCGTGATACGGCGCCAACAGTTGAGCCCACGGCTGGTGGCGATGGCGCCAGTGCAGGTAGCGACGGCGGAGCGCATTCATTCGCGCAGCGCAAACGTTTCGCGGATGTGATCCTTGAAGGTGTTGACCACCCGCAATGCATCGCGCAGCAGTTCACGATCAAGCCGGCGCAGCGCGCGCACGTCGACAAAATTGCCGGCCAGCTTGCCGGCTTCCAGATCGGCCAGTTGCTGGCTCAGCCGCAGCCGCATGAATATCGCCAGCGACTGTTGCAGGTCGCGGCCCAGCTCGTTCGAGAGCGCGCCGGCTTCGACCAGTGCCTGGGCGCGATCAAAGCTGTTGTTGTGGTTGATGCGGTGGCGCAGGGCCAAGGTGCGCAGGCCATGCACGATCGGAAACACCGCGCCCTTTTTCAGGTCGGTGCCGCGCTCATCACCACGCACCTTGCCGAACAGGCTCAACGGGGTGGAAAAATCCAGGGTGGCGCGCGCCAGTTGTCGTAGTGCGATGTCATCGCGACCGAGCGCATGCAGCGCCTGTTTCACCGGGGCAAACAGTTCGCTGTTGCCGGCCAGTGGCCGCGCATCAAGGGCAATGGCAAGATCGAGCATGCCCGCACCGCTGGCGTCGGTCTGCCAGCCGGCGATACGTTGCTGCCATTCGCTTTGGCGGATCCGCCAGTGCGGGTTGCTGACCATCACCTTGCCCGGGCACGGTGGGTAACCGACTTCGGCCAGCGTTGCCGAAAAACGCTGCATTGCTTCGTCGATATCCGGCCAGTCCAGATCATCGGCAAGCACCAGTGCATTGTCCTGGTCGGTCTTGAGAATCTGCTCACGGCGGCCTTCGCTGCCCAGCACCAGCAGGCAAATCTGCTGACGCAATTCAACCGGCACCACGAACTCGAAAATCTTCGCCATCACCCGGCGGTTGAGCGCGCTGACCAGTTCCATCAGGTAACTCATCTTGGCGCCCTGCGCGTGCAGGGTACGCACCAGATCGGTCATGCCGCGTGTGGCCTGACCAATCTGTTCGAGTGTGTCGGCACGCGCCAGACGCAGGCTGATCAGGTGCGAGGTGCTGGCGTAATGGGCCAACACCTCGGCCATGCCCAGGCTGCCGACGTAGTGATCGCCGGACTGCACAACCACCCGCTCGATATGGCGTTCGGTCATGGTGACCAGAGCCTGGAACAATACTTCGTCGCCACGCACGCTGATCAACGGCCGGCTGGCCAGCAGGGATATCGGTGCGTCAACCGAATAGCCCTTGAGTGTGAGTGCTTCGAGCAAATCAGTGCGGGTAACGATGCCGGGTGCGGGGCCTCCAAGCACCAGCAGGCAGTCCACACGCTCGGCCTTCAGCCTTGCGCTGGCATCGATGATCGAGGTGCTGCCGGCTACCTGTGCCAGCGGTGCCAGTTGCGCATCGCGGACCCGAGTCAGCATCAGCTGGTTCAGCTCCGAGCCCTGTTGCTCGGCGGCGAGCTGCCGTTTTGCGCTCAGGCCCTCGCTGACGTATGCCGCAAAGCGCGGGTTGTCGGCGAGCAACTGCTGGAAGACAGACGCCGGAATCAGGAAGCACAACAAGTCTTCGCCAGCAACGTAGCTGTGGCGCGCGCGCCCGGCGATGACGGCAAACGTGCCAAACAGATCACCGGCAGCGTAATCGGCAAAGCGGCGCTCGCCACCCGCGACCGGATCCAGCGCATGGACATGGCCTTTGCACACTACAAACACATGCGCCGATGGCTTGCCGGCCTCGATCAGGCGGGTGCCGGCTGGGTAAAACCCCATGTCCACGGCGCTTTGCAATTGCTCACGCGAGCGCGCGTCGAGTAAATCGAACGGCTGCGTTTCCAGGTCAAGGCCAGGTACCGGTTCCATATGCCAAGGCTGCCACGCTTGCGCGCCCGCGTCACCTCGACTTTGGCCGTATGCCAATGGCCTGAGGATGTAGGATCATGCACAACAACACGCTGGCGGGAGAGGGGAGTGATCGCAGGCTGGATATTGTTGCTGGTATCGCTGATGTATGTTGGCCTGTTATTCGGCGTGGCTTGGTTTGGTGATCGCAAACCGCTCTACCCACAACACCACTGGTTGCGACCGCTGGTCTACAGCTTGGCATTGGCGGTGTATTGCTCGTCGTGGACGTTCTACGGTGCGGTCGGTACGGCGGCCAACGATGCGCTGGCGTACTTGCCGATCTATCTGGGGCCGATCCTGCTGATGCTGTTTGCCTGGCGCGTGCTGGAGCGGATGGCGCTGGTGGCGCGTGAACAGAACATCGTCTCGATTGCCGACTTCATTTCTTCGCGTTATGGCCGTGCGCAGCATCTGGCGGCGCTGGTCAGCCTGATTGCGCTGGTCGCGGCGGTGCCGTATCTGGCCCTGCAATTCAAAGCGGTGGCGATGAGCGTGGACGTGCTGATCGGCACCAGCAGCAATGATGCCGGGCTGCGCTCGGTGCTGTCCGACCCGGCGCTTTACGTGGCGCTGATGCTGGCGGTGTTTTCAATTTTATTCGGTACCCGCCAGATCGACGCCACCGAACACCATCACGGCATGATGTTGGCGATCGCGCTGGAGTCGCTGGTCAAGCTGGTGGTGTTCGTGGCAATTGGTATTTTTGCGGTCACCCGTTTGCCTGGCAGCGGCGATTTCGCCACGCGCGCGGTGGACTCGCTACACACCTTTGCTGCGTCGGAATTGCCGCGCGGATTCGTTGCCCAGACCCTGCTCGCATTCACTGCCATCATCTGCCTGCCGCGCCAGTTTCAGGTGGCGGTAGTGGAGTGCGAGGAGCCTGGTGATGTGCGCCGGGCGCGCTGGCTGTTCACCGGTTACCTGCTGATGATTTGCCTGATGGTGCCGCCGATCACGCTGGCCGGCCAGGCGCTGCTTGGCGCGAGCGGAACACCCGGCGACAGCTACGTGCTGGCGTTGCCGATGGCGGAGGGGTTCCGCGGCCTTGCGCTGGCGGTCTACATTGGCGGTCTGTCCGCCGCCACTGGCATGGTCATCGTTGCCAGCGTGGCGCTGGCGACCATGGTCAGCAATGATCTGGTGATGCCGCTGTTGTTGCGCTCGACGCGGCTGCGGCCAAGCAGCCAGCGCAATTTCGGCCGACTGGTGCTGATCGTGCGGCGGGTCATCATTCTGGTGTTGGCGTTGGTCGCCTATGGCTATCATCGGGCCACCGGCGGTGCCGGCAATCTGGCCGCTTTCGGTTTGCTCGCCTTTGTTGCGGTGGCGCAGTTTGCGCCCGCGCTGATCGGTGCGCTGTACTGGCGTGGCGGTAGCCGTGCCGGGGTGGAGGCCGGGCTGATCGGTGGTTTTCTGGTGTGGATTTATACCCTGGTGCTGCCGATGCTCACCCGTGCCGGCTGGCTCGCTCCGGAGTGGTTGCTTACCGGCCCGTTTGGTTTGAGCTGGCTGCGCCCGGAAGCCCTGTTCGGCGTGATCGGCTGGGATGCGATCACCCACGGCACGTTCTGGTCGCTGTTGCTCAATATCGGCACTTTTCTGGTGGTGTCGGCGCGCTATCGCCCCAGTTTTGATGAACAGATGCGGGCGACGCCATTTCTTGACCCCTACGCACGGCGGCCACCGCTGGCGTCGGCCAGTTGGCAGGGCAGGGTCAGTGCGGCCGACCTGCTGGCACTGGCCGGCCGCATTGTGGGTGAACGCAATGCGCTGCGTGCCTTCGAAGAAAATGCCAAAGCACAGGGCAAGGAACTGACGCTGACGGTTGCCGCCGACCGTGTGCTGGTGCAGTTCACTGAACGCCTGCTTGCCGGCGCCATTGGCGCAGCATCCGCACGCGTCACCCTCACTTCGGCATTGCGCGGCTCGGGCATGGAGCTGGGCGAAGTGGTGGCGATGCTCGATGAGGCCAGCCAGGAACTGCGCTTCAACCGCGAGTTGTTATCGACCACCATCGAGAACATCCCGCAAGCCGTCAGCGTGGTGGATCGCGACTTGCGGCTGGTGGCATGGAACCGGCGCTATCAGGCGTTGTTCGAATATCCCGATGGCATGCTCTATGTTGGCCGCGCGGTGGCTGATCTGATCCGCTACAACGCCGAGCGCGGTGAGCTGGGGCCGGGCGATATCGATGCCCAGGTGGACAAGCGGGTAGCTTATCTGCGCCAGGGTTCGGCGCATGTCTCCGAGCGGGTGCGGCCCAACGGCCAGGTGATCGAACTGCGCGGGCAACCATTGCCGGCTGGCGGTTACGTCAGTACCTATACCGACATCAGCGAGTACAAGCGGGTGGAACAGGCGCTGCGCGTGGCCAACGAGACCCTGGAAGCGCGCGTCGAGCAACGCACCCATGAGCTGGCCGAGGCATTGTCGGCGCAGGCGCAGGCGCGCCAGGATGCCGATTTCGCCAACGAATCCAAGACCCGCTTTCTGGCCGCGCTGAGCCATGATGTGCTGCAGCCGCTTAACGCTGCCCGTTTGTTCGCGTCAGCCTTGCGCGAGAGCGATGACAGCGCCGAGCAGCATCGTCTTGCCGAGCGCGTGGACACCGCATTGCGAGCGGCCGAAGACCTGCTCGATGGCTTGCTCGATATTTCGCGGCTCGACGCCGGTGCGCTGACGCCGCAGTGGCAGTCGGTATCGCTCGATGCGCTGATGGATTCGGTGGCCGAGCAATACCAGCCGCTGGCGCAGGCGCGCAACCTCGATTTCCATGTCCACCGCTGCGGCCTGGCAGTGCATGCGGATCGGCGGCTGTTGCGCCGGGTGATTCAGAACTTTGTCGCCAATGCGTTGCGCTATACGCCCTCGGGTCGGGTGGTGCTGGGCTGTCGGCGGCATCCGACGAAAGTGGACATCGAGGTGTGGGATACCGGCCCGGGCATTCCGCTGCATCACCTGCAACAGATATTTGAAGAGTTTTCGCGGCTCGACCAATCCTCACCGTGGGGCGAACGTGGCCTCGGCCTTGGCTTGTCGATCTGCCAGCGCATCTCGCGGGTGCTCGACGCGCCAATCCGGGTGCGCTCACAGGTGGGTCACGGCAGCGTGTTCAGCATTTGCGTGGCACGCGCCACACGCATGCCGGCGCGGCCGCCGACACGCGCCGTCAGCGGCGACGGGCTTGCCGGCTTGCGGGTGTTGTGCGTGGATAATGATCGCGAGATTCTCGACGGCATGCAGGCCTTGCTCACACGCTGGCAAGTGCAGGTCGAAACCGCGGAAACCATCGATGAGGCTCTGGCGCGCGCAGTGCTGCAACAACCGCAGGTGTTTCTGGTTGACTATCACCTGCATGATCGCGCCGATGGACTGGCCGCGCTGGACGCCTTGCGCGCGGTCTGTGGCGATGCCAGCAGTGGTGCCTTGCTCACGGCTGATGGCAGTGACGCACTCAAGCAGCGTGCGCGTGCTGGCGGTTACGTGGTGCTGACCAAGCCGATCAAACCGGCGATGTTGCGCGCATTCCTGGCCGCGCAGCAGGTTTCATGAGGTTGCGCTTGGTTCCTGCGAGAGTCACTCGAACGCGTCGGAATCGCCAGCCGGAACCGTCACCGCGACCGGATCGACCGCCAGCCGCCCCGCCAGCAGCACCGCCTGGGTGCGATTGTTGGCACCCAGCTTGCGCAGTATCGCGGTCATGTGTGCCTTGATGGTGGCCTCCGAGACATGCAGTTCGTAGGCGATCTGCTTGTTGAGCAGGCCGGTGCTCAACATGCCCAGCACCCGAAATTGCTGTGGTGTGAGCTCGCGCACGCGTTGTGCGATCTGTGCTTCTTCCTGATCGATGCCGTGCGCCTGCGATACCTGCGGCGGTGCCCAGTTGCCACCCGCCAATACCTCGGCGATTGCCTCGCGCATGTGTACTGCATCAACGGATTTTGGAATGAAACCCGAGGCACCGTGATCGAGCGCACGCCGGATGATGGCGGGTTCTTCGCGCGCAGAAACCACCATGATCGGCAATTGCGGTTGGCTGCCGCGCAGATGGATCAGGGTGCTGAAGCCGTGCGCGCCGGGCATGTTCAGGTCGAGTAGCAACAGGTCAGCATCCGGATGAGCGTCTGCGAGTGCCAGCAGCGAAGGCGCGCTGTCCGCTTCGATGAGCGTTGCATCCGGCAGCAGGCGCTGTACCGCACCGCGCAGTGCTTCGCGGAACAGCGGATGATCGTCGGCGATCAGAATGGTGGCCATGGCCTGAGTATGCCGCAATTGCGGCGGCTAATCGCGGCGCGTGGATTGAAGCAGATGGTGGCTATGGGTGGACTCGAACCACCGACCCCAGCATTATGAGTGCTGTGCTCTAACCGGCTGAGCTACATAGCCACGGGGAGCAGCGCTGCTCCGAGCGAGCCGGGAATTGTCCATGCGCAGGGGGCTGCTGTCAATGCAAGGGCGTTCGCCTTGTGCCATGCGGCGTGTCGTGGCACAGTCTCAGGCAATGAATTCGGAGTCGGTTCCATGATCGATCCCGACGGTTTTCGTCCAAATGTGGGTATCGTGCTATTGCATGCCAGTGGCCAGGTATTCTGGGCGCGGCGCTTGCAGCGTGATGGCTGGCAGTTTCCGCAGGGCGGCATGAACAGCGACGAGACGCCGCTGGAAGCCATGTACCGCGAACTGCACGAAGAAACCGGGTTACAGCAACATCAGGTCGATGTGCTCGGCACCACCCCCGGCTGGCTGCGCTACCGCTTGCCGCGACGCTGTTTGCGCGCCGGCAGCAAGCCGCTGTGCATCGGGCAAAAGCAGGTGTGGTTTCTGTTGCGCATGCTGGGTGATGATCGCGATGTGCGGCTCGATGCAACCGGCAAGCCGGAGTTCGACTCGTGGCGGTGGGTGGATTTTTGGTACCCACTGGAGCACGTGGTCAACTTCAAGCGCGAGGTTTACTGGAATGCGCTGCTGCATCTGGCGCCGGCTGCGGATGCGGTGGCAACCGCTGCGGCGATCATGAACCGCAAGCCCGAGCTATCGGGTGTCTCCGGCCAGGGCCCCGCAGTACGAGGGGCTGCCAGGACGCATATCACCAGTCGCTATTGACAAGCGTTCGCATTCGCGTTCAAATGAGTCTGCCTCACTTGGCAGGAGTTGTCCCATGTACGTGTGCGTGTGCAATGGTGTGACCGACCGTGACATTCAGCGTGCTGCTTTGCTGGGCTGCACTGACATGGCTGAGCTGGGCGCACGTACCGGTTGTGGCACAACCTGTGGTTGCTGCAAAACCGCAGCACACGATGTGCTTGCTGACGCCGTGGCGGTATCGCGGCAACCGCAGAGCGAAGCCGCCTGATCACAGTGCATTGGCGTGAAGCGTGTCGCCAAGTCGCATCTTCGTTATAGTCACCTGACTCAAGAGCATTGCCTGGTTCGGGCGATGCGTTGCATGGGAGCGATAAAATGAAAGGTGACGCGAAAGTCGTCGAGTTTCTCAACAAGGCGCTATACAACGAGCTGGTTGCCATCAATCAGTATTTTCTGCATGCCAAAATGTTCGCCAACTGGGGCCTGAAGGCGCTGGCTGAGCATGAGCATCACGAATCGATCGATGAGATGAAGCACGCCGATCAACTGATCGAGCGCATTCTGTTTCTTGAGGGCCTGCCCAATTTGCAGAACCTGGGCAAGCTGCAGATCGGTGAGACGCCCGAAGAAGCCTTGCAGTGCGATTTGCGCCTGGAACGCGAGGCCCTGCCGGCGTTGCGCGAGGGCATTGCCTATTGTGAATCGGTGGCCGACTACCCTAGCCGCGAATTGCTGGTATCCATTCTGGAATCGGAAGAAGAACACATCGACTGGATCGAAACGCAACTGGATTTGATTGCGCGATTGGGCGTGCAGATTTACCTGCAAAGCAAGCTCTGAGACGAACTGCCCTGGGCAACACTCAGGGCAGCACGCGATCACCCACAATCACAATATCGGCCGCGCGGCGGGCAAACAGGCCGACGCTGACCACGCCGACGATCTGGTTGATGTCGGTTTCCATCTTCACCGGGTCGTTGATGTGCAGGTTGTGAACATCGAGAATCCAGTTGCCGTTATCGGTCACCACGCCTTCGCGCCATGCCGGCTGTCCGCCACGTAGCGCCAGTTCGCGGGCAACGTGGCTACGCGCCATCGGTATCACTTCCACCGGCAACGGGAAGCGCCCCAGCACCGGCACCTGCTTGCCGGCATCGATGATGCACACAAAGCGTTTGCTGGCGGCGGCGATGATCTTTTCGCGCGTCAAAGCCGCACCACCGCCCTTGATCAGGCATTTATGCGGATCGCACTCATCGGCGCCATCGACATACAGCGCCAGCGGCCCTACCGCGTTGAGGTCGAACACCGGAATACCCAGTTGCGCAAGCAGTGCCGTGCTTTGTTCAGAGCTTGAGACTACGCCTTCGATGCGATCACGCATCGTGCCCAAGCCACGGATGAAGTGCGCCACAGTGGAGCCGGTACCGACGCCAACGATGCTGCCTTCCTCGACAAACGCCAGTGCCTGTTCGGCGGCCTGGCGTTTTTGCGCATCTGCGTTGGTACTCATGCGGCATGCTCCAGTGCAAGGATGTGTTGATACTGCGATGCGCTCACCGGCATCACCGATAGCCGGTTGCCACGCCGGATCAGGGCGAAATCGCCCAGTTGACCGTCCTGGTTGCGGATTTCATCGAGCGTAATCACGCGTTTTAGCTGGCGCACGAAAGCGATATCCACCAACAACCAGCGCGGGGCCGATGGTGTTGATTTCGGGTCGTAGTATTCGCTGTCGGGATCGTACTGGGTTGGGTCGGGATATGCCGCACTCGCCACTTCCGCAATACCGACCACACCCGGCTGGGCGCAGTTGGAATGATAGAAAAGCACCTTGTCGCCCAATTGCATGGCGTCGCGCATGAAGTTGCGCGCCTGATAATTGCGAACACCGCTCCAGGGTTCCTGGGCGACCTTGGCCAGGGCCTCGATCGAAAACTCTTCGGGCTCGGACTTCATCAACCACATTGCCATTGATGCTTGCTGCTCCTGTACGTTCGAATCAGCGCAGCCGGAGATAGCCGCGCTCGGTAACTACCGCGTCGAGCGGCACATCCCATGTTTGCGCGGCCAGCGCATCGACCTGCTGAAAGGCATAGCCAATGCCGATCAGCAGCGGCATTGGCTGACCATGCAGGCGAAATGCGAAGCTGCGATCATACCAGCCGCCACCCATGCCCAGCCGGTTGCCTTGCAAATCGAACGCCAACAGCGGCACCAGCACCACGTCGAGTTGATCGGGCCCCAGGCAGTCGGCCAGCGCGATGTCGGGCTCGGGAATGCCGTAGCGGTTGGGTAGCAATTCCACGGTGGGCGCCCACGGTGCGAAGCGCAGTTGGCCCTCTGGGGCGAGGCGTGGCAGCAGGTAACTGGCCGGTGCGCTGATGCGCGCGGCGACAGCATTGAGCGGCAATTCGCCAGCTATCGCCCAGTAGCCGGCGATACGGCTCGCTGCACCCAGTGCCTGGCTATCAAACAAGTGCCTGGCTACAGCTTGCGCACAGTACACACGCTGCGCGGCAGAAAGCGCTGCGCGCTGGGCCTTCATCGTGGTTCTAAGTGTTGTGTGCGGATGCACTGAAGAAACATCCTCCGCCATGCCGGTGCGTACGAACGACCTTGATCCAGAAGATCAGGTGGGAACGCTTCCAGCCCATCAGGCTTTCCGCAACGGGGCGGACATGCACACAGGGCTGGGGTGACGCCCCCGGGGTCGCTTATTAAGGGTCAAGGCAAATGTTAGCGCAAGCTGCCGAACACGGCAGAGGATGCGCGTACAGTATAGCCCCGGCGGGTGATTGTGATGTGACACGCGTCTGACGGCGCACGGGTCGCTCAAGCCAGATGGCTCGCTGCGAGCACCGCATCGAGACGCTGGGTCAGCCGCGATATGGCGGTTTCAAGCGCTTGATCGCGTGCAGCATGGGCTTTGCTCACTTGCTCAAACTCATGGGCAATGTCGAGGGCGGCCAGGATGGCGATGCGGTCGATTGATGCCATGCGGTTGCCATTTCGTACCTCGCGCATTTTTTCATCGAGCAAGCGCGCGGCGGATATCAGGCTGTCGCGCTCACCATCGGCACAGCCGACGGTGTATTCACGGTCCAGAATGTGCAGGCTTACGGCCTCGCTCACGGGTTTTGCTCCAGCGATTTGAGGCGTTGAATCATGGCATCCACACGCGCGCGTGCTTGCTCGCTTTTGGACAGCAGGTTTGCCCGTTCGCCGATCAGTTGCTCTTGACTGGCGCGCAGGCTGCGATTTTCTTCAGCCAATCGGCGACACAAGTCCAGCACTTGCTCCAGACGGGAAGTGAGGATTTCAATGGATGTCGGCGTGGCGGCGTTCATGCGGATGCCAACAATAGGCTGTGGTGGGAGTGGCGGTCAATACGGCGTACAAACATACGGCGTACAAACAAGGGGGGGCTCATACGTTGCTTGCCGGCTGCCAACTGCGCATGAACGCGAGACAGTGATGGGCATCCAGTGGTGGCGACAACCAGAATCCCTGGATCGCATCGCAGCCGTGGTCGCGCAGATAGTCCATCTGCTCTTGGGTTTCCACGCCTTCAGCGACCACCTTCAGGCCAAGCGAGTGGGCCATGGTGATCACCGTGGCGGTGATCGCGGCATCATCGGGGTCGCGGCTGAGGTCGCCGACAAACTCTTTGTCGATCTTCAAGGTGTCGATCGGCAGCCGCTTGAGATACACCAGCGAAGAATAGCCCGTGCCGAAGTCGTCAATGGCGATCGTGGCGCCGATCTGGCGCAACGCATTGAGTGCGGTATTGGTTTGTTCGGCTTTGGCCATTACCATGCTTTCGGTAATTTCCAACTCCACGCGGTTGGCAGGCACTTGCAACTCAGCGGTCATCTGCAAGAGCAGTTCAGGCAGGTTGGCACGCAGCAATTGCAATACCGACACATTGATCGCCATGGTGATATCGTTCAGGCCGCTGTGGCGCCAGCGCTTGAGTGTGACCAGCGATTCACGCAATACCCACTCGCCGATTGGCACAATCAAAGCGGTTTCTTCGGCAATCGGGATGAACACGGCGGGCGGAATATCGCCCAGTTCGGCGCTGTGCCAGCGCAATAGCGCTTCCACGCCAGTGATGTTGCCGGTGGCCAGATCAAGCTTGGGCTGAAACAGCAGGCGGAACTCGCCGCGATCCAGCGCCTTGCGCAAGGCGCCGGCCATCAGCGCGCGATCACGGGCGACGGCATCCATGGCCTGCGTGTAGAGCTGGAACGTGTTGCGGCCGCTGGCCTTGGCCTGATACATCGCGGTGTCGGCGCACTTGAGTAGATCGGTTGGCACCAGGCCATGGTCGGGATACAGGCTGATGCCAATCGATGGCGAGATGATTACGTCGCGTTGATCGTCGATATCCAGCGAGGCGGTAAAACTGTCAATAATGAGCTGTGCCTTGCGTTCCACGGCAGCGATATCATGAATATCCTCCAGCACCAGGGTGAACTCATCGCCACTCAGGCGCGCCACGGTATCGTTTCCGCCGGCAGCAGCCAACAATCGCGCCGCAACCGCTTTCAGGATGCGATCACCCACCGAGTGGCCAAGCGAGTCGTTGATGTCCTTGAAACGATCCAGATCAAGAAACAGGATCGCCACGCGACTGTCCTGCCGGCGAGCCCGCACGATGGCATGGGCCAGTCGTTCGGAGAGCAGCGCACGATTGGCCAGACCAGTGAGATTGTCGTAGTTGGCGAGGTAGCGCAGTTCCTGTTCAATGCGTTTGGTGTCGGTGATGTCAGTAAGCACGGCAACAAAGTGGCTGCGCTCGTGCTCGCCATCGGCGACTTCGGATATTTCGATCTGGCCAAGAAACTCTTCGCCGTCCTTGCGCCGCTGCCACATTTCACCGGCCCAGCGACCGTCGGCAACCAGTTGCCCACGGATTTTCTGGTAAAAATCGGATTGGTGTTGCACGCTGTCGAGCAGCGCGCTGGGGCGGCCGATGACCTGTTCTTCGAGATAACCGGTAATCCGCGAGAACGCCGGGTTGACCGATACGAAGTTGAAGTCAAGATCGATCACCGCCACCGCTTCGCCCATCGAGCGCAACACCTCGCTGGCGATGCGACGTTCGCGTGCGACTCGCCGATCTTGCGAGATGTCACGGGCGGTACCGGCAATTCGCGTCGGCTTGCCGTTATCATCACGCGCCACGATCTTGCCACGCGAACGCACCCAGACCCACTTGCCGGAGCTGTGGCGGACACGATGCTCGGTTTCGTAAAACTCTGATCGTCCCTCCAGGTGCGCGGTGACGGCTGCTTCAACCCGCGCGATATCGTCGGGATGCACCTGCTCATCGCGCCAACTCTCGATCGACACGCTGTCGAGATTGCTGGGATGACCCAACAGGCGATCCGCGCCGATACGGAATAGTTCGTTGCGGGCGATATCCCAATCCCAGAACTCGTCGCCAGAGCCCCAGAGTGCCAGGCTGAGCCGTTCTTCACGCTCGATCAATTCGCTGCTGTGTTCGCTGCGCTGCTCGCGCAACGCACGGCGGGCGCTCCAACGCAGCAACACCAGGCTGGAAACGAGCAGCACCAGCAGCAACAGCAACCATTCCAGGCCAACCACGACAGTGCGGTCGCCGCTATCGGCAAGCGCGGGGAGTGGCATTGCCAGCAGCAGGCACACCGCCGCCGCGCCGGCCAATGCCGGCGCAAGGATGCGCATACGCCTGGGCTTGCGCGTGTTCAACGGTTCAAGCGTTCATGTTCGGGGGCACGGCACCTGCTCGATCCATCGTGTTGAGTGTAATTGCACCACCCCCGATCGCCAAGCGCTACGCATGCCCTGTTAATATCCAGCCGGAGCACACGCTGGTCGCCCACAGGGTGGGCTCCACTGGGAGAGATCGCCGCGATTTTGTAGGAGCTCACCCTGTGAGCGACCGTAATCCCGCCATCAACGCGTAACCGGGTCGCCCACAGGGTGGGCTCCTACAGGGGCAGGGCATCGCTTTGTTGTAGGAGATCACCCTGTGGGCGACCGCTGACGGCCGCCAAGTACGCAGCATTACACTAGTCGCGGGCCGGCAGCATGTAGCATAATCAAGCCCCGCATCCAACCACGCCCGCG
>JAUXUI010000029.1 GCA_030681035.1 Lysobacteraceae bacterium | reverse complement strand
GGCCCGGTAGCTTCGCCGCTGTCGCCCACAGGGTGGGCTCCTACAGACACGCCACGATGCGCCCCGGTAGCTTCGCCGCTGTCGCCCACAGGGTGGGCTCCTACAGACACGCCACGATGCGGCCCGGTAGCTTCGCCGCTGTCGCCCACAGGGGGGGCTCCTACAGACACGCCGCGATGCGGCCCGGTAGCTTCGCCGCTGTCGCCCACAGGGTGGGCTCCTACAGACACGCCACGATGCGCCCCGGTAGCTTCGCCGCTGTCGCCCACAGGGTGGGCTCCTACAGGTGAGCGATAGCGTAGCTTTTGTAGGAGCCCACCCTGTGGGCGACCACGCCGCAATGTGCGATGACGCGACAAGCGTGCTGCGTCGGCAGCGTCAGGGCGCATCCCACATCGGTGCCGCATCGCGCAGCCGCGCCAGCGGCCCAGCCACTTGCGCGGTGCGTTGCAATCCTTCGGCAACCACGCACAGCGCGTCAGCCAATTGCTCGCGATCCGGCGCGGTCAAGGTGGCGTGCCCCACCTTGCGCCCTTCGCGCGCTGACTTGCCGTAATCGTGCCAATGGCCATACGGCGATGACAATACCGGACGCGGATCAGGCAGATCGCCTACCCAATTGAGCATGCACGAATGACCGATAGCCGCAGTCGAACCCAGCGGCAAACCGAGCACCGCACGCAGGTGATTTTCGAATTGCGACGTGCGCGCGCCTTCGATGGTCCAGTGCCCGGAGTTGTGTACGCGCGGCGCAATCTCGTTGGCCAGCAATGCACCATCGCATTCGAACAGTTCCAGCGCAAACACGCCCACATAGTCCAGTGCATTGGCGATCCGTTGGGCCGAATCAAGCGCCGAGCGTTGCAGCGAATCGGTGATCCTGGCCGGCGCCAGACTGGCAGCAAGGATACCGTCCGAATGCCAGTTTTCGGTGATTGGCCAGGCGCGGAACTCGCCATCACGGGCGCGTACGGCAAGCACCGACAATTCACGCTCAAACGGCACCCATGCTTCCAGAATCAGCGCTACCGCGCCGGCACCGAGCGCCTGCCATGCAGCGTCGATATCGCTGCGCTGACGCAACCGAAACTGGCCCTTGCCGTCGTAGCCCAGGCGCCGGGTCTTGAGGATCGCCGGCAGCCCGACGCTGGCAACGGCCTGCTCCAGCGCGGCGCGCGAATCGACCTGAGCATAGGCCGCAACCGCGATACCCAGATCGCGAAACAGGGTCTTTTCCGCCAGCCGATCTTGCGCGATGGCCAGTGCCGATGGCACCGGAAACACCGGGATGCGCTCGGCCAACCATTGCGCGCTGCTGGCCGGCACGTTCTCGAAATCGAAAGTTGCCACGTCCACCCGTGATGCAAACTCGGCCAGTGCAGCCTGATCGCGATAATCGGCGCGCAATTGCGGCACGAACTGCGCCGCACAGGCATCGGCTACCGAATCCATCACCAGAAAACGCAGGCCCAGTGGTGCGCCCGCCAGTGCCAGCATGCGCGCCAATTGACCGCCGCCGAGAATACCGACGGTGGTCATGGCTGACGTGGATCGGCGTGCGCCAGCACCGCATCGGTTTGCTGCTGTCGAAATGCGGCCAGCGCCTGCGCGATTGCTGGAGAATCAAAGGCCAGTATCGCCGCACTGAACAGCGCCGCATTGGCCGCACCCGCAGCACCGATCGCAAAGGTGGCCACCGGCACACCTGCTGGCATCTGCACGATGCTCAATAGCGAATCCAGGCCGTTGAGCGCCTTGGATTGCACTGGCACGCCAAGCACCGGCACGCTGGTCTTGGCCGCCAGCATGCCGGGCAGATGCGCCGCGCCACCGGCACCGGCGATAATCGCCCGCAAGCCGCGCTCACGCGCTGTCTGCGCATAGCTGAACAACAGGTCCGGCGTGCGGTGTGCCGAAACTACCTGCACTTCGAACGGAACATTCAACTCGGTGAGACGGTCACAGGCATGGTGCATCGTGTCCCAATCCGAACGCGAACCCATGACCACGCCAACCAGGGGCGAAACGGGTGTCGGGTTGCTCATCACACTCATCCAGGCCACGGTAGCGCCTATTGTAAGCGCAAGCGTGGCCTGACAGAATCGGAATTGGGGATGAAGGAAGAGATCGGTGGACAAACGCTTACTGGATATTCTGTGCTGCCCGCTTACGCGGCAGCCGCTATTGCCGCTGTCAGTGGAAGCACGCGACATCATCAACCGCGCTATCGCTGCCGGCACGATCAAGCGTGGCGATGGCAGCGTGCAGGAACAACCGCTGCGCGCGGCCCTGCGCACGCGCGATGGCAAGCTGGTGTACCGGATTGCGGACGGCATCCCGGTTTTACTGTCCGACGAATCCATTAGTACGGCCCAAGTCACGGATTTGCCCGCGTGAAGGCAGCTACGCTGCCTTCGGTGATGCGCCGCTTTGCGCTCATCACCGCCACCTGCGAGGCCGAGCGTTGATGAACACGAACACTCCATCACCACCGTTCCCGGAGCTGCTTGCAGCACTGCTCGGCCTGCTGCGAACACGCCTGCGCGCGCCGGCAAATGCGTTGTTCGATGCGATCGACAACGAGCTGTTTGCATTGGCCGAGAGCGCCAGCAACGCGGATCGCCAACAGCTTTACTTCGAATCCATGCGCGAATGCCGGCGCCATCGCAGCCAAAGCATGGCCGCGTTCATTGCCAGCATCGATAAACTCGTCGAGCCCGCCGCACCGACAGCCGCGCAGGCACGCACTTCGCTCTCGTTGATCGAGCACGAAACGCTGGAAATTGATCTCGCTCTGACAGCGATGGCTGCGCGCGCAAGCCAGCGCATGGGCGATGCGATGAACGCACTCAATCAGCGCCTGGCATTGGTGTTGGACTCGCCAATTGCCGACGACGCCAATAATCCGCTCGGCCCGCATGCATTGTCCAAAGCATTTGCGCAGGTAATGAGCTCGATCGATCTCGGCCTTGAGGTCAGGCTTGTCGCGCTGCGCCTGTTCGAGCAGTACGTGCTGAGCACGCTGGAACCAATTTACGCCGACATCAACGCGCGTTTGATCGATGCCGGGGTTGTGCCAGAGCTGGCAACACCGATCAAATCCGAGCATGCGCGCACCCCAGCCATTGAGCCTGGCCTGGCTGAACCCGCCTCAGCAAAAACCCAAACGCAACGATCCGACGCCGCACCAGCCGACACGGATGGTCCGCCGGAAATCAACATCCTGACATCATTGCTCTCGCTGCTTGAACAACGCATGCAAGCCAGTGTCAGCGCGGTTAACGCCCACTCCGAATCTGCAAGCGCCAGTGCGCTTGGGCAGGCTTTGGCGCGTTTTCTGGAACGCGTCGATCAGGGCCAGTCGCTACCGCCCCCACGCCAGTTCGCGGCGCAATTGCTCGCTGAAGCCCGTTATGCCGAAGGTGGCGTAACTGCCACGCCAGCCCATGCAGCGAGCATTGATCTGGTGGGTCGCGTATTCGAGTCACTCCTTCGCAACACGCAGCTACCAAAAGCCACGCATTCGCTATTCGCACCCTTGCAGGTGCCGATCACACGCGCCGTGCTGGAAGACCCTTCCGCATTGGCGGTCGAGGCACGCCATCCATTGCGCCAGACCATCGACTTGCTGGCCGAGGTCACCAAAGGCTGGTGCGTCAGCGCAGACCCGGAGCGCGAAGCATTGGGGCAATTGCAAGCCATGGTGGATGCAATCACCCATGCCCAGGAGCGCGAACGCCAGCACGCCGCCGTGCAAGCACTCAAGCGCACACTCGATGCCCACAACCGGCGGGCTGATTTATCCGAACAGCGCGCCGTGGAAGCGGCAGCGGGTCGCGAACAACTGGCATCGGCACGCAAACGCGTACACCAGGTCGTGGCGGCACGGCTGAACCGCACCCCCGCACCGCCCTGGGTCAGCCATCTGGTCAGTCGGCCGTGGGCCAATTATCTGGTACTGGTATTGCTTCGCCACGGCGAAACCTCAGCGCAGTATCGCGAAGCCGTCGGCTTCGCCGACATCCTGGTGTGGTGTACCGTTGCAGGCGAAGCGCAAGTGGAGCGCCTGCGCCTGCGCGCCCTGGTGCCGGTGCTGGAAACCCAAATGCGTGCCGGGCTGGCTTCCGTGGCCTATCACACGGCAGAAATCGATCAATTGTGCGAGGAACTGGGTCAGTTCATGCGCTGGCGCCTGGGTGAAATCGAACGCCCAGCTTTTGTTGATCGCGAACTCGTTGCGCCGTACGAAACCAGTGTTCCAGACATGCAGGCAGCAATCAGCGAAGACCAGCCCGTCGCCGAAGCACTCGACGCGGCCTTGTTGTACCGCATTCGCAGCTTGCAACCCGGCGCCTGGTTCGAGTTTGGCGCGCCCAACGACCCCGCAGCTGATCGTGCCAAATTATCCTGGGTCAGCCCGGCCAGCGGCCGCTGCCTGTTCGTCAACCGCAATGGCCTTAGCGTTGGTGAAAAACGGCCGGAAGACCTGGTTGATGTACTGCAACAGGGCTTGGCACGCATCCTCGAAGACGCAAATGTGATGCAGCAAACCCTTGCCTTGCTGCAAAAACAAATGCAAACGAGCACCGCACCATCGTCTGTAGCGCAAGCAGGCCAGCCCAAACGCTGACCCGCCACGAGCTGATCGCCTACCCCGTCAGGCCGCTGAACCACCCACGAATCAAGCGATAATGGCAGCATGGCCGATCAACTCCTGCACCATCCCGACCCACAGCACGTACACGATGATGTTGTTCGCGCTTTGGCCGAAGATATCGGCACTGGTGATGTCAGCGCGCAACCGTTGCCCGATCAGTTGCGGCAGGCGCAACTGATCGCACGTGAACCCGGCGTATTGGCTGGCAGCGCGTGGTTCAGCGCCTGCTTTACCGAACTCGATTCGCATGCGCTGGTGCGCTGGGCATGCGCTGAGGGGCAGTCGTTTGCGGCAAATGATGTCGTTTGCACGGTTCAGGCCGATATCCGGGCGTTGCTGAGCGCCGAGCGCAGCGCACTCAACTTCCTGCAAACCCTGTCAGCCACCGCTACCGCCACGGCCTGTTTTGTCGCCGCGCTTGCAGGCACAGCCACACGCGTGCTCGACACCCGCAAAACACTACCTGGCCTGCGTCATGCGCAAAAGTATGCCGTGCGTGCTGGCGGTGGCTGCAATCACCGCCTCGGCTTATACGATGCAGTGATGATCAAGGAGAACCATGTGCTGGCTGCCGGCTCCATTGCCGCTGCCATTGCCGCTGCGCGCAAAAGCGCACAGGGGTTGCCGATTATTGTGGAGGTGGAGTCACTCGATGAACTGGCACAGGCGCTGGCCTATACGCCAGAACGCATCGTGCTCGACAATTTCACCCTGGCTGATATGCGCAGTGCTGTCGCACAGGTTGCCGGTCGCGTGCCAATCGAAGTATCGGGTGGCATCACCCTGCATACAGCGCGCGCCATCGCCAATACCGGCGTCGATTTCATCTCGGTTGGCGCCATCACCAAACATGTCCGCGCCATCGATTTTTCGTTGCGGCTGGGTACGCCGTGATCGATCCCACCACGCTGCTTTTAGCCATTATCGGCTTCGGGTTCGCCGCGTTCATCTGGACCAGTTCGCAGGCGGCAAACGAAGCGGCGCGCAAACACGGCGAACGCGCCTGTACCGATGCCGGCGTGCAATGGCTCGACCAAGCCGTACAACTTGAACGTGTGCGCATCCGTCGCGGCACTACTGGTTGGTTGGTGATCGAACGCTGGTATCGCTTCGAATATTCGCGCGATGGACAAAACCGGCATTCGGGCCGCTTGATCCTGCTCGGCACCCGGCTCAGCGGCTTGTTCGGCCCGGAGCGCCAGCAACCGGCAGGGCTGCTGTAGCGCTTCGCGCATCAGCACATTCAGCGCAGGCCATTACCACAGTTCGCAGAATGGGTAGAGCTACTTACCAGCTTTTCCGTTCCATCCCATTGCAATCATCGTTCCCCATCGCACGTTGTAACCCGCGTTGCAGGCACAACGGGCGTAACCCGGGATTACCGTAAACCCGTACCATCGCCACACCAACCACAGCATCGCGAAGCGGCTACGTCGGCGGCGCGGTTCGTAGTTCGTAGGATGGGTAGAGCGTAGCGAAACCCATCAAAAGATGAGTTCCCGAAATTGTTTGGCAATCCGCCATGCTTTCAAACCTGCGGCCGCTTGGGAGGCAAAAAGCAAGACCTGCACCGCACCTTCTTGGACGTGTCAATACAAGACCTGACCCCGCGCCGTGACCCCGCGCCGCCGCGCCTTCGCGGTTACGCCACTTCCAATTCCAGATGTACGCGTCGGCCGATGGCAGTGGCGATGTTCACCAACGCGTCCAGCGAAAACCGGGAAACGCGCCCGCGCAACAGGTCATTGATGCGTGGCTGGGTAACGCCGCAGTGTGTCGCGGCTTCCGATTGCTTCCAACCGTTGCTCTCGATGATGGCCGCAATCTGGCGCATGAGATCAGCCCTGGCGCGAAGGTTGGCGGCCTGTTCGGGGGTGTCGGCCAACGCATCCCACACGCTGTTGAAAGTTTCGCTCTTGGTCATTTGGCACCTCTCGTCAGTTCGCTGTATCGCTTCCGGGCAAGCTCTACATCGCGCTTGCGGGTAGCCTGTGTTTTCTTTTCAAAAGCGTGCAACACGTAGACCGCATCGGCCAGCCGTGCAACGTAGACGACGCGATAAGTGCCTGAGTCGTCCCACACGCGCAATTCTTCAACTCCCTTGCCGATTAACGGCATCGGTTTGAAGTCTGCGGGCTGTTCACCGCGTTGCACCTTGTCCAGTTGGTAACCGGCGTCATGGCAGGCATCCGCGGGGAACTGTCGCAAGCACTTGAGCGAGTCGCCGAGGAAGCGGAGTGCCTTCATGGTTCGATTATATTGAATTGGATATACGCATACAAGGCAAGTCAACGGGGAAGCGCGTGTGATCGCTGTGGGAGCACACCCTGTGGCCGAACCGATTACGCGTTGAAAGTGAGATTACGGTCGCGCACAGGGTGCGCTCCTACAGAAAAGCGGTGCGCTACCCCTGTAGGAGCCCACCCTGTGGGCGACCGTAATGTGCGCGCATGGCGTTTGCTTCACGCACATCCGCGTGCGTGACCGGTCGCCCCGGTGGCAGCCGGAGGCAAAAGGCAAGACCTGACCCTGCGCCCCTGAGACCTGACCCCATGTCCTTTCCAAGACCTGACCCCATGTCCTTTCAAAAGCGACGATGCGCGTCTGTAGGAGGCCACCCTGTGGCCGACCGTAATATGCGTGCATGGCGTTTGCGTCACGCACATCCGCGTGCGTGACCGGTCGCCCCGGTGACAGCCGGAGGCAAAAGGCAAGACCTGACCCCGCGCCTTCTTGGACGTGTCAATACAAGACCTGACCCCGCGCCTTCATGACCCCGCGCCTTCAAGACCTGACCCCGCGCCTCTGCGCGCCGGACCCTGCGCCGACCCTGCGCCATGCTCGCGGCTTTAACCCGGGCTACCCCTCAACCTGAGCTACGCCCTGTCGGTGCCCGTGCAACGCATTGCGCGAACGCGGTGAAGTCCGCCAGGTGATGCCGCGCAATCGCATGTACGATCAGCCAGTCGATGCGCTCGTAGCTGTGCACGGCAATATTGCGAAAGCCGACCGCCTTCTTGAGCCTCTCGCTCAGCGCCGCATCGATGATGCCGGTTTGCGCCAGTGCATCAAAGGTCTGTCCCATCGTGCCCGGTGCCGGCACATCCATGCGTTCGGCGATCAAATGCGCGGCAATATCGACACCAAGCTGCACCGCGCGGGTGAGGTTCAGCGCGATGATGTCCTGCAAATCGGCATCGTCGACCAGTGCCTGCGCCGACGCCGGGCATTTCGCCTCGATCCGGGCGATACAGCGACGCAACGACTCCAGCTTTTGTGCGACTACTGCCCGATCCATGCGTTTCTCCGCGCCGCCAGAATGCGATCACGGTAAGGGATGAAATCGCTATGCGCAACGACATGCTGCACCATCAAATTGGCCAGCACATCGGTGTCGCCGCAAACCAGGCGGCCATGCTCCAGTATCTCACCGAGCAGCGGCTCGCCACAGGAATGCAGATCAACCAGATCCACCGCGCGGCCGAGGGTACACGCGAGCGCGTCGATCAGGGCGATCTTCCCGTCACCCGTCAACGCACGGCCTGCATGCACGGCGATATCCAGATCGCTATCGGGCCGTTGCCGTTGGCTCGCACATGAACCGAACACAATCACGAGACGCAGCGCGGGCAACGCCGCGAGCGCCGCGTTGATGGCATCTTGCAACAGGGGATCGGCAGCGCGCATGCACGGATGGTAACCCGGAAGCGTTGCACACACGCAATTGCCTGGCGCAACACACTGCGTATCACAACACCGCCTGTAGGCACTCTGCCGGATCGCGTCCGGCGCAGGCCCTGCGCGCGACCAGAAACCGCCGCGCACAACCGGGTCGCCCACAGAGCCTGCCCGGACTTGATCCGGGGGTGGGCTCCTACACAAAAGCGACGATGCGCGTCTGTAGGAGGCCACCCTGTGGCCGACCGTAATGTGCGCGCATGGCGTTTGCTTCACGCACATCCGCGTGCGTGACCGGTCGCCCCGGTGGCAGCCGGAGTTCGTAGGATGGGTAGAGCGTAGCGAAACCCATCAAAAGATGAGTTCCCAAAATTGTTTGGCAATCCGCCATGCTTTCAAACCTGCGGCCGCTTGGGAGGCAAAAAGCAAGACCTGACCCCGCGCTCGCCATCGCCACACCAACCACGGCATCGCGAACCGGCTACGTCGTCGGCGCGGTTCGTATTTCGTAGGATGGGTAGAGCGTAGCGAAACCCATCAAAAGATGAGTTCCCGAAATTGTTTGGCAATCCGCCATGCTTTCAAACCTGCGGACGCTTGGGAGGCAAAAAGCAAGACCTGACCCCGCGCTCGCCGCTGCCCCCGCGCGCGCCGGGGCGAGGTCACGGTCTCGAAATGGGGCGCCACCTTGATGGCCTGGGCCCCGTATGACCACAGGCTACGCCCCAAACAGGTCGGCATGCGTGCCGGTGCGTTCGAAGCGAACTGCTGCACCGTCGACGGTGTAGATCAATATCCAATCGGGTTCGAGGTGCAGATCGCGGCTCGGCTTCCATTCGCCTTTGAGCGGGTGGTCGGCGAGCTCGCGCGGAAGGAGGGCGTCGGACAGCAGCAATTCGACCACCTTGCGTAGCTTGTCCATGTTCTTGCCGCGTTTGCGCGCCAGCTTTAGGTCGCACTTGAACTGGCCGGTATAGCTCGGCGAACGCATCAAATGCCCAGTTGCTTGAACAGATCAGCTGCGCTGGCCGCGTGCAACACGTCTTCGCCCCGGCGGGCCTTGCGGATCGTCTCGGCGGTCAGCGCGTTGGGCGCTTCGTTGTCGCCGATGTAAAGGCGCATCAGGTCGCGGATGATCTGCGCGGCGGGGCGGTGGCGCTGCGCAGCGGCGGCCATGAATTGGTCGCGTAGCTCCGGCTCCATCTTGATCGACATTTGCACTTCTTTGGCCATGGGGGTCTCACGCGCTAGGTTGACGTGTCATCATCGTAGTAGGTAGTCGCAAGGTATGCAATGGATACCTCACACGCCTCGCGAGACGGGTGGCCCAGCCAACCCTTGGCGTTCCCAGGGAAGCTTGGCGACAAGCTCACATCGGGGCGGACTGCTGCTTGATTGGCTCCGT
>JAUXUI010000026.1 GCA_030681035.1 Lysobacteraceae bacterium | reverse complement strand
CAAACAGGGCGTGCAGCTTGGGCAGTGACATAAGGTCTTCAGTGAGCAAAAATTTCTCACTGCCGACCGCTTTTATTTCTGCAATGTCAAGCGTTATTTTGACTTATTTTCGAATGACCCTTAACTTGGGTGGATTGGGCGGTGCGTTAGCGCCGATGTCGGCTGGAGCGGTTGGTTGGGCTGGTTTCTGAGACAGCCGGAATGCCCATTGGTTGGCGACGTCATCTCTTTGCTTTTTTTACTTCGTACATAATCGAGTCGCCATTCGCCAGCAGTTCTTCGATTGCAGGGTGTTTCTCGGGACTGAATTCCACGACGCCATGTGAGAATGCAATATCGTACCCGCGATCTTCTTCTTGATTGTACTTCTTGAGTGAGTGATCGAATCTCGCAATGAATTCTTCTGCTTGTAGCTTCGATGTATTGGTGAGCAGGACGACAAACTCGTCGCCTCCCAACCGCGCGACAACGTCTGAATCCCGGAAACTACTCTTCATCTGATTAGCAAAGGTAATTAATGCCAGATCGCCTTCCGCGTGCCCAAACTTGTCATTGATGGGCTTGAATTTGTCCAGGTCCATAAAAACCAGCGTTGCGGGAATTCTCTGCCGGGCACAGAGGTTCAGACTTTGCTGAGCAAGTACCATAAAACCCCGCCGGTTTGATATGTTGGTCAGCTCATCCACTGTCGCCAATTGAAATGATGCAAGTTCGCGTTCCACCATTGACGCGAGATCCCTCAAAGCTTCGATGTCTTCATTCTCAAAACTTCTTGGTTTCTGATCAATGATGCACAGCGTTCCCAGCTTGTAACCATTCAGGGAGAGTGGACATCCGGCATAAAAACGAATACTCGGGTCGCTCAACACCAATGGATTATCCGCGAAGCGTTGATCTTCCATAGTGTCGGGAATAATGAATACCCCGTTACCGAGAATCGCATGGCCACAAAATGAAATATCGCGCGATGTTTCACTTGCATCTAAGCCGATGCAGGACTTGAACCACTGGCGGTTCTCATCCACGAGACTGACAAGAGCGATTGGCACCCTAAACATTCGTTTTGCCAAGCGTGTCAACCGATCGAATCGTTCTTCCGACAGGGTATCCAGAACATCGAGTGAGCGAAGCGTTTTGAGTCGGGTATGTTCATCTTGTGGAATGTCAGGCTTTTTCAACTCAACCTCCTGCATTCGATTTCAGGATGCAACGAACTTGGCATACGCCCAACGCCTGGTCGGATGGCGATTCGCCACGTACTCTTGCAGCCTATCACGGTGTGGAGCCCACCGCATGCGGTGCAAAGCACCGACGAATCAATACGATATACCGTATTGCGCAGTCTATCTCCGCAGCCTATCCCGGCAATGTTCAGGCGCGTGCTCGCGCACGGCGCGAGATACGCAACAGCCGCGCGTTCGCCGAGGATGCATGCGGCTCTATTTGCGCTCTAGCGTCCTTTGCGGACCCAAGCGCTCTGCTTAATGCCACCTGATAAGGATGCTCTGATCAAGCAAGCTTTCGTCATTCCCGCGAAAGCGGGAATCCAGTGAAATCGAGAGCCTGGACCCCGGCTTTCGCCGGGGTGACGACTTGTTCAGGGTTTCCCTGATCCAGTTCGGCCAATCAGGCCGACGACATTCCGCCAGCCATGCGAATCACTCGCGGGCGTGATCGATCACCAGGGTGAACGGTTCGGTCGCGCTGCTGGCGGTGGTGTGCGGGGTGGCTTCGAAGTCGCCGGGGGCGGGGTCGGCGGTGCCGGTGTGCGAGACGCGGGCGCTGACCACGACTTCGCTGGCGGTGGAGAGGCGGAACTGCGGCGCCATGGCATCGGCGTCGCTGAGTTCGAGGTCCATCGGCAGTTCGGCGGGATTGAGCCGGCGCGCGGCGAGCGGGATGCGCGGGCCGGTGCTGGCACGGGCGGAAACGAACAATACGTCACCGGGTTGCAGGCGCGCTTTCAGCGCCGGGGCGATCTCGATGCGCACGCGCAGGCGGGGGCCTTCGCCGGTTGCGGCCGCTACGGGCTCAACCGCTGGCGCTTGCGCGGCGGGCAATTGCGGAGCAGGCGACGCTGCGGCGGCCGGCATTGCCGGCATGCCGGCGCGCTCGCGGGCGTCGGCAACCTGTTGCATCAAGCCATCGCGGCCCTCGGAATCGGCCGGCAGCGAATCGAGCAGCGGCTGCCAGTGCGCCACGGCATCGGCGAATACACCCGCCTGATATGCGGCCATGCCTTTGAGCCAATGCGCCTGCGGGTCGCCGGGCACGGCCTTGAGTACGCGATCGACCAGCAGTTCCACTTCATTGGAGACGCGCTGCTCGGGATCGCGCAACACCATCAAGCCGGCACGCTCGATCAGGATGTCCGGATCATCCGGCCAACGCTCGCCAGCGGTTGCCAGCGCGGCCAGTGCTTCATCGTATTTTTGCATCACCTTGTAGGCGCGCGTCAGCAGCAACCAGCCAGCGAGATCGTCGGGTTGTTGCGCCAGACGTTCAGCCAGGCCGCGGGTCGCATCTTCCATGGCTTTGCTGCCGGCACCATCACCCACGGCACCCGCGTGTGGTGGCGGCGCTGCAATTACCGGGTCAAGGCCGGCCGGTTCGCCGATGCGCAGGTACAACAGCACCACCAGCAACGGCACGCAAAAGGCGAGAGCCAGAATCCAGCCACGTGGTGCGCCGCCAGTTGCTTCGCTTGCGGCCGGCAATGCCGCCAGTTTGGCCTGATATTCCGCTTCCGACAGCACGCCACCGGCACGCGCCTGCTGCAACAAGCTGCGTTGCTTCTGCGCCGGGTCGCGGCCAGCGCGCAATGGCAGCAGCAACACCACCAGCGCCACCGCCACCATCAACACTGCCAGCGCAATAAACAAGGGCATTACCATGCATCCTCCGGTTCGGGCTTACTTGCCGTGTTGGCCTTGGCGCGGCGACGCACAATCACCACCACCGTTGTTGCGCCGGCCAGCAAGATCAGCACGGGCATGAACCATAACCACCAGGTACGATCATTCAGCGGTGGTTTGTAGAGCACAAAGTCGGTATAGCGTTCGACCAAAAACGCTTTGATTTCTTCATCGCTCTTGCCCTCGCGCATCAGGTCGAACACCTCGCGGCGCAGGTCCTTGGCGATGGGTGCGCTGGAATCGGCGAGCGATTGGTTCTGGCACATCACGCAACGCAATTCGGCAGCCAGCTCGCGGAAGCGCGCTTCCTCGGCGGCATCGCTAAATGGCATCGGATCAACCGCCGCCGCTGCGCCGGCAAACAGCAGCAAAATCACGGCAAAGCTGCGAAGGCACCACTGCGTTGGCTTCATGGGCTGGCTCCGTTCAATGCATCCAGGCGGGCAAGTATCTCGCGCTCGATCAGTTGCGGCGTCAATGCGCCGATGTGCTTGAACACCACCACACCCGCTGCATCGACAACAAACGTTTCCGGTGCGCCGTAGATGCCCCAGTCGATGGCGCTGCGGCCTTCGACATCGGCCACGATCACCGTGTAGGGGTCGCCAAACTGGCCAAGCCAGCGCAGCGCATCCGCCGGTTCGTCCTTGTAATTGAAACCGACCACACGGATCTTGCCGGTTTTCGCCAGGTCGGTAATCGCCGGGTGCTCGGTGCGGCACTCCGGGCACCAACTGCCCCAGACGTTGAGCACGTAAGGCGTGCCCGCAAAATCGGCGTTGCTGATCATGTTTTCGGGATGATGCAGGGCGGGCAACGAAAATATCGGTGCTTTTTTGCCGATCAACGGCGAGGGAATATCACTGGGATTGCGGCCCAATGTTTCGTCCTGCTTGCGCATCCAGATGCCCGACAGCAACAGCGCAGCCAGCGCCATAAACACGATCAACGGCAGTATGCGCTTGAGCATCAGGCTGCCTGCTCGGTGGGTTCGGGGGTGTGCCGGCGAAAACGACGATCACTGGCGGTAACAAAGCCACCGGCCATCATCAACAACGCACCGAGCCATATCCAGCGGATGAACGGCTTGATGTACAGGCGTACTGCCCAACTGCCGTCGTTGCCCAGCGACTCACCCAGCGCCACATAGATGTCGCGTACCAGGCTCGGGGAAATCGCGGTCTCCGTCATCACCTGGCCGCCGGCCGCATAGTTGCGCTTTTCCGGGTGCAACGATGCGATCAAGCGGTCGCCATCGTACACGTTCACTTCGCCGCGCACGGCCTCGTAATTAGGGCCACGCACATTGCTTACGCCATTGAACGTAAAGCGGTAGCCGACAGCCTCGACCGTCTGTCCGGGCACCATCGCCACGTCTTTCTCGACACCCAGGCTTTCGACCAGCAATACCCCGGCAACGAACACGCCGAGGCCAAAATGGGCAAGGCTCATGCCCAGCATTTCGGCGGTGAAACGCCGGCCTTTGGGTGCCGAGCGCAGCCGCATCCAGACGAAAGCGCCAATACCGGCAAACACCCATGCCGCAGCGGCCACGCCGAGATAACTTTTGAGCGTGAAGCGCTCACCCAGCAACGCCGCCAACTCCAGCGCCAGCACTACCGCGCTCAGCCCCACGCGCAGCACCGGCAGAAACCGACCGAGGTTCTCGCTGCCCCAGCGCGCAAACGGGCCAAATGGCATCAGCAACGCCACCGGCGCCATCAGCAACATGAACTGGAAGCCGAAGTAGGGCGGGCCCACCGAAATCTTGCCGAGGTTCAATGCCTCGAACATCAGCGGCGCCAATGTGCCGATCAACACCATCGCGGCAGCGGCGGTAAACATCAGGTTGTTGATCAGCAGCAGGGTTTCTCGCGATACCGGTGCCGAGGTTTTTTCGCGGGCGATGCGCGGCGCGCGGATGGCATACAGCAACAACGAGCCACCCACCACGATCAACAGGAAGGTGAGGATGAAAATGCCGCGCCCCGGATCGGAGGCAAACGAATGGACCGAGGTCAGCACCCCCGAGCGCACCAGGAAGGTACCGAGCAGCGACAGCGAGAATGCGGCAATGGCCAGCAACAAGGTCCAGCCGACAAAGCCGCCGCGTTTTTCGGTGACTGCCTGCGAGTGGATGAGCGCGGTGCCGACCAGCCATGGCATGAACGAGGCGTTTTCGACCGCATCCCAGAACCACCAGCCGCCCCAACCCAGTTCGTAGTACGCCCACCAACTGCCAAGCGCGATGCCGATGGTGAGAAAGCCCCAGGCAACATTGGTCCACGGCCGCGCCCAGCGCACCCAGCGCTCGTCGAGACGGCCATCGATCAACGCCGCGATGGCGAACGCAAACGCCACCGCAAAGCCGACGTAACCGGTGTACAGCATCGGCGGATGCACGATCAGGCCGGGGTCTTGCAGCAGCGGATTGAGATCGTTGCCATCCGGCCATGCCGGCAGCACCCGATCAAACGGGTTGGAGGTGAGTGCGGTAAACAGCAAAAAGCCGACACTGACCATGCCCAACACCGCCAGCACCCGCGCCACCACCGGTTGCGGCAAAGCGTGGCTGAGCCGCGCCACGGCGCCGGTCCAGATGCCGAGGATCAGCACCCACAACAACAGCGAGCCTTCGTGCCCGCCCCACACCGCCGAGAAGCGATACGCCAGCGGCAGCAGCGAGTTCGAATTGCGCGCCACATACAACACCGAAAAATCCTGCACCACGAACAAGGTGGTGAGCAGGGCGAAGGCAACCGTGAGAAACAACAATTGCGCGTACGCAGTGGGCCGCGCCAACGCCATCAGCGCCGCATCATTGCGCGCGGCACCCAGCATCGGCAGCGAGGCCTGCACCAGCGCCATGATCAGCGCCAGGATGAGGGCGATCTGCCCCAGTTCAGCAATCATGTCCGGCTCCGCCGTGGCATCGGGTTGGAAGGATGGTCACTGCATGCCACCTGTGCTGCTTTCAGGTACGCTGACCGGTGCTTCCGGCTGTGTTGTTTTGGATGCCGCTTCGCCCGCTGCTGACTCTTGCTGATGCTTGGCCTGCGACGCCGCGATGGCATCGGCGACTTCCTTGGGCATGTAGGTTTCATCATGCTTGGCCAGCACTTCTTCGGCGATGAACACGCCATCATTCAAGCGGCCACGTGCCAGTACGCTCTGCCCCTCGCGGAACAGATCGGGCAGGATGCCGGAATAGAACACCGGGAAGTCGGCGACGCGATCAGTCACGGCAAAGCGCACTTCCAGGGTGCCCGGTGTGCGCACCACGCTGCCTTCGCGCACCACGCCGCCGAGCCGGAATGCGGCATCCTGTGGCACCTCACCGCTCACCGCTTCGCTTGGGGTATGCAGGTAACTGAGGTTTTCCTGCAACGCGAGGGTGATCAGAGTGCCGGCAACAGCGGCGGCCAACAGCAGGAACAGCGCCAGCCACAGGCGACGTTTGCGGGTCGGGTTCATGTGGATCTCCTTGCCGCTTCGCGGCGGATTTTCAAAGCCAGTGTACGCAGCAGGCGCCGGCGGCGCAGCCACGGCGAGAGCAGATCCCAGAGCATCACCACAACGAACAAGCCGTACGAACTCCACACGTACAGGCCGTGGCCGCCCATATCAAACCAGGCACTCATCGTGGCACTCCCAATTGACGGCGCACCCAATCCTTGCCCAGTTCCAAATCGGTCAGTGCGGTGCGTGTACGCGCCAGCAACGAACCAATGAACCAGAACTTGGTGCCCAGTGCGGTGAACAACAGCGGCGCGAGCATCGAGGCATCGATGGTCGATGGGCCTATCAGGCGGATGGTGGCGCCCTGATGCAGGGTATTCCACCAGTTCACCGAAAAATGCACGATTGGCACATTGACGATACCGACCAGCGCCAGGAACGACGCCGCGCGCGCGGCGTTGCGGCGGTCATCGATGGCGCCATACAGGCCCATCACGCCCAGATACAGGAACAACAACACCAGCTCGGAGGTGAGCCGCGCATCCCAAGTCCACCACGTGCCCCAGGTTGGCTTGCCCCAGACCGCGCCGGTCACCAGTGTAATCAGCGTAAATGCAGCGCCGATCGGCGCGCAGTTCATCGCCAGCAATTCGCTGAGCTTGATCCGCCACACCAGCGCGATGAATGCATTGACCGCCATCACGCCGTAGATGAACAGGCTCATCCACGCCGCCGGTACATGGATGAACAGAATGCGGAAACTGTTGCCTTGCTGGTAGTCGGCCGGCACCTGATACAGCGCCAGCCACATGCCCCAGAGCATCAACGCGCCGCCTGCGCCATAAGCCCACGGTGCATAACGGCGGGCAAAGCCGTCGAAGTAGGGCGGCGAGCCCAATTGGTGAAACCAGCGCACGATCGGGTTCACAGGCACTCCCGGCATTTGAGCAATTTCATGACAGTGCAATCCGTATTGCAGCTGCCGCAGCCAGCGGCGCCAACACCAGCGCCAATGCCAACGCGGCGCCCAGCACCAGCAACGCACCAAGGTAGGGCAAGCCCTGCGATGCGGCCATCACGCTGCCGGCGCCGAAGATTAACACCGGCACATACAGCGGCAATGCCAGCAGGGCCAGCAGCATACCAGAGCGTTTCATCCCCACGGTTAATGCCACCACCACCGCACCAATCAGGCTCAATAGCGGCGTTCCCAATATCAGGCTGAGCAACAGCACGCCATAAAGGTTGCTGTCGAGTTGCAGCATCGCCGCAAACAGCGGCGTGGCGACCAGTACCGGCAAGGCGGTGGTCAGCCAATGCACCAGCACTTTGCCGAAGATCAGCAAGGCCAGCGGCTGCGGGCTGAGCAACAGTTGCTCCAGGCTGCCGTCTTCCAGATCGCTGCGGAACAGCGCGTCGAGCGACAACATGCCGGCCAGCACCACCGCGACCCAGATTACGCCAGAGGCAATGCGTGCCAGCAATTGCGGCTCGCTGCCCAGCGCCAGCGGAAACAGGGTGATGGTGAGCACCGCGAACATCGCCGGCTGCAAGGCGTCGCCGCGCCGGCGCCAGACCAGCAGCAGGTCACGGCGCAGCAGCGCCAGCAGGGCCGTGCGGGCGGTGGCACTAGCCATGCGTCAGCTCCAATAATCGGGTACGTACCGCCGGGGTGGCGTAGGCGCCATGGCTGGTAATCAACGCAGCGCCGCCGGCATGCACATGCTTCTCGATCATCTGATTGACCAGGGCGATGCCTTGCAGATCGAGGTTGGCGTAAGGCTCATCCATCAACCACAGCGGCGCCGGCAGCAGCAGCAGGCGCGCCAGTGCCAGGCGCTTTTTCTGCCCGGCCGACATGCTGCGCGCGAAGGTATCCTCGAAACCCGCCAAGCCCACCTGTTGCAGCGCCTCGCTGCGGGTGATGCCCTCGCGCTGACCATACAGACCCAGCGCAAAACGCAGGTTTTCATCGGCGCTCAATTCGCCCTTGTGCCCCAGCAGGTGGCCCAGCAGCGCGGTGTGTTCGGCAATGGCTTCGCGCTCGGCGGGTTTGCCGTTGACCTGCACTTCGCCACCGCTGGCACCCAGCAAACCAGCCAGCACCCGCAGCAGCGTGGTTTTGCCGCTGCCGTTGCCACCCTGCACCAGCAGCGCTTCGCCAGCGGCGACATGAAAATCGAGCGGGCCGAACACCGGCTCGTCATTGCGGGCAAAGGCCAGTTGGTGGGCTTGCAGCAGCGGTGGCGTGATCGACATCATGGGCTGCATGCTAACCGCAGCCGGCGGCCACAACCACGACTTGAATCAATTTCAGCGCCGATTGGGGCACTACCATTCGCCGACATTGGCCATCGATACCCACGGTTCGGCCGGCGGCAGGGCATCACCTTTTTGCAGCAATTCAATCGAGATCTGATCGGGCGATCGCACAAACGCCATGCGGCCATCGCGCGGCGGCCGGTTGATGGTGATGCCTTTGCTTTGCAGGCGCGCGCAGGTGGCATAGATGTCGTCCACCGCAAACGCAAGATGCCCGAAGTTGCGCGCACTGCCGTAATCCTCAGCATCGTAATTGAAGGTCAGTTCCACTTCCGCTTCCGGGTTTTCCGGCGCCCCCAGATACACCAGCGTGAAGCGGCCGGCCGGGTAATCCTTGCGCCGGGTTTCAATCAGGCCAAGGGCATCACGAAAGAATGCCAACGAGGCATCCAGATCACGCACCCGAACCATGGCATGCAAATAACGCATCACGTTGTCTCCTGTTGCTTGCGGTTTGTTTTGGCGAGTGCGCGAACCGCTTCGCGCGCAGGCGCGCTCCCACAAAAATACCGATTGCGCTCCCCTGCAGGAGCCCTGTTTGGGCGACCGGATAACGCGTTGATTATGAACTTTCGGTCGCGCACAGGGTGCGCTCCGACAGCAAAGCGGTGATCTACCCCTGTAGGAGCCCACCCTGTGGGCGACCGGATAACGCGTTGATTATGAACTTGCGGTCGCGCACAGGGTGCGCTCCTACAAAAAGCCGGTTGCGTTCCCCTGTAGCACGCTACGAACGATTGCGTGGTTTCACGCCGAGCGTTCAATCCAGAAACAGGTCGGGCAACAACGCTTGCCCAGGCTGCACCGCATAGGCATCAAGATCGCTGACACCGGCTTCGCGCAGCACCTCGTCATCGATCAGAAACTGGCCGCTGAAGCCGGCCGCCGTGCGTACAAGGATCGCGTGTGCGGCGTCGGCCATGATCTCGGGCTTGCGCCCGCGGCTGGCATCGACACCGGGAATCATGTTCAGCGCATCGGTGGCGATCAGCGTACGCGGCCACAGCGCGTTCACCGCAACGCCTTGCGGGCCGAACTCGGCAGCCAGCCCAAGGGTTACAAAGCTCATGCCCATCTTGGCCAGCGTGTAACCGGTGTGCGCGCCCCACCAGCGCGGATTGAACGATGGCGGTGGCGCCAGGGTGAGGATATGCGGGTTGGTGGCCTTGAGCAGATGCGGCAGACACACTTGCGCGCACAGGAAGCTGCCGCGTGAATTGACCTGCTGCATCAGATCAAAGCGCTTCATCGGTGTGTCGAGGGTGCCGCGCAGCCAGATCGCGCTGGCGTTGTTGACCAGGATGTCGATGCCGCCGAACTGCGCCACGGCCTGCGCCGCCGCCGCCTGCACCTGTTCCTCTTCGCGGATGTCGCAGCGGATTGCCAGCGCCTGCCCGCCCGCCGCCCGCACCGCCTCGGCGGCGCTATGGATGGTGCCCGGCAACTTCGGGTTGGGTACATCGGATTTCGCCGCGATCACCACATTGGCGCCATCGCGCGCAGCACGCAGTGCTATCGCCAAGCCAATGCCGCGCGAGGCGCCGGTGATGAACAGGGTTTTGCCGTGCAGCGAAGACATTGCGATGCACCTTGTGCATGGGTCAGCGCAAAGAATACCTGCTCAGCGCCCAATGGTGCTCAGGGCGGATGCCCCCATTCGGCTAGTCTTGCTGTCGGCTCAAGCCGCAACAAAGCGCAGGCCGCCCCCCGGAGCAAGCGTCAGGCCTTCCCTTTTGCCTCCCGCGCCGCGAGTAACCGGCTGATTCGCGACACCGACAGCTTGGCGGCTTTGGCGATGGCCGTCTGCGTATCAATCCACCCAAGTCAAGCCCGCTCGTCTGGGCTGGCAGCCTGTCGGGCTTGGTGCTGATCTACTCGACAATTGCTCCGGCGGCGCGAGTATCCGCACCAACGATCACTCTGACAGGTTGCCGCAGGATGGGTAGAGCGCAGCGAAACCCATCAACCAGGCCATTACAACGCGCTTGATGGGTTTCGCTGCGCTCTACCCATCCTGCGACTGAGCCTTGACTTGGGTGGATTGCTGCGCCACCACCATCAACAGCGCATCACGATCGACATCGTCCTCAAAGATCGGCTCACGCCGATCGCCACGCGAAGTGGCGTGGTAAACAGCGCCTTCAAAATCGTGCCGGAGCGTGCGTGACATGGCGCCAATCTACAGTCGCCATAGGCAAAAGGCAGGACCTGACCCCGCGCCTTGCGGACCCCGCGCCTTGCGCGCTTCCTCTGACCCCGCGCTTCCTCAACAAGTGTGTCAATACAAGACCTGACCCCGCGCTCGTTCATGACCCCGCGCTCGTTCAAGACCTGACCCCGCGCTTTCAGCATCAGGCAAAAGGCAAGACCTGACCCCTCGCTGCTGATGACCCCTCGCTGCTGACGAAGTGACGTGGTAAATGGCGCCTTCGAACTCAAGCCGGAGCGGGCGGGACATGGCCGCAATTTACAGTCGCACCAGGCAAAAGGCAAGACCTGACCCCGGCTCGCCTAGGCTGGCTCGTCCAAGGCTGGCTCCAAGGCTGGCTTACCCTCGCGCTTGCTCGCTACGGCCATCATACATCATAGGCAAAAGGCAAGACCTGACCCTCGCGTTCTGCTCGCGGAGCGACCGGGCGGGGTGAGTGCGGCGAGATTGCCTTGGGCGTCGTACTGAAACAGTATCGTGCGCCCATCTGGCAGGGTCTGCGTGGTGACCCTGCCCGCTGCGTCGTAAGCGAAGGTGGTCTCTTGCCCAATGGCATCGGTGATACCGCTCAGGTAACCGGCTTGAACGCCAGCCGTGGCGTCGTAATACTTAAACGACACCATCCGCGCATCGCTGCCACTGCCCTGAGCCAAGACATTGGGTCGCCCGCGACTGTCGTAGCTCGTGGCGACGGGCGCCAGCCCCTTGAGCGCCCGCATTAGTGACCGGCCTTGTCCGTCGACGCTAAGCGTTGTCAAACGGTTCTCGGGTGAGATAAACGTCCAACGTCGTGCGGTGGCATCAAACGCCGCCGTCTCGACCCGGCCATTGGTGGTCACGGTGTCGGTCAGCGCTTGCAGCGACAGGGCATCGTCGGGGTTGGTCAGCGTTAGTGCGCGCGTGGTGGTCTGTTGGAACGCCAGCCCCGAGGGTAGCGTGACCTTGCGCTCAGCGAGTATCGGCGCGTCCATCTTGAAGCGCGGGTCCGGGCCTTCCTTGGTGAACAGCACAGTGCCGTCAGGCTGGGTGATGACTGTTGAACCGGCATCAGTGTAGCTGCGTGTGGTGATGCTGCCGTCGGCAGCCTGATCGGTGTACAGGCGGCTGCCGTTGCTTTGCCGCGTGGTGGAGAACACGCGCACCCGGCCCTCGCCGCTGATCATCTCGGTGCGCTCGCTGCCATCCGCTTGTTCGGTGTGGTTGAGCTGCCAGCCGCCGCCTTCGGGGTCGAGGTCGCGCAGCAGGCGGCCATCGGCATCGTAGGTGAAGGCATTGACGCCGCCGTTGGGGTGCGTGATGCCGGTCATCAGGCCGCTGTCGGTGTACTGCATGGAGATATTTCGACTCCGACCCCAATTTTCGCGCCAATTTTCGCGGATATTTCGACTCCGACCCCAATTTTCGCCCCGACCCCAATTTTCGCCAGGGCTTCATCTTCCGGATTTATGTGTCCGTGGCTTCATCCGTGGCTTCATCCGTGGCTTCAAATCCCGGAGGATCGATGTTTTTCGTAAATAACTCGATGACATCGGCGCTATTAGTAATGACTGTTCTGGAAACCCACCCATCCACAATGCTCCATTCAGCAACGAACGTGCCCGCAGCATCAGAAAACAGCCCCCTGAGCCGGCAGTTCTTTTCATCAATGCACTCACCACCAAAGTAACGAACACCTCCAGAATATGCGAGAGGACGCGTTCCCCAAGCATTGTACATGTCCGTAACATTAAGCTCATAAGATGCACTTCCGAGCGAGACAGTTATGCTCCTTACATATGTCTTTGGATAATCAATATCCACCCCGTAAGGGCTACGACCGTTGATTCGACAAATCGAATCACCCGTCGAGCACTTTTCAATATTGAATTTAGCAGCATCAAAGTCATATTCAACAATCGTTATGCCGACACCGCCGGGCAAGGTAAAATTCGAACACGTACCCGCCATAGCGAACCCTTGAGAGACTATTCCCAGAATAACGGCAGTGACCATTATTTTCACGGCACTACCTCAAGCGTGCTATCACCGCTATTTGCGATCTGATCACGAATCGCTCGATCACGTCGAACGCGGGACGTCGAACGCGGGAGACGTCGAACGCGGGACACCCACAATCTCCCCAACACGATCCACAATCCACCGCGCGGGCGTGCTGGAATTTTCAGAATCATGGGTGTCCAGGGCTTTGCCTCTCATTCCCGTTGCGTGCCACGCCATGCAGCCAGCTTGGCCTGAATACGTGCGGCGTGGTAGACGAGCAAGCTGCCAACGGCCAGCTCCAGCACTGCGGAAATCGAATCGGCCATCGCATCGTACGTGCTGAAGAAGCGACCAGTGTCCTCTCTAGTAATCACTCCCCATGCAAGTTGGTAAAGCGTGTCGATCACGCCCAAGACCAGCCAATACATGCCAAGCAACGAGATCGCAACTTCCTCAAGGTTGAGCTGCATGCGGTCGTCACTTGGCGGCGCAGCAGCGCGTGGCATTCGCAG
Organism: Lysobacteraceae bacterium; assembly: GCA_030681035.1. Taxonomy (GTDB): domain Bacteria; phylum Pseudomonadota; class Gammaproteobacteria; order Xanthomonadales; family Xanthomonadaceae. The sequence continues at coordinate 5,809 of JAUXUI010000026.1, read as the reverse complement.
CATCCCGTCCGGATTCCAGAACAGCAACAACCCAACCACAGGCGGGATGAAATATGGCACTGCACCGGCAAAAAAAGCGTGTGTGAATGATGAATATTCGCCGGTCACTAACGTGTAAATCACATTCGGTAGCTTACCGACACTCGCAGCCAACAAAAACAACCCAAAACCACGCACCATGAATCGAGCCAATACCAAGCTTTCCATCTCACCGTCCTATTCGAACACATCGACAATCTGAATCACGCACAGGCGAGTACCCCGGCGGCCCCACCTGCTGCCTCGGGGCACTTGGCAACGGACACGCATCAGGATTATTCACCAATCCACACGTACACATCATTTTTGGAGGCGGAATCACCATATTTCTAATGTCCGCAATTGCGCAACCCCCACCCATGTTGCACAAAAGCTCCGCTGCCTTATCCGAATTTTCAAGGACTTCGGTGAGTGATATTTGTTCCGCGAGATCTGGAACGTCCCCCGCTCCACTGCGTTTAAAATCGCGTGTCGCTCTTCTCGCTTGCGCAGAATTTCCGCCAGCGCCGGGCCGAAAGTTCCGCGCTGGCGGCGGCGCGCGCCCTTGCAGTCCATCCATGTCTATCAGGCCGATGGGGTCTGCGAGCGCGTACCCATAGAAATTGGGGTCGCCTCCCTCGGCGAGAATTTGGTCTTTTGCTGTCCACCGCCCGGCTTCTGGATCGTAATCCCTCGCACCAAAGCGCACCAGGCCCGTGTCCGGATCATACAGCCCACCGGCAAACCCGAACGGCTGGAAGCCAGGATTGGTGTCGGTGAGGACATTGCCAAAGGCATCGTAGTCCATGCGCTGCACGATCTCGCGGGTGTCGACGTCGATCACCAGACGTGGGCTACCCAGATGGTCGCTGACGATGCGGTAGGTGACGCCGTTCTTGATCATGTACGCCGGCACATTGGACTGATCGGCGTAGACGAAGCGGGTGACGAGTTGGCCCGCGCCGTTCAGCTCGGCCACCGGGTTGAGTTGGTCGCCGTACAGCCAACCTTGCAGCAACACGCCATCGACCTGCTTGCCGATGCGGCGATCCTGTCCGTCGATCAGATAGCTGATGGCCTCACCGTTGGGCAGGACGACGGCGCGCAGGTTACCGACCGCGTCGTAATCGTAAGACGTGGTGCCGGCAGTGGTGGTCTTGCTACGCAGATCGCCGGCTTCGGTGTACGCGTAACTCGTCACGCCGTTTGAGCCGCTGGCCTCCAGCAACCGGTCTTGCGCATCGTACGTGTAATTGACTGTTCCGCCCGGCGTGCTCTTGGTGCTGCGGTTGCTGTTGGTGTCAAAGGCGTAGCTTTCGGTCACTGCCCCGTTGCGGCGGACCTCGCTCAGGCGGCCGGCGACATCGTAGGCATAGGCCAGCGTCGTGGCGGGCGCGACACCGATCACTTCGGTTTGCTCGCTGATGCGGCCGATCAGATCGCGGGAGTAATCGACCCGGTAGGCCGGTGCGCCGGCCGCCGTGACATCGCGACTCGCCAACTCGCCGAAACCATTGTAAGTGCGGGCATCATTGATGCTGCCAAGTAAGACGCCGGTCACCAGGCCATTGCCTGGATCGTGCGCAAGGCTCAGATCGCCCGCCTGGGTCAGCAGGCCATCGGCGTCGTAGGCAAAGGCCACCGCATCGCCCTCGATTGTCTCCTGGGTCAACCAGAAGTTGGCATCGAAGCTCCGGCTGACGCTGCCGCTGACCGGGCCAGTCCAGGTGGTGGTCGTGGGCAGGAAGCCATCCCTGGCAAAGCGCAGACTGATGCCATCCGCCGTGTCGATCGCCGCAAGTTGGCCGCTGGTAGCATCGTAGCCGTAGCTATCCACCCCGGTGGGAATCGTTCGACTCACGATCCGCCCACCGCTGTCGTAGGCAAAATCAATCACCGCGCCACCCGGCCGCTCGATATGCGTCGTTTGCCGATCGAGGTTGTAGCGGTAACGGGTGATGCTGTCGATGCCGCTTAGATCCGGCGGCGTGTAGGCCGTGGTTTGATCGCGGCGGTCGTAGTCGAACACGTGCGCGGAGCGGCCGGGCGGGGTGAGCGCAGCCAAGTTGCCTTGTGCGTCGTACTGGAAGCCGATGTTGCGGCCATCGGGCAGGGTCTGCGCGGTCACGCGCCCGGCAGCATCATAGCTGAAGTGCGTCTCGCGCCCGATGGCGTCGGTAACAGTGCGCAGAAAGCCGGCTTGCGCACCGGCCGTTGAATCGAAGTACGCAAAGCGGGCGCGGCGTGCGTCGCCGCCGTTGCCGACCACGATCTCGCTCGGGCGGCCGAGACCATCGTAGCTGGCGGCAACGGGCGCCAAGCCAGGTACCGCCTGCAACAATGACCGGCCCTGTGCGTCGATGTCCAGTTGCGTCGTCCGGCCGGCAGCCGAGGTGAATGTCCAGTGTCTGGCGGTGGCATCAAAGGCTGCGGTCTCGACGCGGCCATTGGTGGTCACGGTATCCGTCAGCGATTGCAGCGACAGCGCGTCGGTTGGATCGGCCAGCGTTACCGCACGGGTGGTCGTCTGCTGGAAGGCCAGGCCCGAGGGCAGCGTGACGGTGTTTTCGGCGAGTACCGGCGCATCCATCTTGAAGCGCGGGTCCGGGCCTTCCTTGGTGAACAGTACGGTGCCATCGGGCTGGGTGATGACGGTTGCACCGGCATCGGTGTAGCTGCGTGTGGTGATGCTGCCGTCCGGTGCCTCGTCGGTATACAAGCGGCTGCCGTTACTTTGCCGCGTGGTGGAGAACACGCGCACCCGGCCCTCGCCGCTGATCATCTCGGTGCGGTCGCTGCCATCTGCTTGTTCGGTGTGGTTGAGCTGCCAGCCGCCGCCTTCGGGGTCGAGATCGCGCAGCAGGCGGCCATCGACATCGTAGGTGAATGCATTGACACCGCCATTGGGGTGGGTGATCTGCGTCATCAGGCCGCTGTCGGTGTATTGCATCGCCCATGTCGCACCGGTGGGGTCGGCAACGCCGATCAGGTGCTGGTTGCTGTCTACCGTCAATGCGGTGCGCTGGCCATGCGGTGCGATGATGGCGGTGGGTTGGCCGTTGCCGTCGCGCTCGATGCGGGTGACGTTGCCGTCGGCGTCGGTGACCGAAAGCAGGCGGCCCTCGCTGTCGCGGGCGAAGGTCAACTCCGTCTGTCCCGTCAACGTATTCTTACAACGCGGGACACCCACAATCTCCCCAACACGATCCACAATCCACCGCGCGGGCGTGCTGTAATTTTCACAATCATGGGTGTCCATGGCTTCTGTCCATGGCTTCTGGGGGGGAAGTGTAGGCCGTCGCCTGATCGCGCCGGTCGTAGTCGAACACGTGCGCCGAGCGGCCGGGCGGTGTGAGCGCAGCCAGATTGCCCGTGACGTCGTACTGAAAGCCAACGCTACGGCCATCCGGCAGAGTTTGCGCGATAACACGCCCAGCAGCATCGTATGTAAAGATTGTCTCGCGGCCAATCGCATCGGTTATGGCACGCAGATAGCCAGCCTGCACGCCCGCTGTAACGTCGTAATAATCGAAGCTTGTCAACCGAGCTTCGCTGCCGCTGCCCTGAAGGAGGTTACTCGGTCGCCCGCGACTGTCATAACTCGTCGTGACGGGCTCCAGGCCACGCACCACTTCCGTCTGCGGCCGACTCTGGCCATCCACAGTGACCGTGACCACGCGGTTGGCCGGCGAAGTAAAGGTCCACTCCCGCACCGCTGCTTCGTATACCGCCCTCTCAACCCGGCCATTGGTGGTCACGGTGTCGGTGAGTGATTGCAGTGACAGGGCATCCGCCGGAGCAGCCAATGTTACCTCGCGGGTGGTCGTCTGTAAGAGGGCCAGCCCCGATGGCAGCGTGATGCGTCGTTCCGCGAGCACCGGCGCGTCCATCTTGAAGCGCGGGTCCGGGCCTTCCTTGGTGAACAGCACAGTGCCGTCAGGCTGGGTGATGACTGTTGAACCGGCATCAGTGTAGCTGCGTGTGGTGATGCTGCCGTCGGCAGCCTGATCGGTATACAGGCGGCTGCCGTTGCTTTGCCGGGTGGTGGAGAACACGCGCACCCGGCCCTCGCCGCTGATCATCTCGGTGCGGTCGCTGCCGTCTGGTTCTTCGCTGTGGTTGAGCTGCCAACCGCCGCCTTCGGGGTCGAGATCGCGCAGCAATCGGCCATCGGCATCGTAGGTGAAGGCATTGACGCCGCCATTGGGATGGGTGATCTGCGTCATCAGGCCGCTGTCGGTGTATTGCATCGCCCATGTCGCGCCGGTGGGGTCGGCAACCCCGGTCAGGTGCTCGTTGCTGTCTACCGTCAACGCGGAACCCCTCATGCTCTGGCTTTCCTTCGGAATCCTGGGTGTCCAGGGCTGCGTCGAACTGGGACGGCCGAACTGGGACACCCACTTTTCCAACGGCCGAACTGGGACGGCCGAACTGGGACACCCACTTTTCCATGGCCCAAACCTCGGCACCCGGATGACTTGCGTCGGAAATTGTGGGTGTCCCGGTCTGCCGCGCTGGCCGTGCGGCGCGACGATGGCGGACGGCTGGCCGTTGCCGTCGCGCTCGATGCGGGTGATATTGCCGTCGGCGTCGGTGACGCTGAGCAAGGAGTTTTCGGAATCATGGGTGTCCATGGCTTCAAAGGTCACCCACTCTGTTTCCGACGAACCTTCTTCAGAGCACACCTAATTGGAGATGGTATTTTTAAAGACAAGACATCTCCAATAACCTCAACTAGCAAAGGCGGATGATAATTTTCGAAAGCAGCCATAACACGACCAAGGTCCACTGAAACATCGATACTGTCTTTAGGCCCAATCCAATACCTACTACTATCACCATAGGGCTCAAAAACAACAAAATCAGACCCTTGATGATTGAACCATATATGTATTCCTTGCCATTTTGAAAACAGCGTTCTAACTCGCACATCTGATACGTCTGAGATTTTAGACAGAATTCTTGCTACAGCTGCGTTCGACAAATAAACATGCTCAATCTCAAAAGCGAAAACGCTCCCAGTCTTCTCGTCGATGCTTGGGTAAGTTTTCATAGGCCGCAATCACTACTCACAATCACAACCCATAAAGCCCGATGCGCCACCAGCGGTTGCGCCTATGCCAGCAGCATTTACACCTGGATTTGTACTCCCGGCCGACCTTCGAAGTTGGGCGTCCGTCTTATTTGCCAAATTTGGTGGCCTCCAATTTTTTCCCATGCCGAGCCTAAAAGCCCCCTTCAGTTGCTGCCTAAAAGCGCTTGCGGCCGCCCCGGAGGAAGCCACAAGTGAGAAACCTTTCGCAGCAGCGGCATAAGATATCCTACCAACTCCGGCTGCAAAACTAGCAGTTGCACCAGCCTTGTACGCACCAGAACATTGATCCACTCCACCATCAATACCCAATGCATTACGCAGTTCGTCACCGAGCCCAAACAACAACGCATCGCCAAGTCCCGCAGAAAAATCCACGACCCCTTGAGGCAGACTCGGAAGCCTCCCATCTGCATCAATTAAGTTGATGGGATCACCGAATGCGTAACGATACAAGTTGGTATCCTGTCCGCTGAAAAGTAGCGGATCCTTCGCCGTCCACCTACCCGTGTCAGGATCATAATCCCGCGCGCCGAAGCGCACCAGTCCGGTATCACGGCAATCCACCCAAGTTAAGCCTTCTGGTCTGGGCTAGCACTGTTTTTGCGTCATCGGTTTGTGCGGCTTGTGGCCGAGGTTGCGCGGTTTCGAGACGTTCGCTCGATGGCGATAGGTTTTTCGAGCAATCAACGCGAGCAG
>JAUXUI010000025.1 GCA_030681035.1 Lysobacteraceae bacterium | reverse complement strand
GCGCTTTCGCGTTCGATCAAGGCGCGCAGGGCCTCACGAACCAAGGCCGATTTTTCTTGCAGACCGGTGAACTGCTGGGCTTTGGCGATCAATTCGTCGTCCAAGGCGAGGGTGGTGCGCATGGCGGTCATCCATTGGCAGCATATGATCGTGGCGAATATAGCATCAAATGATGCGTATTATCGTGCTTTAGCGACGAGACAGGAACGGTAGCCCGAACATCCGAGGCCTCGCACCAGCGAGCCATCCTCGCGTGAGTGTGGGTGTCCCGGGTTCGTCCGCGAGCCATCCTCGCGAGAGTGTGGGTGTCCCGGGTTCGCGTCCAGGCCGATTTTTCTTGCGGACCGGTGAACTGCTGGGCTTTGGCAATCAATTCGTCGTCCAAGGCGAGGGTGGTGCGCATGGCGGTCATCCATTGGCAGCATCTAATCGTGGCGGATATAGCATCAAATGATGCGTGGTTTCGTGCTTTAGCGACGAGACGGGAACGGTAGCCCCGAACATCCGAGGCTCGCATCAGCGAGCCATCCTCGCGAGAGTGGGTGTCCCGGGTTCGTCATCGTCGGCTTCCGCAAGGGTCCAGCCGAGTGCGAGCAGTGACATTCCGGTCATCGTCGTCAGCATGATGATGGTCGAGCTGGACCATTCGCCGACGCGCAAGCCATACCAAGCTGCGTGCCACAGCGGTGAGTTATACAGGCTCAGCGAGCACAGGACGGTTCCGACGAGAATGCCCGCCACGAGTGGCCATACGGATCGGCGGCGGCGAGGTAGCACGTGCTGCATCACGCGATCGGAAAAACCGGCGTCGGGCGTGGGGCCGTCAAAGGACTGCCGAAGCAGTGCGTCGATGTCGTTGTCGTGCATGTGATTCATGATGCTTGCTCCTCGCCGGCGGCTTCGTGCCAGGCCGACAGCCATGTCTTGAGTTTTGCCTTGCCACGCATCGCGTGGGTCTTTACCGTGCCCAGCGGCATCGCCAGAACATACGCCGCTTCTTCGTGACTCAGCCCCAGTTGCACACAGTGCAGTAGGACAGCCTGTTCCGCAGCGGACAGATGCTGCATGGCGCGCGCCAGGTCCAATCGCAAATCCATCGCGTTCGTGGGCGCTGGCAGTTGCTCCATCTCGTTGTCTTGCGCATTGCGGGCAGCCCATGACTTTGTGCGGCACATCTGGAGAAAACAGGAGTAAGCGATGCGATAGAGCCAGGTTGAAAAACGTGCCTCACTGCGGAACTGGTCGAGCTTGCGCCATGCCAGCAGGAACGTCTCCTGCGCAAGGTCGTCGGCCGCTGCCTCGTCGCCGTGCAGAAGCCGGCACAACTGTGCGCGCACCATGCCCTGATGGCGGCGCACCAGTTGCTCGAACGCTTGGCGGTCGTCGCCCAGCAGGGCACGCGCCACCAGTGACTGATCGATGCGCGCCTCGGCGGCGCTATCAACCACGCACGTCTCCGCGCCGGTTCAACCACCAACTGGCGAGATAACCCAGCCCTGTCATTAGCGGCAACAAGCCCAGGCCCCACAACTCGTGGATGCTGTGTCCATTGTCGAGCTGACCCGGCAATGCGAGCAGTGTCAGCATCAGCCCGAAGCCACCGCTGATGAGCACCAGGGCGCGACGGCGTTCCGAAAAGGCGACCTGCGGTTCGACCAGCAATTCGGTCGGCAGCTCCACGCCCTTGTCGGCCAGTTGCAGCAGGGTGCGGTACCGCGCCTGCGACTGCTGGTAGCGGTAGCGCAGGACGATCAGCACGATCGCTACCGGCGCGCTCAACATGATCAGGGGAAGGAATAGTTCAACAGGTTGCATTTTTAGTTCTCCAGGATTTGTGAGGATGGCGATTGATCCGATGTTCTCAGGGTTTGTGAGGCTTCTCGACTTCTGCAGCGAGCAAGTCGGCGATACGCTCGGCCAGCATCCACGTTTCCGAGGGGCCTTGATTGCTGGTCATCGCGACGGCCGCGTTGGCGTTCCAGACCATTTGCAGATTGGCCGTGCTGCCTTCGATACCGCCAGTGTGGCCGCGAATAGGACTGCCGTGCGAGAGACGATCGCCGAATCCGGCGGCATAGCCCCCGGGGCCGGCCGGCACTTGGTCGGCGAACATCTTTGCAAGCGTCGCCGGTTTGACCAGCCGGTCATTGCGCAGGGCATCGGCGAAAAGCAACAAGTCGGCGTTGTTGGAGTAGCCCCCGCCCCCAGGGCCGCCCTTGAATTGGATTTTTGACCAGTCCATCTTCCAGGTGCTCGAAAACATCCCGTCGCGGTAATAACCGACGGCCAACTTCGGTGTGATTTCGTCCAGGCGGTCGAAGCCGCTGGCGTGCATTCCGACGGGCGTGAATATATGCCGTTGGATGTAGCCATCGTAGTCCTGATGGGAGACGTTTTCGATGATGCGGCCGAGCAGCATGAAGCCGGCATTGCTGTAGTTCCATTCCTCGCCGGGTTCGCTTAGCTTGGGTTGCCGGGCGATGAGGTCCAGATAGTCGGCCGGAGCGATGAAGCGTTCGCGGTTCGCGAAGTACTCTGGAACGAGGATGTCGCCCAGACCCGAGGTGTGGTGCAGGAGTTGCCAGACCGTTATCTTCTTCGCGGCCTCGTGGTCCGGGTACTCGGGTACTACTTGGGCCAGCGCGGTGTCCCAGGACAGCTTGCCCGCTTCAACGAGCTGGGCAATCGCCACGGCGGTAAACGTCTTGCCGATCGAAGCGATGTGGAACCTGGTTTGCTTATCGATCGGCACGGCAAAACGGCGGTCCGCCTCGCCACGGCATTCGTCGAAGATGGCTTGGGCGTGAACGGTGACCGTTACGCAACCGGAGAAATCCTGAGTGCGCTCGAGGCGGTCGAGCGTGTCGTGGATCAGCCGCGCAAGTTCGGGGTGCGCTACCGCCTTCTGCGGCCAGTCGGCATACAGCGCTGGATCGTCCATTGGTCCGAGATAGGCCTGCGCCAGCCGGCTGGGTTGGGCCGGATCGGCGGCGATGAAAAACAAGCCCAACTGACCGGTGCGGCGTGCCTTGACCACCATTTGAAGCGGGCCGGGGCGACGCGGATCGGTCCGCACGTCGAACAGATCGACGCCGCCGCTATCGCGCGCCGCCGAGCCGAGGTTCGCGACAAAATCCGCCTTGTCGACCGCAGGGACTGCTGCCGACAGGACGCTGGGCGCCCACTGCTGCATCTGCGCTGGGCTGTCGTTGTTGATGTGGCGGATAAGCTCGGCGCCAAGCTGGCCGATGGGTGTGGTCGGCAAGGTAGCGGCCGCGGTCTGTGCTACACCCGACAAGGGGTGAAGGAATGCGCCCAAAGCCAACAGGGCGGAAAAAAGCGGTGTTCTGCGTGCAAATGTGTTCAACGGATTTGGAGTCTTCATCGGTGCTGTCCTGGTGGTTGTCCCATTCATCCACCCGCGGTGGATGATCTACTGATCCGAAAGGACTGCAGGTTCACAGTACTCACGGCATCTGGGCATTGGATGCGTCGATAACGTGAAATAGATTCAGTGCGGGGCGTTGACCCAATCCACCCAAGTTTGACGATGTGTTGGACACCCAGTGTTTCGCATTGATCAGCCGAAACACATGGGTGTCCCGGCTGGGTATTCAATCAGCCGAAACACATGGGTGTCCCGGCTGGGTGGGTCCCGGCTGGGTGTTACACATGGGTGTCCCGGTTGGGTGTTCGGTTGGGTGTTCGGTTGGGTGTTCGATCTAAACCGTTTGTTGTACGAGCCCGGTCGTGGGCGCGGGCGGCACCCTCTGAAAACAAGTTCGGTGAGATAGCGGCGGTGTGGCCGCTGAGCGGGGCGCTGCGGGCGGTCACGCAGGCCGTTTGGCCGGCTCGCCCAGCGTCGAGGGGCGGATTTTACTCCGCATCGGCCGGATGGCGGACAGCCTTGCGGCCCAAGCCGCAATGGGGCTTCCTCCGCGTAGCGGCTTTGTCCAACCCACCATTCCACCGGACTTTGCCATAAAGCCGCGCAGGCCGTTGAATTCAAGCGTTATACCCGTCTGGGCGTCGACCGCGCGCACGTGTTACATTTATTCTTCGGACGGAGGTTACCATGGGTGTATCCGTTAAGACTTTGGGCATAGACCGACTCGACGTCGACGAGAGGCTTGCGCTCGTCGAGGAGATATGGGCGACCATCTGCGTCGACACCAAAGCGTTTCCCCTTACCGACGGGCAACGCGCGGAGTTGGATCGCCGCGTTGCTGACGACGATGCGTTTCCGGATGACGTAGTGCCTTGGGATGAAGTCAAGGCTTCGGTTCGATCGCGCTTGGGGCGATGACGATTCGCATCGTTTTTCGGCGTGCTGCGAAAAGCGAGTTTGAAGATGCTGCCGTCCGCTACGACGAGCAGCGCCTTGGCCTTGGCGTTGAGTTTGTCATCGAAATCGAGCAGGCTGTCGCTAGATATGCGGCCGCACCGGAGCGCTATCCTGTTGTATTGGGAGATATTCGCCGCACTGTCGCGCGCCGCTTTCCATTTTCCGTGTACTTCAGGGTTCGCCGCGATTCGATGGTTGTTCTTGCGGTATTTCATGGCCGCCGCAGTCCTGCTATCTGGCAGCGGCGGGCATAACTCATCCAAAAAGTGCGGGACACCGGCAAAACTTGCGGGGCTGCACGCTAGCTTTGCAGCAGCATGGGCGCTGCAAACTGTGCAGTAGAACCTTTGCGTGTTGGGCGATAGCCTTCTACCATGGCGACGATTGAATCCCCGGAGTCGCCCATGTTTGCTTCGATTCGTAGCGTAGCTCTGATCCTTGCGTTGCCGGCAGCCGCTTTTGCGCAAGGCAATCGCGGCCTGGATGTGCGCGATCTGGTCAATTTTGATCGCCTGTCTTCGCCGGTGCTGTCGGCTGATGGGCAGCGCGTGGTGTATGTGGTGCGAATGACCGACTTTGACGCCAACCGTGGTTTCAGCCACCTGGCGTATAAAGACCTGCGCACGCGCGATCTCGCGCCGCCTGCACGGCTGACGCCGGAGGGTTTCAACGTCAATTCACCGAGCTTTTCGGGCGATGGCAGCACGGTGTATTTTCTCGCCGACAAGTCCGGCTCGATGCAGCTGTGGGCGCAGGCAATCGGCGCCGAGCCGGTGCAGGTGACGGATTATCCGCTGGATGTTGGCAGCTACAAGCTGGCGCCCGACGGCAGCAAGGTGGCGCTCACGTTTGACGTGTTTCCTTATTGCGCTGATCTGACTTGCACCAAGGCGGCGCTGGACAAGGTCGCGTCGGACAAGAGCAGTGGCCAGCTTTACGAAAAATTGTTTGCGCGGCATTGGGATACCTGGGCCGATGGCCGGCGCAGTCAGTTGTTTGTTGCTCGCCTTGTTGCGGGTAAAAGTGCCGGCGAACCGGTCAAGCTGAGCATCAATATTGATGGTGATATACCGGCAAAGCCCTTTGGCGACAGCAGCGATTACGCATGGAGCCCGGACAGCACGCAATTGGCGTTTTCCGTACGTATTGCCGGTACTACCGAGGCGTGGTCGACCAATTTCGACATCTATCGCGTCGCGGCGGATGGTTCCGCGCCGCCGGTCAATCTGACCGCCGAAAACCTGGCCTGGGATGCCGGCCCGGTATTTTCGGCCGATGGCAAAACCCTGTATTACCGCGCCATGTCGCGGCCGGGATTTGAAGCCGATCGGTTCCAGTTGATGGCGATGGATCTCGATGATGGCGATACCAGCCGTATCGCCAAGCGCTGGGATCGTTCCGCCGATGGCATTGCGTTGTCGGCTGATGGCCGCAGCATTTACACCACTGCCCAGGACATGGGTCAACACCCCTTGTTTGCGATCGACATCAAAAGTGGTGAGGCGCGCCGTGTTGCTGCCGATGGTTCGGTTTCGGGCTTTGATCTGGCCGGTGACACGCTGGTGTTTGCTCGCGATAGCCTGGGTTCCCCGGCACAGATTTTTGTGGCGCGCGCCGATGGCAGCGCCGTGCGTGATCTGAGCCAGGCCAACGCCGAGCGCCTGGCGCCGGTGGCGATGGGCGCGTTCGAGCAGTTCAGCTTTGAGGGTTACGACGACGACACCGTGTATGGTTACGTGGTCAAGCCGTGGAATTACAAAGCTGGCGAAAAATATCCGGTCGCGTTCTTGATTCACGGTGGGCCGCAAGGCTCGTTCGGCAATGGCTGGAGCACGCGCTGGAATCCGCAAACCTATGCCGGGCAGGGCTTTGCGGTCGTGTTCATCGACTTCCACGGCTCCACCGGTTACGGCCAGGATTTCACCGATTCCATTTCTGGCGACTGGGGCGGCAAGCCGCTCAAGGACCTGCAGAAGGGCTGGAGCCACGCGCTGGATCGCTATGATTTCCTCGATGGCAAGCGCGCCTGTGCATTGGGCGCCAGCTATGGTGGTTTCATGGTCAACTGGATTGCCGGCAACTGGAATGCGCCGTGGAAGTGCCTGGTCAATCATGACGGTATTTTCGATAACCGTTCGTGGGGTTATGCCACTGAAGAGCTGTGGTTCAGTGAATGGGAAAACGGTGGCACGCCGTTCGCCGAGCCCAAGGCATACGAAAAATTCAATCCGGCGCGCTTCGTGGATCAGTGGCAGGTGCCGATGCTGGTGGTACAGGGGCAATTGGATTACCGGGTGCCGTTCGATCAAGGCATGGCCGCTTTCACGGCATTGCAGCGGCGCGGCATCGAGAGCCGGTTCCTGTACTTCCCTGATGAGAATCACTGGGTGCTCAAGCCGCAAAACAGCGTGCAATGGCATGATACGGTCAACGAGTGGCTACGCCGCTGGACCGCAGTAAAATGATGGATGCTGTTTTCCGGGAGCAAACCGCGTATGGATGCACAAGCACAAGTCATTGACATCGCACGGTTGCGCCGTGGCTGCGCCAGTTGCTCATTGCAGCAACTGTGCCTGCCGGCGGGTATCGGAATCGTCGATCTGGAGCGCCTTGATGATCTGGTGCGCCGGCGGCGGCCGCTGACGCGCGGTGATTTCCTGTTTCGCGCCGGTGCGCCGTTGGCATCGTTGTACGTTGCCCGCGACGGTGCATTCAAAACCTTGGCGCTGAGCGAGGAAGGCGATTTGCAGGTGATCGGTTTTCATCTGCCGGGCGAGCTGATTGGGCTCGATGCGTTGGGCACCGGTGTCCACCGTTGTGACGCGGTGGCGCTGGCGCCGGCCAGTGTCTGCGAAGTGCCGTTCAACGAATTGGGCCTTATTGCGGCGCAGGTGCCGGGATTGCAACGGCAGTTGTTGCGGGTGATGGGGCAGCGCATGGACCGCAACCAGCAGCATGTGGAAATGATGGGCCGACGCCATGCCAGCGAGCGGCTGGCGATGTTTTTGCATAGCCTGTCCGAGCGCTTCCGCGAGTTGGGCAAGTCAGCGGATGAGTTCAGCCTGCCGATGTCACGCGAGGATATTGCCAGTTACCTCGGCATGGTGATCGAAACCGTCAGCCGCACGTTTTCCAAGTTTCAGGATGACGGCATCATCAGTGTGCGAGGGCGTCAGTTGCGCATCCTCGACCACAAGCGTTTGTCGCAAATGGTGCATGAGCCAGACGCACGCCGCGCGCGTTCCTGAGTTCCGCTTCGTTGGTCACAACGTGCGGCAGCCCAGCGCCGAGAGTGCAGCATGCAGCGCTGGCACCTGCGTCAGCCACGGTGCGCTCAAGGTCAGTAATCCGGCAGCGGCAATCAGTGCGGCCGCACTGCGGCGCATCGTGGGATGCGCGAGGTGGCGAGTGAGCCGCGCACCGCTCCAGGTAAGAGGCAGCATTACCAGCCAGGTGCCCATGCCGAATGCTGCCATGATCAGGCCGCCTTGCAAGGCGTCGGCGCTGAGCCATGCCGCTGCCAGCAACGTGGCGCTCAGGCCGCACGGCAACCAGCCCCACAGCATGCCAGCGGCCAACTGCCGCCATGGCGTGTTGGCAGGCAGCAAACGCCGGTGCAGCGGTGCCAGCCATTGCCACAGTGCTGCGCCGGGGCGGTTGACGAACGCCAGACGGCCACGTTGATCGAGCAAGCGCAGCGCCACCAGCAACAGCACCGCGCCAACCGCCATGCGCATTGCCAGTGCCAGATTTGGCAGTCGCCACAGCCCGAGCAGGCCGGCACCCAGTGCGCCAACCAATGCGCCGGCCAAGGTGTAGCCGAGCACGCGCCCGAGATTGCTCAACACGGCGGTGCGCAGCGGCGGCGATGGCGTAGCGCTGGCGGCAATGCCGGTAGCGATGCCACCACACATCAACGCGCAATGCAGGCCGCCGAAAATGCCGCTGAGCGCCGCCGCACCCAGTGCCAACCAGTCAATCGGCATGCGGATCGCGGACGCTTTCGCTGACGTGACGCGGTGCGCTGTCGTCGGCGAGGATGTCGATGGCTGGTGTCTCCAGATCGTCGAACTGGCCGCGGCGTACCGCCCAGATAAATGCCGCTACCGCCACTGTCAGCAGTACCAAACTCAGTGGAATCAGGATTGCCAGTATGCTCATCGTGGTTCCGATGCCGTGAGGGGCGATGGCCGCGTCAAGCGCAGGGCGTTGAGGGTGACCAGCAGTGATGAGCCGGCCATGCCCAGAGCCGCCAGCCACGGTGTGACCCAGCCCAACGCTGCCAGCGGCAGCGCGATGGCATTGTAGCCGAGCGCCCAGGCCAGGTTCTGGCGCACGATCCGGCGTGTGCGTCGCGCCAGCGCGATGGCCTCAGGGATGCGGCGCAGTGAATCGCCAGTGAGAACCATGTCGGCACTGCGATGCGCCAACGGTGCGCCGCCGCCCATTGCCAGCGATACGTTGGCACCCGCCAGCACCGGTGCGTCGTTGATGCCGTCGCCGACCATCGCCACTACATGGCCTTGTGCCTGCAGCGCCTTCAGATGGGCCAGCTTGTCTTCGGGGCTTTGCCGCGCATGCGCGATGGGGATGCCGAGTTCATCGGCGAGTGCGTTGACGGCTGGCTCGGCATCGCCGCTCAGCAATTCGCAGCGCAAGTTCAGGTGCCGCAACTGTGCCAGCACCGCAGCGGCATCGTTACGGGTGGCGTCGAACAGTGTGAATTGCGCGATTGCCCGGCCGTTGCTGGCCAGCCAGATACGGCCATCATCGTGTCCGCCGTGGCTGAAGTCGGCGCGGCCAAGGCGATACGTCACGCCGTCCACCGCGCCACTGACGCCGGCACCAGCCTGAACCTGCACCTGCTGTGCCGACAACGCTGATGCACTGCGAAAGGCGTGTGCGAGCGGGTGCCCGGCATCGCGTTCGAGCGCTGCGGCAATCGCCAATGCCTGCGCCGTGTCGAACCCGTCGAAGGTTTGCGTGGTTTTGATCTGTGGTTTACCGCAACTGAGGGTGCCAGTCTTGTCGAATACCACAGTATCGGCGTGTGCCAGGGTTTCCAGCGCATCGGCCTGCAAGCTCAGTACGCCGATGCGTGCCAGCGCGCCCTGCGCGGTGGACAGCGCCGCCGGAATCGCCAGCGACAGCGCGCACGGGCAACTCACCACCAGCACCGCCAGCGTCACCTCGAAGGCGCGCTCCGGCGCAAGCTGCCACCACACCAGTGCGGTGATTGCGGCGGCACCGAACAACGCCACGACAAAGCGCCCGGCGATGGCATCGGCCAGCCGTGCCAGTCGTGGCCGCTGTGCTTGCGCCTGTTCGACCAGACGCACCAGATGCGACAGCCGGGTATCCTGGCCGGTACGCTGCACCCGCACCCGTGCGGGTACGCCACGGCAGACGCTGCCGGCATACACGGTATCGCCTGGTGCATGCGTACGCGGCAGCGGCTCGCCGGTGAGCAGTGCTTCATCAAATTGCGCCGGTGCGTTGAGCAGCACACCATCGGCGGCCAACGCTTCGCCGGCACCGACGATCACGGTATCGCCAACCAACAAGCTCGCCAGCGGTACCTGTGTACGCTCATCGTGCTCGCCAACGCGCCAGGCCAATGCTGGCCGCGCCCGCGCCAGCGCATCAACGCCGGCATTGGCACGCTGCCGTGCCAGGCGTTCGATGACACGCGCACTGAGCAGCAGCAGCACAAACATCACCGCCGCATCGAACCATACATGCGGGCCGCCACGTATCGTTTCAATCAGGCTGGCGAAGTAAGCGAGCAGCACTGAGGTTGCCACCAGCGTATCCATGCCAAAGCGGTGTTGCCGCAACTCGCGCGCCATGCCGGCAAGAAATGGCCAGCCCGAATAAAACACCACCGGCGCCGACACGGCAAAGGTGATCCAACGGAAAAAATCGCGGGTGGCGACGGGCATCTGGTTGTCGAAATCCAGATACAACGCTTCGGCGAACATCATTGCCTGCAACGTGCCAAGGCCGGCCACGCCGAGCCGGATCAACAGCGTATTGCGCTCGTGTCGGCGTGCCCGCTCCAATGCCTCGTCGGGAGCCAGGTGCGGCGTATAGCCGAGCGCAGACAAGCGCGCAAGGATAATGCTTAGCCGTGTCTTCGCGGTGTCCCAACGCACGATCACACGGCCGGTGATGGCGTTGGCCTGTACCTCGCGCACACCCGGTTCGCGGTGCAGCGCGCGGTCAATCAGCCAGGCGCAGGCGGCACAGTGCATGCCTTCAACGACCACGGTAATCTCGCGGCCGCCATCGAGCTCGCGCGCGTGTTGCGCCTGGATATCGTCGCGATCCCACGCCGAAAAGTCGGTTGCCTCGGTGGCAACCCGGCTGCCGCCGCGCTGGCGCAGCCGATAGTAATCATCAAGCCCGGCATCGCGAATCCACGCGGCGGCACCCGCGCAGCCGCTGCAACACATGGCGCGCTCAGCGCCGTCCAGCATTACGCTCTGAAAGGCCGTTGGTAGCGCTTCGCCGCAGTGGTAGCAGGCCGCCACGTTTTCCATTGAAGTTTCCGAGTCCCCAGTCCCGAGTCCCCAGTCCCGGCTTCTCTTGGCAGCAGTGGGCTCACGCGCGTTCACGATCACTCGCCAGCAAGCGCAGGTTCCAGCAGCGCGCTATCGTGCTCGGTCGGCAAGTGGCCCTGCAATCGCCATGCGTCATCGTCGGCGGACAGGATGAGTGCCCACGGATGATCCAGTGGCGCATCGACGCGACCCAACCATCCATCGCCCGAGCGCACCAGCATTGCCAGTGCATCGTGTGCGCCATCGGTGGCGTGGATGAAGCGCAGTTGCAGGCGATTATCGGCGACGTTGTCCCCACTCACCGACACCTGCACCGCACCGGTGCTTCGTGTTACCTGTACGTGCGCGCGCAACTTGCGCCGTGCAGCCTGCTGATCGGCTGCGAGATCGACGACTTGCATCTGCGCGGTGCGCCGCACCGACTCGGGCACGGCGTCATCGCCGCTGGCGCGTACCGCGATCACCACCGTGCTCAGCCCGGCGATAACGACCGCCGCTGGCAACGCAATCATCAGCCACACCATCGGCTCGCGGTACCACGGCCGGATATGGTTGCTGTCGGTTGTCATGGCAGCGGGCCAAAAAAGCGGGTGTCTTGTTGCGCATGCACATCCGGGCGATCAATGCCGGTGATGACAAACCGTACGTTGCGGCGACCGTGGGCATTCGCGGGGTCGGCGCTCAAGGTGACGATGAGGCTCAATACCTGCTCGGGCGCAGCGGTGACCTGCATGTCTCCACCCAGGATGCGCAGACCGTCGATGGCGTGGCTGTGTTCATCCACCACTTCCACGCGATAGCGCTGCGCCTGCGGGGTTTTGTTGATCAACTTGAGGGTATAGGCATTTTCAATCGAGCCGTCGGCAGCCACCCGGTACAGCGCATTGCGATCACGCAACACATCCACGATCAACTCACTGCGATGGCCTACACCCCAAGCCCAGCTGGCGAATATTGCAGTCAACAGCAGCGCGTAAATGATTATCCGTGGCCGCAGGATGTGGCTGGGCTTGCCGTCGATGGCGTTCTGCGTGGTGTAACGGATCAGCCCACGCGGGTAATTCATCTTGTCCATCACCGTGTCGCAGGCGTCGATACAGGCACCACAGGCGATGCACTCGTATTGCAGACCGTCGCGGATGTCGATGCCGGTAGGGCATACCTGTACGCAAATCGTGCAGTCGATGCAGTCGCCGAGAGAAGCCGGGGCCAGCCCAGAAGCCGGGACCACGGGACCCGCGCTTGCGCGATCCACGCGGTTCGCCACGCAGCGGATCATAGGCGATGATCAGGGTATTGCGGTCGAACATCGCGCTCTGGAAGCGCGCATACGGGCACATGTACTTGCACACCTGCTCGCGCAGGAAGCCGGCATTGCCCCAGGTGGCCAACGAATAAAACAATATCCAGAAGGTTTCCCAGCCGCCCAGATCGAAGGCCAGCACGCGCAGGCCGAGATCACGGATCGGGCTGAAGAAGCCAACGAAAGTGAACCCGGTCCATAACGCAAACGTCAGCCATAGCACGTGCTTGCTGCCCTTGCGCAGGATCTTCTCGCGGTTCCATGGGCCGGCATCAAGTTTCATCCGGCGGTTGCGGTCGCCTTCGGCCCAGCGTTCCATGTCGAGGAACACTTCAGTCCACACGGTTTGCGGGCAGGCGTAGCCACACCACAGGCGGCCGGCCAATGCGGTGAAGAAGAACAGCGACAGGCCGGCCATGATCAGCAGCAGGGCGAGGAAAAAGAAATCCTGCGGCCAGAAGTTGAGGCCGAAGATATAGAACTTGCGTGCCGGCAGATCGAACAGCACTGCCTGGCGTTCGCCCCACGACAGCCACGGGATCAGATAGAAGATGCCGAGCAGCACCCACACCGCCAGCTTGCGCAGGCGGGCGAAACGGCCATGGACATCGCGCGGATAGATTTTGCGTTCGGATTGATACATGGCACCGTCATCGATGACGGTGGCCGGTATGGTCTTGTTCACGGGCTTATGGCTCGTTCAACGATTGGGGGGCAATGGGGCGTTGAAACGGCTGGCCGGACGCAACAATATCCAGGTAAACAAACTGGAGCTGGCGGTGGCCAGCCAGAACATGAAGAAGCCGATGGTGTAACCCGCTTCGCGGCTCAGATCGATCTCGGGAAATGTCCAGTCACGCAGCAGCAGCGGATCGACGAAAGCAAAAAACACCATCGTGGCGATGCCGGCAGCGAAAAACGAGGGCCAGAGGATGGCCCCGAGCCGCTGTGCCAGCGGCCGGGGCGGGTGATCGAAACGTGGTTCGGGTGTGGTCACGGTTTCTTCGCGGAATCGTTGGATGGATGGCTTTGAGCGTACACCCAAGCCGCCGCCAGACGCACGCGAGTTTCGCCGATCAAGGGCAGGTGCGCCGGCATTTGTCCGGCGTGGCCGTTGACGATGCCATCGCGGATGGTGTTGAAATCACTGCCGTACAGCCAGATGGTGTCGGTCAGGTTCGGCGCGCCCAGTAACGGGTTGCCGGTCCCTGCGGGGGTGTGACAAGCCGCGCACAGTAGTTCGAACTTTGGCTTGCCTGCCGCAGCCATGCCCGGATCGATCTTCTGCCCGGACAGGCTCTGCACGTATACAGCCACCTGCGTGACCACCTCATCGCCGCCCAGTGCCGCGCCCATCGGCGGCATTGCCGCCTGACGGCCATTGAGCACGGTGGCGAGGATGGTGTCCGGGTCGCCGCCCCACTGCCAGTCGTCGTCGACCAGATTGGGGAAGCCCTTGGCGCCACGCGCGTCCGAGCCGTGGCAGGCGGCACAGTTGTTGGCGAAGATCGACTTGCCCAACGCCAGCCCTTCGGGGTCTGTGGCGATGTGATCGATCGGTTGGCCGTCAAAGCGGGCAAACAACGGCGCCAGCTTCTCCTGCGCCAATGCCACCGCAGCATCGTGCTCCTTGGCGGCAGTCCAGCCACTGCTGCCGGCGAAATTGCCAAAGCCCGGATACCACACCAGATAGGCGATGGCGAACACGATGGTGAGATAAAACCAGATGATCCACCAGCGTGGCATCGGTTTGGTGTACTCGCGCAGGTCACCATCCCAAACGTGGCCGGTGGTGCCGGCGGTGCCGGAAGTGCTTTCTCCGCCGCGACGGCGTGCAGTCCACCACAGCAGCAGCGCACAACCGCCGATGTTGAGGACGACCAGAATCATTACATACCAGGACCAGGCGCTACTCATGAGATTTTCTCGCTCTGCTCATCCAGCGGCAGTCGCGCTGCCGCATCGAATTCGGGTTTGCGCTTGTCGCCCCATGCCCACACCCAACCGGCGATGAAAGCAACGAATGCGATGGCGGTGACGATGCCTGAGGCGGTGCCGATATCCATGGCTCAGCCTCCCTTCGGAGCGTGTGTGCCGAGTGCCTGCAAATAGGCGATCACGGCATCAAGCTCGTTTTTGCCGGCTACAGCGGCGGCTGCGCCAGCAATGTCGTCATCGCTGTACGGGTCTCCCAGCCGTTTGAGTGCGCGCATGTGGGCGACGATCTCGTCGGCGTGGATCGGGTGTTCCGCCAGCCATGGATAACCGGGCATGTTCGACTCGGGGACCACGTCACGCGGGTTGGTCATGTGGGCGCGATGCCAGTCATCCGAATAACGGCCGCCCACCCGTGCCAGGTCCGGGCCGGTGCGTTTGGACCCCCACTGGAACGGACGGTCGTACACCGATTCGCCGGCCAGCGAATAATGGCCATAGCGTGCGGTTTCAAAGCGCAGCGTACGCACCATCTGCGAATGGCAGTTGTAGCAGCCCTCGCGGATGTAGACATCGCGGCCAGCCAGTTGCAGCGCGGGGTAAGGTGTAACTCCCGGCAGCGGTTGGATCGCCTCGGCCTGGTACATCAGCGGCACGATTTGGGCAAGCCCACCAAATGAGATCGCCACTGCGATCAGGATCATCATCAGGCCGACGTTTTTCTCGATTTTTTCGTGATTCATGATCGGCAATCCTCAGGCATGAGCCGCATCGGCTACGGGGGCCAGCACCGGGCTGTCTTTCACCTCGCGCGCCATCTGGAAGGTCTTGTACACGTTCCAGGCCATCACCAGCATGCCGACGAATACCAGCAGGCCGCCGCCCAAGCGCACCATGTAGTACGGGTAGGTCATGCTGAGCGATTCCACGAACGTGTAGGTGAGGGTGCCGTCGGCGTTGGTGGCGCGCCACATCAGGCCCTGCATCACGCCGGCGATCCACAGCGCGGTGATGTAGAACACCACGCCGATGGTGTGTACCCAGAAGTGGGTATCGATCAACTTCACCGAGTACATCTGCTTGAGCCCGAGCAGGCGCGGATACAACATGTACATCGCGCCCAGCGAAATCATCGCCACCCAGCCCAGCGCACCGGAGTGTACGTGGCCGATGGTCCAGTCGGTGTAGTGGCTGAGCGAGTTGACGGTCTTGATTGACATCATCGGCCCCTCGAAGGTGCTCATGCCGTAGAACGACAGTGACACGATCAGGAACTTCAAAATCGGGTCGGTGCGCAGTTTGTGCCACGCCCCGGACAACGTCATCATGCCGTTGATCATGCCGCCCCAGCTCGGTGCCAGCAGGATCAGCGAAAACACCATGCCGAGGCCCTGCGCCCAATCGGGCAGCGCGGTGTACAGCAGGTGGTGCGGGCCGGCCCACATGTAGATCGCGATCAACGCCCAGAAATGCACGATCGACAGCCGGTACGAGTAGATCGGCCGCTCGGCCTGCTTGGGCACGAAGTAATACATCATGCCGAGGAAGCCGGCGGTGAGAAAAAAGCCGACCGCGTTGTGGCCGTACCACCACTGCACCATCGCATCAACCGCGCCGCTGTAGGCGCTGTACGACTTGATCGCGCTTGCCGGCATCGCCAGGCTGTTGACGATATGCAGCACCGCCACCGCGATGATGTACGAACCATAGAACCAATTGGCAACGTAGATATGCTTGATCCGGCGCTTGACGATGGTGCCGAAGAACAGCACCGCGTACGCCACCCAGACCACCGTAATCAACACATCGATCGGCCATTCCAGTTCAGCATATTCCTTGCCCTGGCTGAGGCCGAGCGGCAAGGTGATCGCGGCCAGCACGATGACCAGTTGCCAGCCCCAGAACACGAAGGCGGCCAGCCGATCGGAAAGCAATCGGACATGGCAGGTACGCTGCACCACATGCAAGCTGGTGGCGAATAGCGCGCAGCCGCCGAAGGCAAAGATCACGGCGTTGGTGTGCAATGGCCGCAGGCGGCCGTAGCTCAGCCACGGGATATCAAAATTGAGCGACGGCCAGATCAACTGGGCGGCGATGATCAGGCCGACCAGCATGCCGACGATTCCCCAAATCAGGGTCATCACGGCAAACTGGCGAACGACCTTGTCGTTGTAACTTTCACTGGCAATTTGCGGCGACATACGCCCTCCGATCATGTTGGCGGTACCATTCTCGCGTTTTGATGCAGCGCATCACTTGATCATGATCAAGTCGAGCTGGGCAGATGGGAGATACAAACCCGTCGCCGTTTAGTGCAGCATCAGTCCGGCGTTGTCTGTAATTGTGCAAACGCATCGCGGGTGAGGTTTACCGGCGCGCCGTCGGTGCAAATCACATCATCCTCGATGCGGATGCCGCCATAAGGACGCAGCTTTTCCACCCGCGCCCAGTTGACTGCCGCAGCATGCGGGCCTGCACGCAATTTGGCCAATAGCGTGTCGATGAAATAAATGCCCGGTTCAATCGTCAATGCCATGCCGGGCCGCACAATGCGGGTGAGCCGCAGATAGGGGTGGCCTTTTGGCTTGTCAATCACACCTCCTGCGGCGCTGGCGGCAAAGCCTGCGACATCATGTACTTGCAGGCCAAGCAGATGGCCAAGGCCGTGTGGGAAAAAAGTGGCGCTGATGCCGGTTTCCACCTGGCTCTCCGGGCTCATGCGGACAATGTCTTCGGCCTGCAAAATGACGGCCAGACGATGATGTGCCTGCAGGTGCAGGTCGCGGTAATCGGTTCCGGCACGCACGCCATCCACCAGCGCGAGTTGGGCTTGATCCACGGCGGCAATCAGGCTGGCGAATGCGCCCTCGTCGGCAGTCCAGGTGCGGGTGATGTCGGCGGCATAGCCAAGCTCGTCGGCACCGGCATCGATCAGCAGCGACAGCGTGCGGGCAGGGCGTTCAGCTTGTTGATACTGGTAATGCAAGGTGGCGCCATGGGCATTGAGTGCCACGATGTTGCCGTAGGGCAACTCGAAATCAGTATGGCCGGTTGCGGCGAGGTAGGCGCGGTGGATTTCAAGCTCGGACTGGCCTTGCAAAAAACCTGCACGGGCGGCGAGATGACCACGTGCCGCACGCAGCGAAGCACGGCGCATCAATGCCTGTTCGTAAGGGGTCTTGAACGCACGCTGATAATGCAGGTGATCGATGACCGGCTGCGGGTTGTTGGGAACCAAACCCGGCAAGGCAGCGTCCGCTTCGCCCAGGATCGCGCTGCGGCCACTGCTCGGCAGCACGGCTTTGGCGTGCGACGGATTGTTGATGATGGTGATGTCAAAATGTTCGGCCCAGTACCCTGCGGGTGCTTCCGGCGGCAGATGCCAGTAATCGTCGGGCAGGTAGTAGGCCAGCTTGGGCCGCTCGCCGGGCGTGAATGCGAGCCAGCACTGTGGGTGGCGGGTCAGTGGCAGCCATGCCTTGAAATGCGGATTGCAGCGAAAGGGATACGGCCGATCATCGAGAAACGCATATTTCTCGACGCCCGACGCAATCAACAGATGATCAAAGCCGGCGGCGGCCAGTGCCGCTTCGGCGCAGCCCTTGACGTAATGCAGATGATTCGCGTATAGCAGTTCTGTCTGGGGGGGCATGTGCGATTCCATATGCTGGGCGTGCGGGCACCGTTTGGTCATGACACCATAATCTGGTTGCAGCAGTACACGCAGACGATGCGTGATTCTGCCTCAATCACCCGCGTTGCGCACGTTATGCACTGAATGCTGGAAGTTGATGAGCCTTAGCAGAAATCATTTGCCAGTAAAAAATCACTCGCGGCGTCCGGCGCTCTGGAGCAGCGTCATCTTGTTTGTTCTGGGGGCGCTGTTGTCCGGGGTTCTGGCACGAACCCATTACCGCATCAGCAGCCATGAGCAAGAGCAATACGTCGAGCGATTGGGCGAGCGGATTGTTACCGGAATTGAGCAGCAGTTTGCGCTGAGCGGAACAATTACCCGTGCATTTCAGGCGCTGTTTCTGGCCTCGGATAGCGTCAGCGAAGCTGAGTTTTCACAAGCTTTTTTAGCGATACATCCTGAGCAAACGTTTCCTGCCATGGTTGCGGTGGCATACGCGCGACGTGAGCAGGTTGGCACCGATGAGCACTACATCACCCGCTACATCGAGCCACGCGCGGGCAACGAGGCGTTGGTGGGTTTGGATGTGGCATCGCAGCCAGCAAACCTGAGCGCACTGTTGACGCAATCCACCCAAGTTAAGCCTTCTGGTCTGGGCTAGCACTGTTTTTGCGTCATCGGTTTGTGCGGCTTGTGGCCGAGGTTGCGCGGTTTCGAGACGTTCGCTCGATGGCGATAGGTTTTTCGAGCAATCAACGCGAGCAG
>JAUXUI010000021.1 GCA_030681035.1 Lysobacteraceae bacterium | reverse complement strand
ACCATGTACGCATTGACATCGGTATCGGAGCCATTTTCCCAGTTGGAGGTAAAGAACACGCGCGAGAAGTCGCGGTTGACCGAGGCATGCGGCTCGGTCCAGTAGCCGTTGTACTTGGTGTGATGGTGCGCGATGTTGATGATCTTCGGATCGGCCTTGAGCTCTACCGCCATCACCCGCTCATGCAGCCATTTTTCCGCACCGGAGCGCGCATACGTGGACATCAACACCCAGCCGGGCTTGGCAAAGTTCTTGCCGGAGATGTGGTAGGCGGTGGCGGTGCCCTCGATATAGGTCGGAAACAGGATGGTTTTCACGCCGGTATCGATATCGAGCATGTACAGCTCGCCGGTGTTGCCTTGGTAGTTCACCGCGACGTAGTAATCGTGGCCATCAGCGCCCAGCGCCAGGTCGGAATGCTCGCCGCCCTGATGCAACTGAACCGACTGGGTGAAAGTGCGATCCCAGGCCATCGTGGCGCCATTGGTATCGCCGCCCGAGATGGTACACCAGCGGCCCGATGCCGACATGCTGACGTGGTCCGGGCGCGAACTGAGCGCGCGGGTGCCGAGCACGGTCTGGGTCTGCAAGTCGTAGGTGAACACGCCGCGAATCCCGAAGCTGCTGGTTTCGGCCATGAAGCACCAGTAGCGGCCGTCGGCGGAGGCACTGCCCTCGGATTTGGTCCAGATGCGCGCAACATCGGCCCACGGCAACTTGCCGGCGAAGTTGGCAGCGACGGTGCTGGTATTGGTCTCGACGTTGAGCTTGTTGAGCACCATGCCGCCGTTGATCGGAATCCAGTACAACGAATTGGGCTCGGTTGGGTGCCATTGCGGCTCGGCATCGCCGGCCGGGCCATTGAGCACCTTGAGCGGCGCCAACGAATTGGCGTCGTACAGATGCCACGCGCCGCTCAGCGAATAGACCAGCACCCGCGTGTTATCGACGTTGAACGCCTGGCGGCGCGAGTAGTCGTTGCGCGCGAAACCCGACGGCGCTTCGGTAGCGTGGTCGGTGGCCCGCACCACGCAAGTGCCGAATGCGGGGTCCTTGAATGGAACACCCTTGGCAGGGCGTGCCGAGGATGGCGAGGGCGAGGCGATCTTGCCGGTAACGGCAGTGAAGCTGCTGCCATAAAGCGCAGCACAGTCGGCAT
>JAUXUI010000009.1 GCA_030681035.1 Lysobacteraceae bacterium | reverse complement strand
TCGGCCAACACATTGCCGCGCGCATCGGTCAACAGCGTTTCGCGCCAGGTGCCGGCGCTGCCGCTGGCGCAGGTGGTGGTGCTGTCGCCGGCACTGCTGTCGCACAGCCGCACCGCGTAACCACGGGCATCGAACTCGGTCGTGAGCCAGGCATCGCTCGGATCCTGCGAGCGCCAGGCGCGGCCCAGATCGTCGTACTGGGTCAGCGCGTGGTAGGCGATCCCCGCTACCGTCGTGGTCGAGCCGATCACCCGGCCCAGCGTGTCGTAGTTGAAGCTGCGCCGGAAATCGACATCGCTGCCGGCCTCGCCCTCGAAGGCCTGATAGGCACCGCTGCTGCTTTCGACACTGAGCTGGCCGGGGCTGGCGCTGTCGAACTGGTATTGATGCAGGACAGTTTCGCCCGAATCGCGGCTGGTGGTCTGCTGGTACACCCGGCCACGGGCATCGCGCCATTGCGCGATGGTGGTGCGGTCTTCGAACGTGTCGCGCTGCGCGATCTGCTCGCCCAACGCGTTGTACTCGTAAATCCAGTCGCCGGCATCGGGATCGTGCTGGGCGATCTTGCGGCCCAGCGCATCGTAGCTCTGGGTGTTGACGATGACGCCGCGGCCGGCATCGCGGCGGGTTTCAAGCAGGTTGCCAGCGGCGTCATAGCGGTAGGTGGTGCTCAGCCCGCCGGCGTCGGTCGATGTTGCCAGTTCGCCCAGCGCACTGCGCACCTCGCTGCGCGGGTTGCCCAGCGCATCAATGAAGCTGACCCGTCCACCGCCGCCAGCCGCCGCAGCGTACAGGCTGACAGTGCTCGATCCATCCGGCTGCACCACCGCCAGTGTGCGATCGATCGCATCGCCGATGGTGCGCGCCCACAACCGCGCTGCCGACACACACGGATTGCCACCGGCAAAGGCCGGTGCTCCGCCACTCGCCGCCAGCGGCAGAAAGAACGGCGTCGAGCTGCGCTCGGGGTTGCCGCGCAACCGCCGGTTGCCTGTGGAACGAAAGAGACACTGGTGCGCCGCCGCCACCCATCGCCGGCGATGCTGGCGGCGGGTACGCGATGGCGAGCGCTGGGCGAGTGCAGTCAAAGCGCGACGATTCCGTTCAATTCAATCACCTCGACGCGCTCCATTAATCTCAGTCCGACCTCGATTTTTTACCCCTTGCCAGTGCTTGCCGAGATGACCCCTTGCCGCATGGGTTTTCCGTCATCCCGCACGCCGAACTCGGATACGAGGTGATCGAAGAATCGGGCGGCCAAGGGCTCGCCGTAGCTCTCGACCAACTCTGTAAGTGTCACAATGGTTCTGACTTGGTCATTTTTTATATGAGGATGAATTTCAAGGTATCGTTGTATCTTGCTTCTCTCATTGTGATCAAAATATTGCCCCACGCTGGATTCGAAGTCACGAAGCAAGTGAGCCACGTCTAGCAACGCTGCATCGTTTGGCAAGGCCAAATCCTCAAGAACACAGCCGTTCGATACCGTAATCCACCCAAGCGAAGCAGCCTCGAAGTTAACGTTGTGCAGGCCGGATTCGACCGGAACATGTTGCTCGAGTTCCGGGAACTGATACGTTCCTTTGAACCAGACATCGTTCAGCACGCCGGTAATCTTACAGTCCCAAAAGCCCGAAGCATTGAAATCGATGTCGCGTATCTTCACATCGAGAAATTTGGTGTGCTTGAATACTGCATTGCTGAAGATGGTTCGAGTAAACCGACATTTTTCGAACACGCAGCACTCATATCGGCTCGTGAAGAACCCCAGAGCAGCGCCCGAGAAGTTGCACTCCACGAACTGACAATCCACGAACACATTTCTATGGTCATGGAAATTTTTGAAGTCGCCCTTCCGGAAAACACAACGCTCGAACACACAGCTTTCGATCCAAGTGCCTTGCGCATCCAGAAAGGAAAAATCAGACTCGCTGAACTTCCGATCCTTGACGGCTTGCGGGAACGGGATGCCGCGAAAATCCTTCAACCTCTCGGCGGTCATACCGAACGGTGAGATGTCCGACCTACATCTTGGCGGCCATCGCGACTTTAACTCGGCCGGCTTCACGGGTCTGTCTCCAATATTTGCACACGCGGTTCAAACTTTCGTTTCTTGGGTGGATTGCTTGCCTGACCCCTTGCCCACGGGCTTTTTTCGGATATCGGTCATTCGTCCTGGTTTCCGCCGCCTCTGAGGCGATCAAGAAGCTGCCACACTGGGATGGCAAGGTCTTCTTCGGTGATGCGAACCCCATATGCTCGCTCAACCCGCAATCTCAGATCTTCGCTCGACAGCGAGGAGATGTCGTAGATAGACGCTTCATCCGACACAAAATACGGATATTCATCAGGGTCAATGACTGCTTTGATAAAGAACTCCGCTTCCTCGCGTCGCCCTTCTATCTGCTTGGCCCCGCCGAAAGAGAATCCACTGCTCATTCAATCCACCCAAGTTAAGGGTCATTCGAAAATAAGTCAAAATAACGCTTGACATTGCAGAAATAAAAGCGGTCGGCAGTGAGAAATTTTTGCTCACTGAAGACCTTATGTCACTGCCCAAGCTGCACGCCCTGTTTGTTG
>JAUXUI010000130.1 GCA_030681035.1 Lysobacteraceae bacterium | reverse complement strand
GGAGAGGGGTTGGGGGTGAGGGTTCGGTGCGAGTATCGGCTATCGTACGGGCTTGAACCCTCATCCGGCGCTTCGCGCCACCTTCTCCCGGAGGGAGAAGGGGCCGAAGCCCGCCGGGCTGAGATATAGCGCTAATCAGGTTGCATCAACAGGCTTGGCCTTGCGTCACGAGTTGGTATGGCTACGCTCGGTTTCATCAAGGCGATAACGACCAGGTAATACTTGAGCAGCCAGTGGAAAGCGCTTTCCAACATGGTCGGGCAAGTTGCTCTTTCCGGGAAAATGCATACCGCCATTTGTTGCGGTCAACGCGGAATAACGCTCCAGCAAGCCGCAAAGAATCCAGACGTTGCCCATTACCGCACCCTCCAGAAATGGGCTGCCGTAGACGTTGCTCAAAGCCATGGCGATCACAGTGACGCTGAAACCCAGAGATAGGGCAATAGCCTCTGGGCTGCGCGAGATTGCTGCCTGATGGCGAAATTTCGCGGCCAGGCGCCAAAGCCCCCAGAACACCCATAGCAACGCAAACAGGCCCAATGGCCCAAGTTCTGCTACGGTGAGCACGTAGAAGTTGTGTGCATCGTAGCCAGCGTAATTCGAGTAGTCACCGATGTGGAGCTTGAATCGGTTGATCCCTACGCCCAAAGGATGCTCCACCCACATTTGCGCTGCGCCGCCCCATATTTCGAATCGACTCGCGGTGCTGGCGTCGAGCTCTTCGCCGCCGGCAGCGGTGCTTTGTTCAGTCTCCTCGACACGCTGGGTAACACTATCTGGCAATAACGACAACGATGAAAACATTACAGCCGACGTCAACAGCGCGATGAGGATGTTGCGCCGGAGCAGCAGCACGCACAGCCCCAGAATGCCGATCAGATAAGACTGCCGCGAAAACGTCACCATGATCGCCATCGCCAGAATCCCGCATGAAATGATTGCAGCGATGCGCCAAAGACGTTGTTTTTTCAGAAACAAGGCGAGTGCCACGAACATCGGCAGAAACATCGCGTAGAAAACCCCCGCCCGGTTTGCGTTGCGATAGTCGACACCGAACGGCCCCGAGGCACGGCGCGTCTCGGCATAGCTCGTGATTCCGTAGTCGAGCCCTTCGCGCACCGCCTCCAGACCTGCAATCACCGCCACCACCAGAACAAGAATAATGAGCTGCCTGGTGCCTTTGATATCTTCACGGCAATTGCGAAACACGAAATAAAAAAGCGGGTAAAAAAGTGCGTTTTTCCAGTAGGTAAAATCGGCCATGAAGTCCATTGGCATCATCAACAGCGCTATCGCAAAGCCGATACTCAGGGCAACGAACCAACCGACGAATGCCGAGGCAAGTGCAGCCTGTGAGGACTTGGGATATGCATGGTCCCTGCCGGCGAGGGTCATCACCAGCACCGCGATCAGGAACAGAACGTTTGACGGGTTCAGCCCTGGAATGCCGGTTTCCAGCGGAAAATGCAATGCGTTGGGTAGGTAGACAATCAACAGGGCCAACAGGCCGCGACGGAACATGACTAGGCTGCCACGCTTGTCGCGTCAACAAACCGCTGCGCCCAAAGTTCAAGGCACAACACCTGCCATAACGCTTCGCTGCGATCTGCCGCACCGTCAAGATGCTCGCGCAGCAGCGCGTCGGCGGCGGCGGGATCAACCAGTCCGCGCTCGCGGAATGTCTTGCTGGCAAACGTATCCTGCGCCAGGGCGCGCAATGGGCCGCGGAACCACTCGGCGATCGGAATCGCAAACCCTTGTTTTGGCTTGCTCAGTACGTCGGCCGGCAACCAGCGCGCCGCAACCTTGCGCAGCAGATACTTGCCACGGCCATCACGCACCCGCAATGACTCCGGCAACCGCAGGGCAAACTGGGCAAGACCAGGTTCGAGAAATGGCGCGCGACCTTCCAGGGACGTGGCCATCGCCATGCGGTCGAGTTTCACCAGAATATCGTCGGGCAGGTAACTTTGCAGATCAATGGCAACAGCACGGTCAAGAGCCGAGTTGCCGGCGCCCAGGTCGCTATCAACCTGATCGAGTAGCGGCAGATGGTAGTGAGATTTTCCACCCGCCTGCGCACACAGGGCACGCGCCTGATCCGGTCGGGTAAGGGCCACGCCACTTAGGTAACGCTCGGCAAACGGCAGCCCCAGGCGTTCACCAACGCGTTGCAAGCGACCACCACGCGGATTGGGCAGCAGCGTGCCGGCAATTCGCAATGCCATTCCGGCGAGCGGCCGCAACGGGCCGAGGCGTTCCAGAGCCAGCAGACGCAGGTAGCGATCATAACCGCCGAATAATTCGTCGCCGCCATCGCCGGTCAGCACCATCTTGACGTGCTGCTGCGCGAGTTGCGACACCAGAAACGTGGGTACTGCCGAGGAATCGGCAAACGGCTCGTCAAAATGCCATACCAGTTGTTGCAGCAGTGCCACCGCATCGGGTTCAACCACCAATTCGTGATGTTCGGTACCGAGATGAGTGGCAACCCGGCGGGCATCATCAAGCTCGCTGTACGCCGCTTCCTTGAATCCGATGGTGAAAGTTTTGACCGGCTGTGACAGCGTTTCCGCCATCAACGCCACCACGACACTTGAATCCAGGCCGCCACTGAGAAACGCCCCGAACGGCACGTCGGCAATCAGACGGCTCGATACCGCATGTTGCAGATGTATGGCCAGCGCATCTTCGGCCTCGTCTTCGCTGAGTGTCGCTTTCGGTGCGAGTGACGCCTGCCAATAGCGTTGCAAGCTGATTTGGCCGTCGCGATAGCGCAGAAAGTGTGCCGGCGGCAACTTTCGGATACCGCTGAAGATGCTCAACGGGCAAGGTACGTAGCCATAGGTGAAGTAGGCACGTAGCGCTTCAGTATCGATCTGGCGTGGGCAGTCGGGCGCTTTCAGCAGAGACTTCAGTTCCGACCCAAACAACAGGCGCTGCGCGCTATGGGCGTAAAACAGCGGTTTTTCACCGAAGCGATCTCGCGCCAGCAACAGGCTGTGATCGCGGCGATCCCAGATCGCAATCGCGAACATGCCATCGAAGCGCTCGAAGCAACGCTCACCATCACGCAAATAGGCTTGCACGATGACTTCGGCGTCACCATGGCTTCGAAACGCATGACCGTCGGCCTCCAGTTCCGCACGCAACTCACGGAAATTGTAGATTTCGCCGTTGAATACCACGCAGACATCGCGTTCGGCGCCATAAACCGGCTGCTGTCCGCCGGCCACGTCGATGATCGCCAGGCGGCGCATGCCCAAGAGTGCGCGCTCGTCGCTATGCAGGCCATCATCGTCCGGTCCGCGATGGCGAATAACCTGGGTCATGGCACGGCCCAGTGCCGGTGACGGCGCGGGCTGATTCGGGGCAACCACCAGCCCGGCGATTCCACACATGGGTCAGGCGCTCCGATTGGGTGTTGCGGTGACGGGCAATTCGCTCACGCCGCCGGTGCGGTACAGGCACATAAGCCTATCGAGTACGCTATCGAGGCCAGCGTGGCGCTCTACACTGTCGCGTGCTCGTTCACCCATGGCATTGCGCGCATCCGGCGTCAACGCCGATGCCGCGCGCAAGGCGTGGACAAGGCCATCGCAATCACCGGGCTCAAACAACCAGCCGTTGACATCGTCGCGGACTATGTCTTCGCTGCCACTCACCCGACTGGCCAGCATCGGCAAACCCGATGCCATGCATTCAAGCAAGGTGTTGGACAACCCCTCAATATGCGATGGCAATACGCCAAAGTCGGCATCGGAAAGCACGCTTTCAACATCGTCGCGATGACCGGCAAACTCGACATGCTGGGCAATGCCATGATCTTGCGTCTGCTGTCTCAACGCTGCAAGCAGAGGCCCGACGCCGACAACGCGCAAGTGTGTGTCGGGGTAATCGCGCAACAACAGTGCGAACGCATCGATCAAGGTTTCCAGACCCTTTTCTGGTACGAGCCGGCCAACAAATACGAAGCGCGCGCCGAGATTCGACGTAGAGCGTTTCAGTGTGGAAAATCGTGCGGTATCGACGGCATTGGGGATCGGTGCGATGCGCGACGCCGGCACCCCGCGCGAACGCAGCGCACCGGCAACGCGCTGACTAATCGATTGCCAGGCATCGACCCGCAACAGGCAGCGTCGGGCAAGCCGCGCCATTGGCGAGGCGTGTTCGGCAAGCGTGCCGCGATCGAGCTCCCACCATCCCGATACCTTCACCACCACCGGCACCTGCAACCACGGGCCCAGCAGCGCGCACACGGCGCCCAGGTAGTGGGCGATATGCACATGCCAAACACCATAGCGACGACGACGCGACCACAGGAAAGCTGCGGTGCGCAACCACAGCCAGGGGCCGCCGAGCAGACGCACACGCGGGTAGGGCAAACGCACCACCGGCACGCCATCCACTCTGCCGACTCGCTGTTGTGGCCCCAGCGGCGTCAATGGGGTCAATACCGTTACCCGCTGATGACGCGACCGCATTGCCTTGGCCAAGGTGCGCACCTGTGATTCGGCACCGCCGCCACGAGGCGATGGGAATGCACTTTCCAGCACCATCAGCACATGCATCGGCAGTTGGTCAGCGGACATCCATGTATCTCCGCAACCATAGCTCCAGTACCAACAGCTGCCATATCTGTGCCGAGTAGTCCCAGCCTCCGGCCATATGCCGATCGATCAGATCGGCAACAAACTCAGGCTGGATCCATCCCCGCGCACGGGTACGTTCGTCCATCAATATTGACCGGACTTGTGCCTGCATGGCCGGGTCATCTTTCAACCACACCGCCACCGGCAGGCCAAAACCCTGCTTTGGCTTGTTCAGAATCGCTGCCGGCAAAATGCCAGACATGGCCTGTTTGAACAGATCACGTTTGTTGAGTCCGCGCACCTTGTGCTCCGGCCGCAATCGTCCGGTGTAGTCCACCAATGCGCGATCAAGGTAAGGAAACCGCACGCCAACATGATGGTGCTTGCAGGCACCATTGACCTTGACCAGGTCGTTTTGGGCGATCGCCATGGCGAGGTCCAGTCGCATGATCCGATGCAGTTCAGCAGCCGGCTCGCCCTGTTCGAAACGCACACGCATGAAGGCCAGCGATGCATCGCGCGTTACTTGCGCACGAAAAGAATCAGTGAGCAGAGTGTCGTAAAAATCCGAGGCGAATGCATCGTCCGAATAAAAACGATCCGGGTTGGGCAACGATGCACGCTTGGTGAAGTTGTGAATGCGGTTGAAAAGGTGGTTGTTCCCTCCTGCAGCAAGGCCGGTCGCACTGCGAGCCAGTGATTTGAGCGGCCCCGGCAAATGGTAAAATGCAGACATCACCTTGTCTTTCGCGTAGCGTTGGTTGCCACCAAAGATTTCATCGCCGCCGTCGCCGGCCAGCATGCAGCTCATGCCCAGGCTTTTACCCAATTGCGCACATGCCAGGGTAGGGATCGCGGATGCATTGCCGAAGGGTTGGTCATAGGCATCAAGCACCGTATCCAGCAATTGCAGTGCTCGGTCGCGATCAACAGCATCAAAATATGGTTGCGCACCGCAGGCTTCAGCGGCCAGCCGAGCGAAAGCCATTTCGTCATAACCCGCTTCGGCAAAGCCAATGGAGCAACTGCGCAAGGGCTGATCGGGATGCTGGCGTTTCAGGATGCTGACAATGCTGCTGCTATCGGTACCGCCGCTGAGGAAACAACCCCAGCCATCATCTCCACTGGGCCGAAACGAATGGACGCTGTTGACAATGTGATCGCGCAACTGTGAGCACAATTCGGCACGTGTACCGCGCAGGTCTTCGGGATACTCGGGAAGGTAATATCGCTCACATTCAAGCTCAGTGCCGCGCAAGCGCAGACGGGTACCCGGCTCGATCCGACGGATCTGACGGCAAATCGTGAGCGGCGCAGGAATGGCTGCAAAATTGAGATAGTGATAAATCGCTTCCAGGTCGGGCTCGCGCCGACAACCAGGTGCATCCAGAAGCAGGCGCAGGTCGCTGGCGATGGCGAAATGCGTGCCGTCCCGATACCAATACAACGGTAGTGAGCCGGTGTGATCGGTGAAGGCGGTCATTACCTCGCCGCGCGCGTCCCATATCACCTGCGCGAATCGCCCGCGCCAGTCGCGCTGCACGATGTGTGCTGCATCAGCATGGCTCGCACCATCGCTCAGATCGCCTTCGATCAGATCAGCCAATGCCAGCCAATGGCGGCCATCGTTCAGTCGTTGCGGCTGCACTGCACCGCGCAATGCTAGCGTTGCCATGCCTGGCTCGGAATCCAGCACCTGCATGTCGGGTATGCCACAGAGCCATGCACGCGCCTGCGGCCCCGATGCGAGAACGAAATCTCCGGTGACGCTGGGCGAACAGGGTTGCTGGCTGGCTGTCATGCGTGGTCGCTTTCACTGGTTGGGCGGGCAGGGGGGCGCCGCGCAGAACGCGCACGGGCATCATCAGCATCGATACAACGTTCGTAAACCTTTTGCGTGGACAAGGCCAGCGCGCTGTTCGAGTGCTGGCTTTCGGCACGTACACGCGCTTGGCAAGACAAGCTTTTGCGCAGAGCGGCATCGCCAGTCAGGCGTGTGATGCACTGCGCCAATGCCGCCCGGTCATCGCTGGGAAACAACAGGCCGCTGTGTTCGTGGCTCACCAACTCGGTATTGCCACCCACTGCCGATGCGATGACCGGGCAACCCGCTGCCATCGCTTCGAGCAGGACATTGGACATGCCTTCTTCGTGTGAGGGAAGAACCAGAAAATCCGCGATCTGCATCAATGACGTGGAGTCGGTTCGCTCGCCAAGAAACACCGTTTGTGCGCCAATACCAATCTTGTCGGCGTGTGCCGACAAACGGGCGCGCAGCGGGCCATCGCCAACCAGCGCCAGCCACGGGCGCTGTTCGGCAGGCAGAGCGGCAATCGCATCGAGCAGGCAGAACACGTTCTTCTGATCGACCAATCGACCAACGAACAAGGCGAACATGCCCGCGACTGGCGCGCCAACGAGGGCACGCAACGCACTGCGCTCTTGCGTTGTACACGGCTCTGGCAATGCGACACCATTGTCGACAACGTCAATCATCCCGCGAACATGACGACCCAGCCGTGCGGCAACGTCGGCTCCTGCTGCCGAGTTGGAGATGACAGCCGCGCTGCGCGATAACACGAAGCGTTTGATTCGCCAGAACCACCTGGTCTGATTTAGATACAGCCCGCGAATCGAGCCGACGAACGGCGGTCGCTGCCATTGCATGAGCAATGCCAACAACGTCCAGATTTCGGCAGTCAGAGAAAATGCATGCACGATGTCGTAACGTCCGCGCCGCAACACCCGCGCCAGCGCCAGAAAAAAGCCAGGGTCGATACGCCCGCGTTTGGGGATAAAGTGAACCCGCACGCCAGCTTGTTCGAGCTTGTCGATCAGGAACGAGTGTTCGCGAAAGTACACCAGCTCTGGCTGCCAACGCTCACGATTCAAATGCGTGAGCAGTTGCACGATCTGGCGCTGGCTGCCGCCAACTTCCATTTCGTCGATGACCACCAACAAGCGTTTGCGGCCATTGACGGCAGAACTCATCAGCGTGCGTAACTTGCGTGCTTCGGTCTGCGCGTCAAAATCTGCTTCTACGCGCGCGCGTGCCGCTGTCGCCAACCGCCGCCGCAGGCCCGCGTCCTCGAACAAGCGCTGCAACGCATCGGCCAATGCCAGCGCATCACGCTCACTCACCACCAGGCCAGTGATGTTGTCTTCAACCAACTCAGGGATACCCGATACGGCGGTAGTGACTACGGCGCATCCGCTGGCCATGGCTTCCATCAACGCCACCGGGATGCCATCACGGTTGCCATCTGTGGCCACCTGGCAGGGCAGCGCAAAGATGGTTGCTTCACGCAGCGCCGCGTGCACGGCTTCTTGTGGCAGTGCGCCAACCCATTCAATGCGATCATTGATGCCGGCAGCGCGGGATTTTGCTTCCAGCTCGCCACGCAACGGGCCTTCGCCAATCACTGTGCAGCGATAATCGATGCCGCGCTCACTCAACAGGTGCAATGCATCGATCAGGACATCGAATCCCTTGATCGGATCGAGCCGGCCAACGGCAACAATGTGCTGTCCGTTGCGACCATCGAGCTGGCACGCTGTGCGTCGCACGTCAACGCCGCAATGGATCACAGCCAGCTTAGCCAAAGCCTGCGCACTGACATGCTGCGAAAGCCAATCGATGTTGTAACGAGAAATGGTGACGGCCAACGCTGCTTCCTCGACCTTTCGTGAAAGCAACTGGTGGTCGAGAAAAATATCATGCGCGTGACAAGTGAAGCTGAAACGTCTGCCGGTGATGCGAGCCAGCGCCCAAGCCACGGTGGATGGGTATGTGGCCCAATGGGCATGAACGAGCTGAGGGTCAAAGCCATTCAGCCAACGCACCTGCTGTAATCCTCGCGACAGCGCAACCAACGACTTCAGCAAAACAGTCGGCGTACGCCACATGTCCGCAACAATTGCGGCGACGCAAGTCAGTGAGGAAAACGGATGACGCATAACGGTCATCGCTGTAGAGATCACGCCGCCCAAGCCCAAGTCAGGGTAATGCGTTCGCTCAGACAATGCCTTGGCGTCCACTTGCACAAGCCTCTCGGATGGCGGCTTGAGCGACAGGATACGGACATCTACGCCATCGGCGATCAGGGTCTGGATTTCGCGCACGATGAATGTTTCCGACCAGCACGGAAACAACGAAACTACGTACAAGACACGCTTGATTGGCGGTGAGTCGGTCATTGCGACGCCTTTTCCAGCCGCGTCACCTGCCAAAGATGGCCATCGCGATTGCACAGGTAATCAATCAACGCCCGTGCCGCGCTGAGGTTGAGGGTGAAAAAAGCGCTGGCCAGCCGCACCGGCGCCAATGCCATCGTTGCCGGGAACCATCGGCCAAGGGCAACCAGCGCATAACCAAACGAATGAGCAACAAACAGCACAGCGTATAGCGGGTGGTGAAGCGCCAGCACGGCGTTGCTGATATAGGCTGTCAGCAACAACCATGGTGCCAGCAAGCGCAACCACTTGTGCCCCCAAAGCCGCCAAACCAAGGGATGTGCGCCGGGCAGGGCCAGTTGTGGCCAGCGATGCAACAGCTGAAAGTTTCCTGCCAGCGTACGCCGTTTGCGCTGCTGTTCGGCCTCGACATCAACAGCAGCCTGATCGAACGCGCGTGCCGTCGGAACAAACACCACGCGCAAGCCGTTGTCCGCAATGCACAGTGGAATCCACATGTCGTCCAGAACCAGGCCTGTCGGCACCTCGGGCAGAGCCGTTCGTCGCGCCGCATACAAGGCGCCGGTGACGCCAACCAACGAGCCGCTGGACGATTCGATACGACGAATCAGCTTTTCGTATCGCCAGTACGCATCGATCCCTTTGCCATAACCCATGGCATTTTCCAGTACCAGCTCGCCGCTTGCAGCACCCACTGCGGTATCGGCGAACACCGCCGCCAGGGCGCGTGCGGCCGCTGCATCGAGGCGTTGCCGCACATCGGTAAACAACACCAGTTCGTTATTGAGCAACGGCAACACCTTGCCGATGCATGCAGACTTGCCGCGTCGCTCGGCGAATGGGTAAACATGCACCCTGGGGTGGGCATTTGCGCGCAACAGCGCTTCGGTGCTGTCGGTGCAGCCATCGCACACGATATGAATACGCAGGCGCTCGCACGGATAGTCCAACGCCAGCAAGTTGCACTGTTTGGCAACAACCCATGGCGCGCCGTTGTGCACCACCAACAACACATCGATGCCGGGTGTAACGTCACCCGTCTGTATCGGCAGTGGCCGAAGCCATGCGATGAGAGCCATCACCAGCGGATAACCGGCGTAAGCAAAACCGACCACCAGCAACGATGTCCAGAGCAGTACAGTCATGCGCTGGACCCGTGATCGTGCAATATGCGGGCACGTGTACGCTCATACAATGCATTGCCAAGCGCACGTTTTACCGCAGCAAGGGTGTGGTAGCGCAGTTGTAATCGAAGCAGGGCAGCGTGTTCCCCACTGAGCCAACGCGAAACGGTTTGTGTGTCGCAATTCGCCGTAACTGCCAAACGTGGCAGGATGGTGCGATCATCATTTGCGCGCAAGCGCCCGGGATGCGACGCAAACACCCTTGTGTAGCCACACTCCTGCGCGATTGTTTCGAGATTTTCAGGGACGCGCC
This sequence comes from Lysobacteraceae bacterium, assembly GCA_030681035.1. Classification (GTDB taxonomy): domain Bacteria; phylum Pseudomonadota; class Gammaproteobacteria; order Xanthomonadales; family Xanthomonadaceae. Next base: position 31,246 of record JAUXUI010000130.1, on the reverse strand, counting down.
CACCCGGTGGCGCCAACAGATTGACTGGCAAACCGACGCGATCCTCGATTTCCAATCGTGCCGCATAAAGCGCTTCACGTAGACGTTTGGCAGAAAGATCTGTCAAGAATTGGTGATCATAGCCATGCGATTGAATCGACATCCCCGATGCCGACATCTCGCGCAGGTCAGACCAATTGACGAACCCAGGGCAGCCAACGGTAGCCGGATTGATGAAAAAGTCGGCGCGCATGCCATGTTCGATCAGCGCAGGCAGTGCAATACGATGGTTGCTGAGATGACCGTCATCAAAGGTGATTATGGTGCCAATGCCTTTGTCAGAGCCCAGCCAGTCTCGTGCGCTGGTGCCTATCCCTTCGCGCAAGCCGATCTGCTTGAGATGTTGGCGAAACCCCTCCTCGCTGAGCGTGTAGTGTGGGTCCTGGCCGCGCTCATCGACGCCAGACAGCGCGTGATACATCAACGCCACGGTCGGGCGAGAGCGGGTCTTCGAAGTTGGCTCACTATCCATTGTGTGCATTGCGATCATCTGCGCCAGAACACATCGATGAAAATCTGGTTTTCGTTGTAGCTCTGCAAGCGGTCATCGCTATTTCGCTCATTGCGCTGAAAGCCTAGTCGCGCAAGCCAATGCCGCGTCAGCTCTTGGGTTATGGACAGTTGCAGGGAATAATCGCGATCCACCCGACTTGCTGGCGTGGCAAAACGTCGCCGCTCATAAACGGCTTGCACGCCGAGGCTGAGAAGTGGGCGAAGGCGGACATCAGCTGCAGCGAATCCGCCACGACTGGTCTGGTCGGGTGTCAGCGTTTCCTGATAATTGATTCGCTGGTAATAAGGGCTCGTCTGCACGCTCCAGCGCTCACCGGCGTAGCGATAGCCAACCGCGACGCGGGTCTGACGAAAAACATCAGCATTTGCCAGCAGCTCGGCATTGGTCAGGGTGCCGATGATCGGGCCATCGATCAGGCTGGCGCGCGAAACCACATCACCCGCCGCATCTGCAAACTCATAGTTGATATTGGTACTCAAGGTGCTGCGGGTCCCGGCTGCCCATTCCACATTGGCACGTAACAAAGGTGCGGAATCATCGGATCGGCCAGCATCGCGATTGAGCTTTGAGTAGCCCAGATCGAGGCCCATGGTGATGCGCTCGCGCTCTTCGCTGTACGAGGCAAATGCATCGTAGCGTTCGTAATCTACCGACTGCGCACGATCAAATCGCACTTGCGATGCCTCGGCGTTGATGCCGACATACCGCGATGAATCGATATCGCGAAGCAATCGCGCCGATGCGCCATATCGATCGCCATTGAACTCCTTGGTTTCTTCTGCCCAGGTGTTGCTGTACCGCAATTCAGCCTGTGCGCGTGTCGCCTCACCAAGGCGAGCGAAAAAACGTGGCCCTGCGGTGAATACGTTGATCTGTTGCTGATTACCGGGAGTAAAAGCAGTGAGCACGTCGGTAGGCTGACTGCTCAGGTAGTCCTCAACGACAAAGTGCATCCGTTGCGGCATGAGCAACCATTCGAGTTGTCCGGCAAACTCACTGCGCGACTCGTTGCCGAACGTGTTGTCGAGATAATCCAGGTACTGATACTCGCCGCGCGCTTTCAAGTTCAACATCGACCCCGCCTGCGAAGCATCGAAGCGGATCTGCGGCGACAACACGGTGTCAGCCACCGTGTTTGTGTTGCTCAATGCGATATTGTTGCTGCTCAGCGCAGACACGCCGACTTGGTAATCAATGTCCACGGCATTGACGGGTGAAGCCAGAGCCAGCAGCGAGGCCGAAGCGAATGCCAATGGACTCCGAATGTGCGGTTGCGTCAGTTCTCGCCGCATGTCACACCCCCTCGTTGAACACTACGCCAGCAAACTTGGCGGGATCGAAGTTGGCTGCTGCCTGGGCAATGGCCGCCGGAGTATCACGGCCGTAACCGGCAACCAGCACCACGATGTCGGCCAGTTCGGCGAGAATGCGTGCATCTGGCGCACCACGCACCGGTGGTGCATCGAGAAATATGTAGCGATCAGGATAGCGGCTACGCAATGAATCCATGAGCAGTCTCATCCGCACAGACGAGAAATATTCGGCACCCATTTCCCGTGTTTTCCCGGCTGGTAACACACGCAATCGCGGCACGCCAGTCGGGTAGAGTGCGTCGGATATCTGTGCCTGTTCCGCTTCCAGCAAATCAATCAAGCCACCATGCTCTGGATCAACTTGCAGGGTGAGATGTTGCGATGGATGACGCAGATCGCAATCAATCAGCAACGCGCTTTTTGCTTCATCAAACGCCATCGCAGCTGCAAGGTTGCGGGCAACGAAGCTGCCGCCGCTACCTCGACTGACTGAAGCAATCATCGTGACGAAGTTTCCGCTCGCCATAGTCAGCAGGCGGGTGCGTAATTCACGGAATGCCTCAACACCTACCTTGGCCTCACTGTTGCGATGGATCAACGAGCGCGCATCCATCTGCACGGGGGTGAGCGCCGTCTGCTGATCCATGCGCGCAATTGAACGCCCTGACGGCAAGTGCGGTTGCGGAGGCGCAGAGGAATCGTGGGATTTGACGGGTTCGTCATTCATAGCGTGTGTGCCAACTTGAGCGCAAACACAAGAAAGTAAGCCACAGGTACGGTTGCCACCAGGAGCGCTGCAGTCGCGTACCGGCGTGTGGCGCGCGAGCGCTGCACGCGTGTGCGATACGATGGAACGGTGCCCAATACCGGAAGCCCCGCTTCGCGCTCAATGCGCAAGGGTGCGCGCACCCTCGGATCAAGTTTGATCAGGCCGAACAACAGCACCAACGGCGTGGCCATTGCGAACACCAAGCCAGCACCGGCGACGTGCAGAAGGCGCAAACCACTGGGGCGAAGGGGCATGGTCGCCGGCTCCTGGATGCGAAAGCTCAGGCCGCGCCGTTCGGCATCAAGGTTCATCGAGACCCGCGCGTTTTCGCGGCGCTTGAGCAAGTCCTGATACAGATCGCGGTTCACTTCGTAATCACGGGTCAGCTCGGCCAGCGAACTCTCGGAAGCCGCGATCCGCCCGCTGCGTTCGATTTCCTGCGCCAGCATGGCTTCACCGGCGGCAATGCGTGATATGGCCGCTGCGCTGCGGCTGCCGATATCGGCAAGTTTGCTCTTCAACTCGCCGTACAGCGGGTTGTAGGTGGCCGAGTTATCGAGCGCGGTTGGCGCTTCAGACAGGCGCGCTTCCGCGCGTGCATCCTCTTGCCGCAATTCATCCTGCAGGTCGGCAACCTGATGTTGCACACGCACCACATCCGGGTGTTGCTCGGTATAGCTGAGCAACAGTCGGTCACGCTCGCTTTGCAATTCCGCCAGGCGTGCTCGGTACTGTCCAGCGCGAGTCTGCACCATCGATATTTCACTCTCACCAGATAGCTGTGAACGTAACGAAGAATCCTGTGATTGCAGATCGACCAACTCCATGCGCGAGGATTCGATCTGCCGACGCAATTCGCCGATCCGTGCGGTAACGTCAGCCTCGATGCCTGGACGTGCGTCGGGGTTCTTGCGGCGATAGGCTTCCAGTTTAGCCTCGGCATCGGTCAGCTTGGCGTGATATTGGCGCACTTGCGAATCTATAAACTCATACGCATCGCGGCTCTCGCGCTCCTTGGTGGCCAGGCTTTCATTGATCATCAACTCGGCAAACTTCTCAGTGACTGTAAATGCGCGCTTTGGGTCCGGGTCGGCATAGCTGATCTGGATCAGATTCGGCCGCGGGTTGGAGATGTCCGTTCGGTCGGTAATCCTTTCAATCAGCTTTTCTTGTTCCAACGCACTCGGGTTGTCGGCAAGCCAACCACCGGTTTCCAGGATTTCGCTCATCACTTTGCGGCTGAATGCCACTTGCCGCGCGATGCCGGCGCGATTGACCACGCCGGTTGGCACCGCACGCCCCTCCATCAGCGGCCCGATGATGTTGCTTTCCTCAACCAGAATGCTGGTGGTTGCCGAGTAACGCTTGGGTAGCGCGATTCCCAGCGCCAGCGTGCTCAACGCAAGCGCCGCAAAAATGGCTGCAATCACCACCATGCGCCGACGCGATTCTTCCAGCGCAACCGGCAACACGGCAAGCAATGAAGACTGACTTTCAACGATGGGCCAGTCACCGGCGTTTTGGTTCATAACACGCGTTCCGGCACCGTTATCACATCGCCAGGCGCTACCTGGAAGTTGGTCGACAAATCACCCCGGTCGAGGATGCGATCCAGGCGGACGCTGTAGCTGCGGCTACCACTGTCGCTTTTGCGATACAGCGCCGAGCGATCCGGCGCAGCAAACTCGGTCAGGCCACCTGCGGCCAGCACCGCGTCAAGCACGGTCATGCCTTGGCGAAACGGGATGGATACGGGTTGCCGCACAGCGCCAGTCACCCGCACGCGCGAGAGGTATTCGTGGCTACGAAGCTCGGTGAGGATGACGGCAACCTGCGGGTCGCGGACGTAAACCGCGAGCTTTTCCTGAATGTCAGTGGCGACATTTGCCGGGGTGCGACCACCCGCCGCTACATCACCAATCAACGGCACCGAGATCATTCCGTCAGGTCGTACCGGGACGATGATGCCAAGCTCAGGGTTGCGCCATACCGAAACTTGCACGACATCATCAACGCCGATCAGGTAAGCAGCAACTGCAGCTTCGGTCGGCGCGGGAGGTGTGCCCGCCGAGCGTATGCCGGTAGGCGAACATGCTGTCAGAATCAGAGCAAGGAACAACGCAGTAAAAGTACGAATCAGTCGCATGGATTTACTCCCCAGGAGGCATAAAAGAGAACGCAGATCGTCGTGCGTTCCGGCCACTTGCGAAGGCGACTGGCGAGCTATCTTAAACGCGATAGAACTCACGATACCAGGCAACGAAGCGGGCAATGCCTTCGGCGATCGGAGTGTCCGGTGTGTATCCGGTGTCACGTTGCAAGGCTTCAACATCGGCAAAGGTATCCGGCACGTCGCCCGGTTGCAGCGGCAACAGGCGGCGCTCAGCCTTGCGGCCGAGGCACTGTTCCAGCAATTCGATATACCGCAGCAGTTCGACGGGCTTATGACTACCGATGTTGTAAACCCGATAAGGGGCAGCTGATCGCGCCGGGGTGGGCGAGGGCGGGTTGTAGCCCGGGTCTGCTGCCGGCACCCGATCCAGGGTGCGGATCACGCCCTCGACGATGTCGTCGATGTAGGTAAAGTCGCGGCGATGATGGCCATTGTTGAAAACATCGATCGGCTCGCCAGCGAGAATCTTGCGGGTGAACAGAAACAGCGCCATGTCCGGCCGGCCCCACGGCCCGTAAACGGTAAAGAAACGCAGCCCGGTGGTCGGCAACCCGAACAAATGGCTGTAGGTGTGCGCCATCAATTCATTGGCTTTTTTCGTCGCCGCATACAGGCTTACCGGATGATCGACCGGGTCTTCAACCGAGAATGGCAGCTTGCGATTGGCGCCGTAGACCGAACTGGATGAGGCATAGACCAGATGCTCGACACTGTGGTGCCGGCAACTTTCGAGGATGTTGGTGAAGCCGACGATGTTGCTGTCGATATACGCTTGCGGATTCTCCAGCGAATAACGCACCCCGGCTTGTGCCGCCAGATTCACTACGCGTTGGGGAGCGAACTCGGTAAACGCGTGCTCCAGCGCTGAACCATCTTCCAGCGATGCCTTCACAAAGCGGAAGTTGTCGTGCGGTGTCAGGCGATCAAGCCGTGCCTGTTTGAGGGCTGGGTCGTAGTAGGCATTGAGGTTGTCGTAACCCAGCACCTCGTCGCCACGTGCCAATAGCCGTTGTGAGAGGTGGGAGCCAATAAAGCCGGCAGCGCCGGTGACCAATACGCGCATGGTGATCCTGATCGGGTTTTGAGGGATTACAGGCAACCATCCGTCTGTTCGCGCGGCAGCACGCGTTTTACGTCAAACAGCACGGCACCCGGCTTGCCCAGTACACGCACCCCACTTGCGCCCTTGCTGACGAACTGGTCGTGGCTCACCGCGATGATCAATGCATCGTAGTGCCCGTTCTCAGGCTCTGCCACCAGATCAATGCCATATTCATGCTTGGCCTGCGTGCCGTCCACCCAGGGATCGCACACATCCACATTGACGTTGTAGCTGCGCAGCTCGGCGATGATGTCAATCACCCGGGTATTGCGCAGATCCGGGCAATTTTCCTTGAACGCCAGCCCCAGGATCAACACCTTGGCGTTGGCTGTGGGGATTTCCCGCTGCGCCATCAGCTTGATCACCCGCTGCGCTACATGGCTGCCCATGCTGTCGTTGATGCGGCGGCCGGCAAGGATCACTTCCGGGTGATAACCGATCTGCTGTGCCTTGTGGGTGAGGTAGTACGGATCCACGCCGATACAATGGCCACCGACGAGGCCGGGGCGGAACGGCAGAAAATTCCATTTGGTACCGGCTGCTTCCAGCACTTCGTGGGTATCGATGCCCATGCGCTCAAAAATCAGCGCCAGCTCGTTGATCAGCGCAATGTTGACGTCACGCTGGGTGTTTTCGATCACCTTGGCTGCCTCAGCCACGCGGATGCTGGAGGCGAGATGGGTTCCCGCAGTGATGATCCGACGGTAAAGCTGGTCGACGAATTGCGCCGCCTCGGGGCTGGAGCCGGAAGTGACCTTGGTGATGGTTTCCAGCCGATGCACCTTGTCGCCGGGATTGATCCGCTCGGGGCTGTAGCCGGCGTGGAAGTCGCGCTGATAACGCAGCCCCGATTCGCGCTCGATGATCGGCACGCACACTTCTTCGGTGGCACCCGGATAAACGGTGGATTCATAGATTGCCACTCCGCCGTGCCGGATCGCCCGGCCCACCGTGCGACTGGCCGACTCCAGCGGCCGCAGGTCGGGGCGCTTGTAGTCATCGATCGGGGTAGGGACGGTGACAATGAACACATTGCAGCCTTGCAGGTCGGCCGGTTCATGGCTACAACGCAACTGCTGCGCTGCGCGCAACTCGTTGCTGGATACTTCCAGCGTATGATCGCGCCCCGTATTGAGTTCGGCGATGCGATTCTGATCAATGTCGAAGCCGATCGTCGGCAGGTGCTGGCCAAATGCCACTGCCAACGGCAGGCCAACGTAACCCAGGCCGATGACGGCAACGCGTATTTGGTCGTGGTCAGGCAGAACAGCGCTCATCGTCAGGATCATCTCGTCAGGGTGGTTGCACAGGAATGGCCGTGTGTATCCAGCCAGTGCGTTTGATTCAACGCGAATTGCGTGCGAATCCGGCAACGCGACTGAAAACACTACACTACGCATATTCGCACGTCGTCACATGTTCAAGCACAGGCATATCACGGAGATCAACGATGCTGATTCTGGTGTTGGGCGGAGCGGGGTACATCGGCGGGCACACCTGCGTGGTGCTTGTCGAACGCGGCCACCAGGTGGTGATTGCCGACAATTTCTCGAACAGCTCACGCGCTGCGGTCGCCCGCCTGGAGCAGGTGATCGGCGCACCATTGCCGCTGCACGAGCTCGATGTGCGCGACGCGGCCGCGCTGGCGCGGCTGTTTTCCGAATACCGGTTCGACGCGGTCATGCACTTCGCTGCGCTCAAAGCGGTAGGCGAATCCTGCGCCCGCCCACTGGATTACTTCGACAACAACATCAGCGGCACGATAACGGTGCTGAGTGCGATGAGCGATGCCAACGTGCGGCGGTTGGTATTCAGCTCGTCTGCCACCGTATACGGCGATCCGGCGCAGGTGCCGGTGCGCGAGGATGCGCCGCTGCAGACGACCAACCCCTACGGCCGCACCAAACTGGTGATGGAGCAACTGATCGGCGACCTGTGTACTGCCGACCCGAACTTCCGCGCCGCGGTGCTGCGCTACTTCAATCCGGTGGGCGCACACCCTTCGGGCCTGATCGGCGAGGACCCCAACGGCCCGCCGAACAATTTAATGCCGTTCGTGTGCCAGGTCGCGGTTGGTCGACGCGAACGCTTGCAGGTGTTCGGTGATGATTACCCAACGCTGGACGGTACCGGCGTACGCGATTACCTGCACGTGATGGACCTGGCGCGTGCCCATGTCGATGCGCTGGATTATCTGTGCAACAAAGATCGCAGCGTCACCGTCAACCTCGGCACCGGGAGCGGTGTCAGCGTACTGCAAATGGTCAAAGCCTTCGAGCGCGCCGCAGGTAAAGCTATCCCGTACGATATTGTAGCTCGTCGGCCCGGTGACAGCGCCACCGTGTTTGCCGATCCGGGCCTGGCACACGAACTGCTCGGCTGGAAGGCAGAACATGATCTGGACGCGATGTGCCGCGATGCGTGGCGCTGGCAGGCGTTGAATCCGCAGGGATACGGATCGATTATCCAGCCAGACTGAATTACCGTTCAATACACTGGGTTTTTCATGGCGAATGAGCAACGAATGAGGTGCCGGGCTGAGATTCAGCGCTAATCAGGTACCGTGATGTAATGCGCGTCGGCTGCAAGACGCATAAAACCCCGGTGGCCAGTAGTGCCGCTACCATACATCGAGGAAACGATAATGACTGACGACTTGCCCCCCATCGAGGTCGATTTTGCCAGCAATGGCGCGCCAGTAGTTATTATCGGACAAGTAGAAACCTTCGATCCACTTGAGGCGATACGCCTTGCGCCCGCCCTGGTTGACCCAAAGTGGGTGCGCGCCTATGCGCAGGTGGTCAACCATCTGGCGCACGGATCAGATTTTGACCTGATCATGGACCCAGCGGCTTTCCACACGAAATACATGGCAACCTACGACACCGAAGATTTGGGCGAAGAAGTGGCGCCGGGGGCGGTTCGGTTGCACAATTTCGGCATCCCGGATTTCACGGAAATCACACCGCCTGCGATGGTAGGGACGAATCTGGTTTTTTTCGCTGAAAACGTGTTCATGGGCATCCCGTACAAGGTGGTAATGGCACCTGGAGCACAGCCGCAATATGTTCCGCTCGGCTTGAAGGAATGAAGGGGCAGGAGTTGCCTTCAGGACATGCCCCACCACCAATGGCTGGCCGGAAATCTGGTCGGGGTCAGGTTCGCATCCTGCACCGCCTCGCGATTGCCCTTGTCGCGGATTGCAGCGTCTAGTTCAGGATCAGCGGGCATTATGTCCCCGATGGGCAAGTAGGGCGCATAAAGGTCGCGCAGCGCCTCACGCGTGGATCGCAGATGGCACAGGCCCAACCATTCATCGGACTTCCATATCGTCCCCAACAATGCATCCATCCGGCTGTATAGGTACCGATCCAGCGGCAACAGGCCAGATCGCATGTCGGGGGCGGTCTGCTGTAAAAAAGCCTGGACCGATGCTGGCAGCGCATCGCCCGGGCCGACGCGCATTTCAGTGTAAAGCGCGTAGAAGGCGCGGGAAAAACTTCGTGCCACCTGTGCGTCTGCTTGCGGGTGCATGAGCTCAGGTAGCTGACGGCTCAGATCATCGATCATGTTCGCAAGGGTGGTCATGGTGTTGTCCTGCAATTTGGTGCGGATGAATCGCTGCCGCAGGATTTGTCCGGCTGCGGCACCAGCGGCCGGAAGGGCACCGTAAGGTGGTGGTTGTAGACAAATTCCTTGCCTTTGAAATACAGCTCCGGCATTACATTCCCCTTGATATGGTGCGCGTCAGGCTTGGCCTAACGGCAGGTACAACGTGTGGGCCTGGTCCGATGTTTCGTGAAAGCCGTGCAGCCGGTAGAAAGCGGCGGCGCGCTCGTCCAGGGCATCGACCACCAGCACGCGCACACTCAGTTGCCCGCGCAGGGCCACGCTGCAGTTCATGGCATGGCCCAGCAACAGTCGGCCATAGCCTTTGCCTTGCACCCCGGTCGCCACCGCCAGCCGGCCCAGACGCACGGCAGGCACGGGGTAGGCGGGCAGCCGCCGGCGATCCGCCGCTTGCAGGTCGTGCAACTGCAGTTGCGCGGCCGCCAGGCTGCAATAACCGAGGATGCGGGCCGGATCGCTGTCGTCGGTCAGGACATGGGTGGTGGCGATACCGTCACGCTGGTGCTGGCCGGCTTGCTGCTGCAGGTAGGCATCCAGCGCCGGTACGCCGCAGCGAAAGGTGGTGCGCTGGTGCAGCCGCGTATCCAACGGCGCGAACAGCAGGGCCACGTCAGCGGATCAACTTGGCGGCGTCTTGCATCGCCTTCTTCAGGCGGGCGTTGGGCTTGAACGGCGCATCGAGCGCCTTCAGGAAACGCCGCGACTCCGCGGCCGACAGGGTGACGGTCAGTTCCGCGGCCATGACGCTCTCAGCCTCGCGCAACACGGCGTCGCGCACGAACGCCGACAACGGCACGCCGCGCAGGTCCGCGGCGCGGGCGATGCGGGCTTTGTCGGCCGGGTTCAGGCGCAGGTCCAAACGGGCGGCGCTGGTGGTCATGGCGGTTTCTCCTTGTACGGCAGGATACCGTACATAACCTGACGGTACCATGCTTATCAGGTGCGGTTGCCGTTGCGTCCGGAATCGGGGCCGGCTGTCACTGTGATCGCAGTTCACCAAACAGCGACCACCACGCATGATCACTGGCTTTGAAACCGTGGCCCTCGGGGCTGTAGAGCGTGTCCCGGCTCAGCCGCCAGCCTTTCCACGCGACCCCGGCCAACTCGCCACCGCGCAGCAGGCGCAGTAACTTGAACGCCGCATAGGGAATGCGGACGGTACCCGATTCCCAGTTATGTACGGTACGCGGCGAGACGTGCAACACTTTCGCGGTGGCGGGGCTGCTCAGGCCGCACGAAAGGCGCATGTCGCGGAAGCGAAACCCGCTTACCGCATGGCGGCGCGGGGTTTTGCCGTGGGTCCCGTGACGGCTCGGTTTACTTCGCATAATGTATATTATGTAATTTTATGATTGGATACAGGACGTCCGCTACTTCAGCCTCCATGCCACGCACCGTCTGGGTGCTCGGTTGGGTCAGCTTGTGCATGGACACCAGTTCCGAGCTGATACACAGTCTGTTGCCGATCTTCATTACCGTCACTCTGGGTGCATCGGCAACCACACTCGGACTGCTTGAAGGCGTCGCCGAGTCATTGGCGATGGTCGTCAAGGTGTTTTCCGGCCGATTAAGTGACCGCCTCGGTCGTCGTATGCCGCTGATTCTTGCCGGCTACGGACTGGCGACGTTGGTAAAACCCCTGTTTCCGCTGGCGCAATCGCTGACGCTCGTCGCCGCCGCGCGCTGGATTGATCGCATTGGCAAGGGAATCCGCGGTGCGCCGCGTGATGCCCTGATCGCCGATGCCACACCGCCGGGTATGCGCGGCGCGGCGTTCGGTCTGCGTCAGTCGATGGACACTCTCGGTGCTGTGCTGGGACCGTTGCTTGCAATCGGATTAATGTGGGCTCTTGATGGCTATATCCGCGCTGTCTTGTGGCTGGCGGTCATTCCGGGCATCGTTGCCGTTTGGCTGATCTTTCGCTATGTGAAAGACGTGCCGACACCAACCGGTCCGCCAACAAGCGCCCCGGTGCCGACATTGCGGCTTCCGGCGATACGCAGTCTGCCTGCACCATTCTGGCACCTGGCTGCATTGGCTATGGTGCTGACATTGCCCCGAATCAGTGAGGCATTCCTGATCCTGCACGCCGTTCAAATGGGTGTGGCCTATGCCGCCGCGCCGTGGGTGCTGGTCTGCCTGAGTCTGGCCTACGCACTTGTCGCCTACCCTGCTGGCAAGTTGTCGGATCGAATCCCGCGCATGCGCATGGTCACGCTGGGCATGTTTGTGCTGGTGATCGCCAATGCGCTATTGGCGAGTGCGCACGGTTTTGTCCATATCCTGGTCGGAGTGGCCTTATGGGGCATGCACTTGGGGCTGACCCAGGGTGTGCTGGCGTCGTGCATTGCCGACACCGTACCGGCGGCGCAACGGGGCACGGGGTTTGGTGTATTCAATCTGGTACTCGGCGTGTCGGTATTGTTGGCCAGTATTGGCGCCGGGCTGATTTGGGATCATTACGGGCCACAGGCCGTGTTTACCATTGCTGGTCTTATTGCCCTGATTGGCATGCTGTGGGCGAGCGTTGCAAAAAATCACGCCGCGCTGGAGTGAAACCGCCACGCTGAAACACCGACCCCGGGCAGTGCCCGGGGTCGGTGTTTGCAAGCAAAGGCATGCGCCTGATTACAGGGCCTGGACCTCGTCCGCCTGCAAGCCCTTCTGCCCCTGCACGAGCTTGAAGGTTACTTGCTGGCCTTCTTGCAGCGACTTGAAGCCATCACCCTGAATGGCACGGAAGTGAACAAACACGTCCTCGCCATTTTCGCGGCTGATAAAACCAAATCCCTTGGCATCGTTGAACCACTTTACCGTGCCATTTTGACGATCCGACATAAACTTGCTCCCAAAACAGTGTGTGAAAGGACTGGCGAAAAATTAACCGCTCGCCACGGGTGCTGTATTGCCTCGGGAGAAAGCGACGCGCATCGATGTAGCGGATCATTTGGATCTACCGCATCGGGCCACGATCTTCAGTGACCCAAGCAACCACAGCGCTTGGCACTCTAACCCGGTTTTAGCATAAATGCGAGTAGTGAACGGGTGGTTTCGTGGTGCCTGAAATATCATCATGACTGGCTTGCCGCACTCGGCTGTCTCAAGCGTCAAGTGCAACACGTTTGGATCTTCCACCATGGCTTCGCTGATCTCTTGCGATGCTCTGAACAAGTCAATCCTGAACTTTTCGGGGTAATGCGGCCGGGCCCAACTTCGCCGGGTCACGTGCTTGGCAACGCCAGCGATGGCCGTGTGTATGCGCTCACAGCGTTACACTAGAGGGCACTGTCTGCCACACATGTGTAGGAGCCATTGATGCGTACCGCGTACTTGTTGCCGCTTCTGGGAAGTCTGACGATGACACTATCTGTGCCGTGTGCAGCGCAGTCGCTTTCCGACCGTCTCGGTCAACTGTTGGGTCAATCCAGTGCTTCCGAGAATTCCGTTGCGCCCGTCGGCGAGGCTGACGCAGCAGCAGGCGTCAAGGAAGCGCTGGCGCAAGGCACGCGAAATGCCGTACTACGGCTCGGCAAGACGGACGGCTTTCTGGCCGATGAGGCGGTACGAATCGCCACACCGAAAAGCTTGCGCAAAGCAACCAAGTTGGCGCGCAAGTTTGGTGCCGGCGCCTCGGTCGATGCCTTTGAGACATCCATGAACCGTGCTGCCGAGCAAGCGGTTCCTGCGGCTGCGGACATTTTTGCCGATACCGTTCGTGCGATGACGGTCAAAGACGCGCTGGACATCGTGCGCGGTAGTGATGATGCAGGCACGCAATACTTCCGCAAGGTCAGTGAAGATCGGCTACGTGATGCGTTTCTTCCCATCGTGAGCAAGGCCACCGCCAATAACGATGTAACCCAACGCTACAAGGCATTGACTGAAAAGACTGGTGCTCTGGCCAGTGCATTTGGCGCTGGAAACATGCAGGATATTGATGGATACGTTACCGACAAGGCACTCGATGGCCTGTTTCATTACATAGCCGAGGAAGAAAAGGCGATCCGCAGTAACCCGCTCAAGCGTGGCAGTGATCTGCTCAAGCGCGTGTTCGGAGGCTGATGCGGGAACTTGGCGGCTGTCAGTGCAGTCAATCAACGCACGTCCCGGGTGGTGCCACGGCATCAATCATTTGCCCCGGGGCGACCATTACAGACCATTACTGACATGGAGTAGCAGGCTTTGCGGGCGCAACGGATTCTGAGTATCGATGGCGGCGGTATTCGTGGTGTGGTGCCCAGCTTGTGGCTTGCTCATCTTGAGAACGCATTGGCAGCGCACCATGCCGGGCCAGTTGCCGATCAATTCGACTTACTGGTAGGTAATTCAACCGGTGCCTTGGTGGTGGCTGGCCTTGCCGCAGGAAAGCGCCCTGCCGAGCTGGCCCATCTGTACGAAGAAGCCAGCCGCGCGATTTTCCCGGATGCGCCCAAACGAGTGTTGTCCCGTGCCCGCCGCATTGCCAGCCAAGGCCTGTCGGCGCCGAAGTTTGATGGTCGTGGCCTCGACCGGGTGCTACATCTGGTGTTCGGCGACATGACACTGGGCCAACTGCAACGCCCGGTGATGTTGCTGGCCTTCGATACCATCGCGCGGGAACCGGTGTTTTTCCGCAGTTACGCGCCCGAGCACCGCGATGTGCCGGTATGGGAAGCCCTGCGCGGCTCGGCAGCAGCGCCCGGTTATTTTCCGGCACACGCGATGCGCATCGGTGAACGCGAGATGGCGGTGATCGATGGTGGCGTTGTTGCCAACAACCCGGCGCTGTGCGCGATCGCCGAAGCACTGCGCTGCGACGACCGCATCGACGATCCCAGACATCTCCTGTTGTTGTCGATGGGCACCGGACGCCATGCTTACCCAATCAGCGCTCACGATGCGAAAAGCTGGGGCGCGATGCAATGGGCGATGCCGTTGCTGGATGTGGTGTTCGATGCCGCCTCCGACAACAATGACGAGATCGCCCGTTTGCTGGTTGGCGACGGCTATACCCGGATGCAGTTGAAGCTTGCAGCCGGCAGCCAGTTTCTGGACGATGCATCCAGCGATAATATCCAGCACCTGCGCGAGCAGGCGTTGCAACACCTGCTAAAGCCTGACGTTGCGGCGCGGCTTGCCCATGTCGGCGCACAACTGGCGAAGCCGCGCACGGATGCTAACGCATCCAGCACGATCAGCGCCCTTTGAATACCGCGTTACGGCGCTCGTTGAACGCGCTCAAGGCTTCGGCCATGTCTTCGCTCGCCAACACCGGGCCAAGACGGCTGAACATCACCGCCAACTCTGCCACATCACCGGCCACGCGGGCATGGCGAGCCGAGGCCAAAGCCGCCTGCACTCCGAGTGGGGCCTGGGCAGCGATGCGTTCGGCAATCGCGAGTGCGGCGGAAAACGTCTGATCCGGCGGCACCAGCGCCTGCACCAGGCCCAATCGGTACGCCTCCTCGGCCGAAAACTCTTCACCGCTGAGGATGATGCGCATGGCATTGCCCCAACCCACTTCCTGCGCCAGCCGCACCGTTGCGCCGCCGCAAGGGAAAAATCCGCGTTGCACTTCGAGCTGACCAAAACGTGCGTCGGTACCGGCGACACGGATGTCGGCAGCCAGCATCAACTCCACCGCGACGGTAAAACTGACTCCGCGTGCCGCCACCACCATCGGTTTGCGCAGGCGTTTGCCTTCGTCCAGCCCGAACGGTTCGATGCAACCCTCGGGCAAGGCAATCCATTCGCCGCGAGCCAGCACCGGTGCCCATTGCGGCAAATCCAGCCCCGCGGTGAAGTGCTCGCCATGACCAAACAATAGGCCGCAACGCAGGTCCGGATCACGATCCAGTTCGCCGTAGGCAGCGGCCAGTGCCAGATACATATCGACATCGAAAGCGTTGCGTTTCTCGGCGCGATCAAAGCCGATCAACAGCACATGGCCGCGGCGTTCAATGCTGAGTTTGTTGTTTGCGGTCATGGTTAGAACCAGTCGATCTGCATGTCGTACACGCTGCTGTCCATGGATTCCAGCAGCCGCAACGCCGCTTCAATGGTTGGCAACTCGTGCTGAAAAAAGAACCGGCAGGCATGCAACTTGCCACGATAGAAACGCGCATCCGCAGCGTGCGCCGCCGGCAATGCCGTGCTGGCCGTTTGCGCCTGGCGCAACCACATCCAGCCCACGCACAGATGCCCCATCACGGTGAGGTATTGCGAGGCATTGGCCAGCCCCTGGCGCAACCGGCCTGCGGCCAACTCGCTGCCAATACGCAAGGTCACGTCGGCGGCACGCTTGGCGTACTGCGCCAATGCCTGCGCATACGGGATCAGCTCGGGCTGGCCGGCTGCCGATTCGATGGTGCCTGCCATCGCATCAAGCAATGCCCGCAGCCCTGCCCCGTTGTCGGTGAGCACCTTGCGGCCGAGCAGGTCCAACGCCTGAATGCCGTTGCTGCCTTCGTGAATTGGATTGAGCCGATTGTCGCGATAGAACTGCTCTACCGGATACTCGCGGGTATAGCCATAACCACCCAGCACCTGGATCGCCAGGTCGTTCGCTTTGACGCACCACTGCGCCGACCATGCCTTGATGATCGGGGTGAGCAACTCCAGCACAACCCCGGCACGCGCACGCACGGTGTCCTCGGGATCGTGGTTCTGGGTATCGACCAGTGTTGCCGCGTACAGCGCCAGGGCATGGGCACCTTCCACATAGACGCGTTGCTGCAACAGCATCCGCCGCACATCGGCGTGCTCGATGATCGGCAGCGGCTGGCTTTGCGGGTCTTTCTGATCGGGATGACGGCCCTGACGCCGTTCCCTGGCATAGGCCAGCGCATAGCGATAGCCGGCATTGCCCAGCATGATCGCGCCGATGCCAACACCGATCCGGGCCTCGTTCATCATCACGAACATCTGCGCCAGACCGCGATGTTCCGGCCCTACCCGATGGCCGATGCACTCGCCGCGCTCGCCAAACTTGAGGAAGGTGTTGACGATGCCGCGCTGCCCAAGCTTGTGGTTGACGCCGGCAAGCCGCACATCATTGTCCTCGCCAACACTGCCATCGGCCGCCACCCGGTAGCGTGGCACGATGAACAGGCTGATGCCGCGCACACCCGACGGCGCATCGGGGGTGCGCGCCAGCACCATGTGTACGATGTTGTCGGCCAACTCGTGCTCGCCGCCGGAGATCCACATCTTTGCGCCACTAATGCGGTAATCGCCGTCACCGATGGGTTCGGCGCGGGTGCTGATATCGCCCAGCGACGAGCCGGCCTGCGTCTCGCTCAGGCACATGGTGCCGAAGAAACGGCCATCGCGCAGCGGCTGCAAGAAGCGTTGTTTCTGGTCGGCAGTGCCGAACCTGGCGATCAGATGGGCAACGCCCTTGGTCAGCATCGGATAGCCGGCGGTGGCGACATTGGCACCGGCAAACAGCCCGTCGCAGGCCAGCGCAATGGTGTAAGGCAATTGCATGCCGCCATCGGACTCATCGGCGCCCGCCGCAAAAAAACCCGCCTCGCGATACGCGGCCAGTGCCTTGGCTACTGCGGGCACCAGATGCACCTTGCCATCGCGTACGCGCGGCTCGTTCAGGTCGGCCTCGCGGTTGTGCGGTTGAAAATGCGTCAGCGCCAGCTGCTGCGCCAGCTCAAGTGCCGCATCGAAGGTATCAATGCTGTGCTGCGAGAAATGCGGATAACGCGTGAGCTGCGCCACCTGCAGTACCTCATGCAGCACAAACTGCTGGTGCCGCCAATCGATCAGCTCTACTTCGTTCATGCCTGTGCCCCCTGCGTTGTCAGGTCCACTCGGTCAACTCCTCGGCCTGACACAGCCGCGCAAAACTCGGGCGCGCTTTCATGCGCTGCGCCAACGTGGCCAGATTCGCCCATTCAGTGGCCGGACGCGGCATGTTGCGCGACCAGCGCATCAACATGGTCAGCAAGAAATCGGCGGCGCTGGGGGATTTACCCAACAAATACGGCCCGTTGGCCTGCAGGTGGGCGTCGATGCGCTGCCACGCCGCTTCGATCCGCGCGCGGGCTTGCGCCTTGGCGGCATCGGCATTCGCCTCACCCGCCGCCTCGGCGGCAAAAAACCAGTGCCGGAATGCCGGTTGCACGGTGTTGGCCAAGTGCAGTACCCACTGGTAGTAATGCGCCCGCTCCAGGCTGCCGATGGCCGGCGCCAGCGCCAATGCCGGAAATGAATCGGCCAGATGCAATACCAGCGCTGCCGCCTCACTCGCCGGCTTGCCGTCGATCAGCAACGTCGGCACCACACCGTTGGGATTGAGCTTCAAGTAAGCCTCACTGCGCTGTTCACCGTCCTGCAGGTTGACGCGCTGCAGGCGATACTCGGCGCCCGCCTCGATCAACAACCAATGGACCACGAAACTGGCCGCGCCGGGCGCGTAATACAGCGTATACATGCGTGAGTCCTCCGGATTCGACAGGTATCCAAGCATAGACGAGTTGTCCGCATGTACGCAGCAGCCTTTGCATGAGCAATGCGGAACGCTTGACCTTTTCGTTAATAACCGTTGCACTGCAAGCACACTTGCATGAGCACATACCATGGCTATCAACTGTCCGTTTCTTGATCACATCGGCAATACCCCGCTGATCCGGTTGCGCGTGGCGTCGGAGCGCACCGGCTGCGAGATTTTTGGCAAAGCCGAGTTCATGAATCCAGGTGGTTCGGTAAAAGATCGCGCCGCCAAGTATCTGCTGCTCGACGCGCTGGAGCGTGGTTTGATAGCGCCGGGCGGCACCGTGGTTGAGGGCACCGCCGGAAATACCGGCATTGGCCTCACGTTGGCCGGCAACGCATTGGGACTCAAGACCATCATCCTGATGCCCGATACCCAATCCGCCGAGAAGCAATCAGCGTTGCGCGGCATGGGTGCCGATCTGCGCACCGTGCCTGCCGTCCCGTACGCGAACCCGGAAAACTACGTGCATCAGGCCCGACGCTTGGCCGAAGCAATGGCCGCCAACACGCCCGGCGGGGTTTTTTATGCCAATCAATGGGACAACCTGGCCAACAGCAATGGCCACACCGCCAGTACCGGGCCGGAAATCTGGGCGCAAACGGGCGGCAAAGTCGACGGCTTCATCTGTTCGGTCGGCACCGGCGGCACACTGGCCGGCGTGTCCGCCTACCTCAAACAGCGCAGTCCCACGGTGGTCACGGCTGCTGCCGACCCGGATGGCGCAGCCATTTGCAGTTGGGTGAAGACCGGCAAGTTGGTATCACACGGCAGTTCAATCACCGAAGGCATTGGCCAAAACCGCATCACCGGCAATCTCAGCGGCGCGCGCATCGATGATGCCTACAACATCCCCGATCATGAATGGCTGCCGGTGCTGTGGGAGCTGATTGGCACAGAAGGACTCTACGTGGGTACATCCAGCGGCATCAATGTTGCCGGTGCCATTCGTCTGGCCAGGCAACTCGGGCCTGGGCATTGCGTCGTAACCATCCTGTGCGACAGTGCCAGCCGTTATGAGTCCAAGTTGTTCAACCCCTCGTTTTTACAGGGCAAAGGCTTGCAACCACCACCGTGGCTCGAGCGCTGAGCGCTGCCCTGCCAAAAGTCATGGTGTCAAAAGTCATGGCGGCAACCAGCAGCCGCTTGCGTTACCCTTGGTGGCTGACGCTGCTCAACCAAGGAATCTGCAAACATGAATCACCGACTCGCAGTTGCACTCGCTGGCGCCCTGTCGCTGGCTATTACCGGCTGTTCCACCTCTGAGCCGCCGGCCAAAGCCGACGCCGCTGCCACCAGCGAAGCCAGCAACCCGTTGTTTGTGGCCAGCACACTGCCCTTTGGCTACCCGCCGTTCGACACGATCCGCGACGAGCACTA
Organism: Lysobacteraceae bacterium; assembly: GCA_030681035.1. GTDB lineage: Bacteria > Pseudomonadota > Gammaproteobacteria > Xanthomonadales > Xanthomonadaceae. The sequence continues at coordinate 11,840 of JAUXUI010000130.1, read as the reverse complement.
CACGCCCGCCTTTGAAAAGGGCATGGCCGAAAATGCCGCCGAAATCGAGGTGATCGCCAATAACGCCGAGCCAGCCAGCTTCGAAAACACCATCGTGGCGATGGAACGCAGCGGCGAGTTGCTGGATCGCGTGCAAACCATATTCTTCTCATTGGCCGGCGCCAACACCAACGATACGCTGGAAAAAATCCAGAGTGAAATGGCACCCAAGCTATCGGCCCACCGCGATGCCATCGCCCTGAACAGCAAGCTGTTCGCACGCGTGAAGTCGCTTTATGAGCAACGCGACAGCCTCGGTCTCGACGCCGAATCGAAATATCTGCTCGAGCGCTACCACACCGATTTTGTGCGCGCTGGCGCCAACCTGTCGGATGCCGACAAGGAAAAGCTCAAGGCCATCAACAGCGAACTGGCCTCGCTGCAAACCAGCTTCAGCCAAAACGTGTTGAAGGAAACCAACGCATCAGCGATCGTGGTCGACAGTCGCGATGAGCTGTCCGGCCTGTCCGACAATGCAATTGCAGCGGCTGCCCAAGCCGCCAAAGCCGCCGGCAAGGACGGCAAGTTCATGCTGGCGATGATGAACACCTCAGGCCAGCCATCGCTTGCCTCGCTTGAAAATCGCGCCCTGCGCGAGCGCATCCAGACCACCTCCGTTGGTCGCGGTAGCCACGGTGGCGAGTACGACAACCGCGCCAACATCGCACGGGTCGCCAAGCTTCGCGCTGAGCGCGCCCTATTGATGGGTTACGCCAACCACGCCGCCTACAGTCTGGAAGACCAGACCGCACGTACCACACAAGCCGTCAACAAGATGCTGAGCGACCTGGCGCCAGCGGCGGTAGCCAATGCCCGCAAGGAAGCGGCAGACATGCAGAAGCTGATCGACGCCAAAAAGGGCGGTTTCCAGCTAGCCGCCTGGGATTGGGCCTATTACGCCGAAAAAGTGCGCAGCGCCCGCTACGATTTTGATGAATCGCAGCTGCGTCCATACTTCGAGATCGACAATGTGTTGCAAAACGGCGTCTTCTTTGCCGCCAATCAGCTCTACGGCCTGAGCTTCAAGGAACGTACCGACCTGCCGGTGTATCAGCCCGATGTGCGCGTCTTTGATGTGTTCGATGCCGATGGCAGCCAGCTCGCCATCTTCATCGCCGACTTCTACGCCCGCCCGTCCAAGCGTGGTGGTGCCTGGATGAATGCCTACGTTTCACAATCCAGTCTGCTAGGCACACAGCCGGTCGTCGCCAATCACCTGAACATTCCAAAGCCACCGCAAGGCGAGCCAACCCTGCTCACTTTTGACGAAGCCAACACCATGTTCCACGAGTTTGGCCACGCCCTGCACGGCATGTTCTCCAACGTACGCTACCCGCGATTCAGCGGTACCAGCGTGCCGCGCGACTTCGTTGAATATCCTTCACAAGTCAACGAAATGTGGATGACCTGGCCGGAAGTGCTGGCCAACTACGCCAAACATTACCAGACCGGCGAGCCGATGCCGCAGGCATTGCTGGACAAGGTCATGGCCACGCAGAAGTTCAATCAAGGCTTTGCCACCACCGAATATCTGGCAGCATCGTTGCTTGATCAGGCGTGGCACCAGGTAACCCCGGAGCAGGTGCCCGACGCCGATGGCGTACTGGCGTTCGAGGCGAATGCACTGAAACAGGCCGGCGTCGATTTCGCGCCGGTACCGCCGCGTTATCGCAGCACCTACTTCTCGCACATCATTGGCGGCTACGCAGCCGGCTACTACAGCTACATCTGGAGCGAAGTGCTGGATGCCGACAGTGTTGAGTGGTTCAAGGAGAATGGTGGACTGAAGCGCGAAAATGGCGATCACTTCCGCAAAACGCTGCTCTCACGCGGCGGTGCCGAAGACGCAATGACCCTGTTCGCCAACTTCCGTGGCCGCGCACCGGACACCAATCCGCTGCTGGCGCGCCGTGGTCTTGACGGTGGCGACAAATAAGCCAACCGTCATCAACAGCAAGCTGCAAAACAAAAGGGGCCGCAAGGCCCCTTTTGTTGTTTCGCCGCTACACGGCGTTACGGTGTTGGCTGGCCGGACGAAACGTCAGCTCAGGCTGCGTTTGCGCGCACGGATCTCACGATGCAGTGGGTCAACCTTGGCCAGATACTGCTTGGCCAGCACACGCACCACAAACGTCTGGTCGCGGTCCATCACCAATTCTTGAAAGCGGCTGTGCAGGCGATCTTCAGTCTGCTCGAGCTGATCGATTTGCGTTACATCCGCCTTGCGCAAGCTGGTGCTCAGGCTGGCATAGGTTTTCTGGAACTCGGCGACGGGGCCACTCGCTTTACCCTTGCGCCCTGGCTTGGCAGTAACCTCTTCGGAAAGGTTTTCAGCCAAGCTGGCTTTGGTCTTTGCCAATTGTGAAAAAAGCGCACGCAGGCGCTTGTCATCAACACACTGTGATGCCTGCTCGAAGAAATCCACACCATCACGGCTGATCTCGAGCAGATCGGAAAGGCTGGTTAGGGAATCGGTCATCAATGGCTCCTGGCGGGCGGCACGGTGCTGGCGAAGCAGCACCATGGAAGACAGGCGAGATTGCAAATGGGCTTGCATTCACGGACGGCTGCGGTGGCGCGTTGCGGCTGACACCAATCACAACTTGGTGAGGGTAACAGTTTTTACGTTATGGTTTGGTTAAAAACCGCATTGATCGGGCATGGGGGGTTCCGGTTAAATGTATATGTATCAGTAATTTACTTTACATACTTAATGTTGTTCAAGCAATCAAAGCCAGTCCCGATATCTCTGCTTCGTTGCCCCATGGTGCGAGCCAGTGCTTTTGTGGGAGCCGGCCTGCCGGCGAACGATCTGGCGAAAGAGCTTCGCGCGCAGGCGAACAACCTTGCGAAAGCTTCGCGCGCAGTCGCGCTCCCACAGGAGCGGTCGCCAACGTACAAAGCGAGGCTATGCGGCTTGGAACGATTCGTTGCGGCCGCTGTCAACCAACGCCTACGCGTATAATGACCAGCTGGGTTTCGACCCTCCCCCTTTCGATGCCACCCGGAGCCACCGCATGAGCGACTCTTTCGCCACCAAGACCCGCCTCGACGTCAACGGCCGTCAGTTCACCTACTTCAGCCTCGATAAACTGGGCAAGCAGTTCAACATCAAGCGGCTGCCGTTTTCGATGAAGATTCTGCTCGAAAACCTGCTGCGTAACGAAGACGGCGTGTCAGTGACCAAGGCATCGATCGAAGCGGTCGCCAAGTGGGACCCGAATGCCGAGTCGAGCACCGAGATTGCCTTCATGCCGGCGCGTGTGGTGTTGCAGGACTTCACCGGCGTACCCTGCGTGGTCGATCTGGCTGCGATGCGCGACGCGGTAGTGAAGTTGGGTGGCGATGCCACCAACATCAATCCGCTGATCCCCTCCGAGCTGGTCATCGATCACTCGGTGCAGGTCGATTCGTTCGGCACGGCGGAATCGCTGGACATCAACGGCAAGATCGAGTTCCAGCGCAACGGCGAGCGCTACAGTTTCCTGCGCTGGGGCCAAAAAGCGTTCGACAATTTCAAGGTGGTACCGCCCAACACCGGAATCGTGCATCAGGTGAACCTGGAAAACCTGGCGCGGGTGGTGATGGAACGCAGTATCGACGGTGAGTTGTATGCCTTCCCGGATACCGTGTTCGGCACCGATTCGCACACCACCATGATCAACGGCCTTGGCGTGCTCGGCTGGGGCGTCGGCGGCATCGAGGCCGAGGCCGCCATGCTCGGCCAGCCCAGTTCGATGCTGATCCCGCAGGTGGTAGGCTTCAAGCTCACCGGCAAACTCCCGGAAGGCGCCACCGCCACCGACCTGGTACTCACCGTTACCCAGATGCTGCGCAAGCACGGCGTGGTCGGCAAGTTCGTCGAGTTCTTCGGCGATGGCCTGAATCACCTGCCACTGGCCGACCGTGCCACCATTTCCAACATGGCCCCGGAGTATGGCGCTACCTGCGGTATCTTCCCGATTGATGGTGAAGCGCTGAACTACCTGCGCCTGTCCGGCCGCGACGAATCCCTGATCGCGCTGGTCGAAGCCTATGCCAAAGCACAGGGCATGTGGCGCACCGATGACGAAGCCGAATACAGCGCCACCCTGCAACTGGACATGGGCGAAGTGAAACCATCACTGGCTGGCCCGAAGCGGCCGCAGGATCGGGTGCTGCTGTCGGACATGAAGAAAAACTTCCACGACAATGTGGGCAGCATGAGCGCCAATCGCAAGCAAAAAAATGGCGCGATCGCCAATTTCGAGTGTGAAGGTGGCGATACCGCCGTCGGCCACGACGCCTCGCAAGCATCCGCCAAGCCCGCAGACAGCACTCCTGGCTACACACTCAAGGATGGCGCGGTCGTCATCGCGGCAATCACCTCGTGTACCAACACCTCCAATCCGGCGGTGATGCTGGGCGCCGGTCTGCTGGCCCGCAATGCGGTCAAGCGCGGCCTCAAGCCGGCGCCGTGGGTCAAGACTTCGCTCGGCCCGGGCTCGCTGGTGGTCACCGATTACCTGAAAAAGGCCAACGTGCTCGATGACCTGCAGAAGCTTGGCTTCTTCGTGGTCGGCTATGGTTGTACCACCTGTATCGGCACCTCCGGCCCGCTGCCGGAAGCGGTATCCAAGGCCATCGCCGACGGCGAACTGGTGGTCAGCTCGGTGCTCTCGGGCAACCGCAATTTCGAAGGCCGCGTGCATTCGGAAGTGAAGATGAACTACCTCGCCTCGCCGCCACTGGTGGTCGCTTATGCCCTGGCCGGAACCATCGACATCGATCTGCACAAGGATTCACTCGGCACCGGCAGCGACGGCCAGCCGGTATATCTCAAGGACATCTGGCCGAGCAGCAAGGAAATCAGCGACACCATCATTGCCGCGATCGGCCCGGATATGTTCAAGAAGAACTACGCCGATGTGTTCAAGGGCGATTCGCGCTGGAACCAAATCGCCTCGCCCGATGGCGCATCCTTTGCGTGGGATGACGCGTCCACCTACATCAAGAACCCGCCCTACTTCGACGGCATGAGCATGGAAGTGGGCACGATTGCGGACATCCACGGCGCCCGCGTGCTTGGCCTGTTCGGCGACTCGATTACCACCGACCACATCTCGCCGGCCGGCAACATCAAGGCCAGCTCGCCGGCCGGCAAGTTCTTGCAGGGACGCGGCGTGCAGCCGGTCGATTTCAATTCCTATGGTTCGCGTCGCGGCAACGACGATGTGATGGTGCGCGGCACCTTCGCCAACATCCGCATCAAAAACCTGATGCTGGGCGGCGAAGAAGGCGGCAACACCATTCACTACCCGTCGCAGGAAAAGCTGGCGATCTACGATGCCGCGATGAAATACAAGGCCGAAAGCGTGCCGCTGGTGGTGATGGCGGGCAAGGAATACGGCACAGGCTCCTCGCGCGACTGGGCGGCCAAGGGCACCACCCTGCTTGGCGTCAAGGCAGTCATCGCCGAGAGTTTCGAGCGTATTCATCGCTCGAATCTGGTCGGCATGGGGGTATTGCCGCTGCAATTCGACGACGGCCAGAACGCGCAGTCACTCGGCATCAAGGGTGACGAGGTGTTTGACATCACCGGCCTCGACGACGGTGCCGGCAAGGTCGCCACCGTCACCGGCAAGCGTGCTGATGGCTCCAGCGTCTCCTTCAAGGCCAAGGTGCTGCTGCTGACCCCCAAGGAAGTCGAGTACTTTCGCCACGGCGGCATCCTGCACTATGTGCTGCGCCAGCTTGCCGTAAAGAAAGCCGCCTGAGGTCAAACGATGGAACACGTAAAGCGATGCTGGCAGCCGGTCGGACTTGAGTCCGACCGGTGCGTCTCCTTCGCTTGAGCGCGTTACGACGATGGATTTCAGAGTGGTTGGCGCTCGTATTCGCAGCAACGCGCGTTGCAGCGGGTCGCCCACAGGGTGGGCTCCTACAGGTGGCCGCAACCGCTCTTTGTAGCAACTGTGTTGCACGCCGGTGCGAGCCAGTGCTTCTGTGGGAGCCGGCCTGCCGGCGAACGAACTGGCGAAAGAGCTTCGCGCGCAGGCGCACTCCCACGAAAGCGGTGAACGCTCCCTGTAGGAGCCCACCCTGTGGGCGACCCAGCGAGCCGCGTAGCGGCGAAGTAAAGGCACAGCCTGCGCAGCAGGCGTTGTTGCGAAGCAACCGACCGCGCGAAGCGAAGAGCCACTCTAGTCGCCGGACCGGTCAAATCTGACAGGCTGCTAGCGCGCCACCGGCCGCCAGTCCAGTGCAATCATCTGCCAGTCATCACCGACAAGGCGCCACGAACTGTCAACCCGATAGGCTTGCGCCTGATCCGGCAACCATCCGCTCTGACCACCAGCCAGCATCGCGGTGAACGATACCCGCGCACGTTGGTCAGCCATTGCGACATCCAGCGGGCCGGCGATCAAGCGAATCTGGCGAAAGCGCAGGAAGTACAAACGCGTCATCTGCGATGCGCCATGATGATCCATACCTTGCGGCCCGACGAAATCATCCGCCACGGTATCCATGAACGCGGCGTGGTCATGCTCAGCCAATGCCGCAATGCTGGCCTGCACCTGCCTGCGCAGAGCCACTTCGGCATCTTCATGCGTACACCCGGAGACAAGTAGCAGGCAAAACAGGAGCAATGCACACATTGCCTTGCAGCCATGTCGGGCCTGTGCTCCAATCGGGGTAAAACCGGACGCACACGTACGGAACCTCCGGCACGAAAGTGATCGAACAACAGACATCTGGGAGGATGTATTCATGAGTTTGCAAAAACCGTGGTTGGATTCGTATCCAAAAGGGGTACCCGAACAGATCGACATCAGCCAGTATCAATCCATCCTGTCGGTACTGGATCAGGTTTGCGAAAAGTACGCTGACAAACCGGGTTTTGCCAGCTTTGGCACGCAACTCACTTACGCTGAGATTGAACGCCTGAGCCGTCAATTCGCCTCCTATCTGATCAACGACCTCAAACTCAAAAAGGGCGATCGGGTCGCCCTGATGATGCCTAACCTGTTGCAGTACCCCATCGCCATCTTCGGTGTGCTGCGCGCCGGCATGACGGTGGTCAACACCAATCCCATGTACACCGCCCGCGAGTTGAAACATCAATTGGTGGATTCGGGCGCCTCTGCCATTGTTGTATTGGAGAACTTCGCTCACACCGTGGCTGAAGTATTGGCCGATACCGCGATAAAAAAAGCGGTCGTCACCGGTGTCGGCGACATGCTGAAGTTCCCCAAGGGCGCAATCGTCAACTTCATGCTGCGCCATGTCAAAAAGCAGGTGCCCGCATACAAGATCACAGGAGCCATCGGGTTTCGCGAGGCTCTTGCTCTGGGCGCCAGCAAGGCTTGCCCGGAAGTGACGGTCACCCTGGACGATATCGCTTTCCTGCAATACACCGGCGGCACCACGGGTGTTGCCAAAGGCGCAATGCTGACCCATCGCAACCTGGTCTCGAACATGGAGCAGTCATGCACCTGGCTCGGCAGGAACATCACCTATGGCGAAGAAGCGATCATCACCGCGCTGCCGCTGTATCACATCTTCGCATTGACCGCGAATTGTCTGGTGTTCATGAAGTTTGGCGGTCTCAATCATTTGATCGCCAACCCACGCGACATGGCCGGGTTCGTGAAGACGTTGCAAAACACGCGCTTCACTGCCATCACTGGGGTCAACACCCTGTTCAATGGGTTGCTGAACACACCCGGTTTCGATCAAATTGATTTTTCACCGTTGCACCTGAGTCTGGGTGGCGGTATGGCGGTGCAACGTGCCGTCGCCGAACGCTGGAAAAAGGTCACCGGCGTCACCCTGATCGAGGCTTACGGCCTCACCGAAACCTCGCCCGCCGCCTGCATGAACCCGATGGGTTTGGCTGAATTCAACGGCGCCATCGGCCTGCCCATTTCATCCACGGATGCGTGCGTGAAAAGCGAGGAAGGCGACACCCTTGCCACCGGTGAGGTAGGTGAATTGTGCATCAAGGGCCCGCAGGTGATGGCCGGTTACTGGCAACGCCCGGAGGACACTGCGCAAGTGATCGACCACGATGGCTGGTTGCATACCGGCGACATGGCGCGCATGGATGAACAGGGGTTTTTCTACATCGTCGATCGCAAGAAAGACATGATTCTGGTCTCGGGGTTCAACGTCTACCCGAACGAGATTGAAGACGTGATTGCACAGATGCCCGAGGTGCTCGAAGTGGCAGCAGTCGGGGTGCCAGATGACAAATCGGGTGAGGCGGTGAAGGTGGTCGTGGTCAAAAAGAACCCCGCGCTCAGCGTCGAACAGATCAAGGCGTTTTGCCGCGAAAACCTCACCGGTTACAAGCAGCCACGCTATATCGAGTTTCGCAGCGAATTGCCTAAATCGAACGTCGGCAAGATACTGCGGCGCGAGTTGCGCGAGAGCGCCAAGTAGGCATCGTGATTGGGAAGAACCGAGGCACAAGGGCGCGAGCAGTCCGCAAAGGACGCAAAGGAACGCAAAGGAATGCAAAGGAACGCGAAGAAAAGCGAGTGTCAGGAACACCCCGCTTGTCCGGGCTGGCGACCGGATGGTTGGACATTCATGAATGCTCTGAACACGGGGGAGTTCCACCTGAGCTGACGTCAAGGACACTCTGAACAAGTCGCCCCCCCAAAGAAAACCGGGATCGATGTTGCTGTTTGCAATTCCAGCTTTCGCTGGAATGACGAAGACAGACTTGATCAGAGCATCCTTGATGCCTTTATTGGCGCTCTTTGCGTCCTTTGCGGACCAAAAGCGCTTTATCGCGCCCCGCGGCCGTGCCCGCTCAACCCGCTTCAGGACGCATGTACGGGAACAGCAGCACATCGCGTATCGACGGGCGGTCGGTGAGCAGCATCACCAGCCGGTCAATGCCGATGCCGAGGCCGCCGGTTGGCGGCAGCCCCACTTCCAGCGCGCGGATGTAATCGGCATCGAAGTGCATGGCCTCGTCATCGCCACTGTCCTTGGCGTCCACCTGGGCGCGAAAACGTGCCGCCTGGTCTTCCGGGTCGTTCAGCTCGGAAAACCCGTTGGCGATCTCGCGGCCGAGTACGAACAACTCGAATCGATCGGTGATGCCCGGCTCCGTGTCCGACTCGCGCGCCAATGGCGACACTTCCACCGGGTAATGGGTAATAAAGGTCGGTTGGATCAAATCGTGCTCGACGGTTTTTTCGAAAACTTCGAGCAGCAAACGTCCCCAACCGTAATCAGCCTTCACATGTACACCGAGGTGGGCGCAATGCGCGGCCAGCGCGTCGCGGCTGGAGCAATCGGCGATGCTGATCTGCGGGTTGTAGTGACACACCGCCTCATCCATGCGCCAACGCCGAAATGCCGGGCCAAGATCGATCGCGGTGCCTTCCCAGGAAAGATCGGTGCGACCGATGACCTGCGTTGCGACATCGCGAATCACCGCCTCGGTCAGATCCATGATTTCGACGTAGGTGGCGTAGGCTTGATACAGCTCCAGCATGGTGAACTCGGGGTTGTGCCGGGTGGACACGCCCTCGTTGCGGAAGTTGCGGTTGATCTCGTAGACCCGCTCCATGCCGCCCACTACCAGGCGCTTGAGATACAGCTCCGGGGCAACGCGCAGATACAACTGCAAATCCAGTGCGTTGTGATGGGTGACAAACGGCCGCGCAGTGGCACCACCGGGGATGTAATGCATCATCGGTGTTTCAACTTCGAGAAAGTTGCGCGCATCAAGCCAGCTTCGCATGGCACGAATGATGCGCGAACGCAGTACAAATACCGCGTGTACATCGGGCGACACGATCAAATCGACGTAACGCTGGCGATAACGCTGCTCGACATCAGCCAGGCCGTGCCACTTGTCCGGCAAGGGCCGCAATGATTTGGTCAATAGGCGGATCGCATTCGCCTTGACCGACAACTCGCCAGTGCGGGTCCGCATCAGCGAGCCCTGCACGCCGATGATGTCGCCTATGTCCCAACCCTTGAACGCCTCGTAGACCGCCTCGCCCACCGCTGCGCCTTGCAAAAACAACTGCACGCGTCCGCTCATGTCTTGAATCTGCACAAAACTGGCCTTGCCCATCACCCGCTTGGCCAGCACGCGTCCGGCCAGTGCAACATGTGTGCCTTCGGCCTGTAGTGCCTCGCTGCTCCAGTGTTCGGCATCGGCATATGTCGCCTGCAAATCACCAGCGTAGTGGGTTCGCTGAAAATCGTTCGGAAACGCAACACCCTGCTCTCGCAGTGCCGAAAGCTTGGCGCGGCGCTCGGCAATCAGATGGTTTTCGTTTACTGCTGGCAGGTTGTTGTCGTTTTGATCGGTCATTTGGCTCAGCTTTTCAGGAGATTGAGCATGTGCTCGTATTCTGTTTGACGGATGCGGCCAGAACCTCAACCCACCCGCTTCGCGCCGACCTCAAGCCCGGCTTTCAAGCTCGATTCGACAAACTCATCAAGATCGCCATCGAGCACTTTCTGTGTGTCGGTTCGCTCAATCCCGGTACGCAGATCCTTGATCCGCGACTGATCGAGCACGTAATTGCGTATCTGACTGCCCCAGCCGATATCGGACTTGGTGGCTTCCACCGCATCGCGCTCGACGTTGCGCTTGCGCACTTCCATCTCGTAGAGCTTGGCCGCCAACATCTTCATTGCCGTATCGCGGTTGGCATGCTGGCTGCGTCCGGTCTGGCAGGCAACCACGATACCGGAGGGTTCGTGGGTAATGCGTACCGCCGACTCGGTTTTGTTGACGTGCTGGCCGCCGGCACCCGATGAGCGATACACATCGGTACGCAGATCCGCCGGATTGATCTGAATATCGATATTGTCGTCAACCTCGGGACTGACGAATAGCGAGGTAAACGAGGTGTGCCGGCGATTGTCGGAATCGAATGGCGACTTGCGCACCAGCCGATGCACCCCGGTTTCGGTTTTCAACCAACCGTAGGCGTAGTCGCCCTCGACCCGAAATGTGGCCGACTTGATGCCCGCCACTTCACCAGCACTGACTTCCATCAATTCGGTTTTCCAACCGCGCGACTCACACCAGCGCAGATACATGCGCAGCAGCATTTCGGCCCAATCCTGCGCCTCGGTACCGCCGGCGCCAGCCTGGATATCGACGAAGGCGTTGCTGGCATCCATCTTGCCCGAGAACATGCGCTGGAACTCCAGCGCATCGAGCTCGCGCGCAAAGGCTTCGACATCGGCGGACACCGCATCGGCGGTGTCGGCATCCTGCTCGGACTCGGCCAGATCCAGTAGCTCGGTCGAGCCGTCCAGCGCACCGTTGAGTCGTTCGATGGTCAGTACGTTCTTTTCCAGCAAAGAACGCTCACGCCCTAGCGTTTGTGCGCGCTCGGGGTCGTTCCAGACATCGGGGTGTTCAAGTTCACGGGTGACTTCTTCCAGACGTTCTTTCTTGGTGTCGAAGTCAAAGAAACCCCCTCAGCGACAACAACCGACCCTGCAGGTCGGCGATGCGCTGGCGAATCGGATTAAGTTCAAGCATGGGATGGATGGCTATACAGGCAGGAAAGCCGCAAAGGATAACAGACCGCCATGCGGCGCAGCATGTAATGCACGTCAATCGCCCGTCTCACAGATGCAGCCAGTGGTGCTTCGGCATATAGCCAGACGCTTCTCGCTGCAGCAGCCACCAATCCACCCAAGTCAAGGCTCAGTCGTAGGATGGGTAGAGCGCAGCGAAACCCATCAAGCGCGTTGTAATGGCCTGGTTGATGGGTTTCGGTCGCTTCGCGACAGCGTTCGCTGCGCGAACTACGCCTTCGTTACACTCG
>JAUXUI010000128.1 GCA_030681035.1 Lysobacteraceae bacterium | reverse complement strand
TGAGTTCAGGGAATGGTTGCGGCCGGCTGCGATTGCCGACAAGCGCAGGCTCACAAAGTCTTAATCCCTGTGAGTTCAGGGAATGGTTGCGGCCTGCAAGCGGTGTCGGCTGGGTTCGCCAAACACGGTCTTAATCCCTTTGAGTTCAGGGAATGGTTGCGGCCGTCAAGAGCTGCTCACCCAAACGGGTGACCCGGTCTTAATCCCTTTGAGTTCAGGGAATGGTTGCGGCGGCATCCCGACTGTCAACGCCGACATTGTGCGAGGGTCTTAATCCCTTTGAGTTCAGGGAATGGTTGCGGCCCTGCAGCTTCGCGATTCCGAGCGTCGGCGCCGGTCTTAATCCCTTTGAGTTCAGGGAATGGTTGCGGCCGAAGAGGTGGTCAGGGTCGGTCGCCCGTTACGTCTTAATCCCTTTGAGTTCAGGGAATGGTTGCGGCGAAACCTACCGCCACGGGCGCGATCATCTGCGCGGTCTTAATCCCTTTGAGTTCAGGGAATGGTTGCGGCAAGGTCACGATGCTGCCACCGGTGTTCTGGGATGTGTCTTAATCCCTTTGAGTTCAGGGAATGGTTGCGGCAATCTTCACGGTGCGCATATGCGCACCCGATCCGTCTTAATCCCTTTGAGTTCAGGGAATGGTTGCGGCTGACAGGAGCAGGCTATGTATCCGAAAGAATCGTCTTAATCCCTTTGAGTTCAGGGAATGGTTGCGGCTTGGCCTACTACGCGGTGCGCGCATTGATTCCGGTCTTAATCCCTTTGAGTTCAGGGAATGGTTGCGGCGGCCACCACCGCCAACGTCTCAGCGTGGCTGAGGCCGTCTTAATCCCTTTGAGTTCAGGGAATGGTTGCGGCAAGGCAGAACATAACCATGAATTACCGTTATGTCTTAATCCCTTTGAGTTCAGGGAATGGTTGCGGCCGTGAGCGGCACGGCGAATCCAACGAGTCAGGACGGTCTTAATCCCTTTGAGTTCAGGGAATGGTTGCGGCCACTGCGCGATGCCCTATCCGCAGCCAAGGCTGCGTCTTAATCCCTTTGAGTTCAGGGAATGGTTGCGGCCGGCAGCAGTCGCGGCGGCCGCCGACCGCATTAGTCTTAATCCCTTTGAGTTCAGGGAATGGTTGCGGCAAATAGAAGTTTCGGGCTGCAACGTGCCGTGCCAGTCTTAATCCCTTTGAGTTCAGGGAATGGTTGCGGCTGTGTCTTCGCTCAATAGCAAGGTGTTAAAGGGGTCTTAATCCCTTTGAGTTCAGGGAATGGTTGCGGCCCGTCCTGCGGCGGCGCCCGTCGATCCGGCGGAGGGTCTTAATCCCTTTGAGTTCAGGGAATGGTTGCGGCGACGCTGATACGCAATTGCAACGCTCCATTGCCGGTCTTAATCCCTTTGAGTTCAGGGAATGGTTGCGGCTCCATCTGACAGAAAGTCCATGCAATTCAACCGACTGTAACGGGGCTCAGGGCGAATCGGGTGGGTCGGTGAAGACATGGGCGAACCAATCCATCTCATCCTCATGTAGCGGGGCCGGCAGTGCACTGAAGTGGATGCCGGGAGGTAGTGTGGCGCGACCGAGGCGCGCGATCAAGCCGCGGCGCGGCAATGGGTAGGCGCGCAGGTCGTCGTGCACGGGGTCGATCTGGGCGATGATCGGAGCCATCGCCGCGCGGATATCCCAGTGCGCTGGCCATTGCGCCAAGAATACGCTGTATTCGATGGCGGTGGCCAGGCGCTGGGTGGCGCGGTGCACGCGGGCAAGGCGGCGAGGGTTGCTGATATCGTATGCGATGACGATGCGGTTCATGCGTGATCTCCGGTGTTTTCGCCAGCGTCTGCTGGCGCAACGTCGGTGATGTCGGACGCCAGCGCGGCAGCGGCATCTGCATCGGCATCGGGGCCATCCTCGCCGGTGCAGGTGTCGCGTCGATCGAGCGCAACCGTCGCGGCCTCGGCATCGAGCCCGAATGCGGCGATCAGGTTCTGACAGCGGCGGCGCAGGCCTGCGCGCATGCCCTCGGTGAGCGACTCAAAGCTGCGGTAGAAACGGGCCCGGCCTGCCTTGCCGAGCATGCAGCCGTGTTCGCTGGTACGAAAGTCCTCACTACGCAGGCACTGGTGCGCGAAGGCCCGTTGCGCCCAGAAGTTGAGGCGCGGGCGTTCGGGGTCCATCAGGTCCGATGCCAGCGCTTCGTGGGCGAATGCGGGCTGGTGGTACAGGCCCACCGCAGGGTCGAGCCCGGCGTCGTGCGCCGCCAGTTGCGCTTCGGCATATAGCAAGGTGTAGGCCAGCGAGATTACCGCGTTGTAGGGGTCGCGCGGCGGCCGCCGATTGCGCTCGGCAAAACCGATGCTGGGCGGCAATAGGGCGGCGTAAGCCTGAAACTCCTGGCGGGCGGCGGCACCCTCGAGGCCGCGCAGCTGGTCGATGTGGCCGCTGCCGCCAACGCTGTCGCGGATGCTGCGCAGGGAGCGCAGGGCGCGGGTGAGCGGCAGCCTGGCATCGGGGCGATTAACCTGCAATTGCGCCAGGTAGTGGATCTGCCGTTCGCATTTTTCATCTACCCACCGGCGTGCGGTTTGCAGGCAGAAGGCGGGATCGAAGCTGGCGCGGTACTGTGCCATGCGGCGGGTGGCGTCATGGTGGCGGGCCGGCAGCATCAGGGTGGCGCGCGGGTGGCGGCCGCGCAGGATCAGCACACCGATGCCGCGTTCGCCCAGCTTGCCCAGACAGCGGCTGTCGAAGCTGACGTTGCCGCGCACGAGGATGCGCCGCAGCGGCTGCAGGGGCACGGTGGCAATGCGTTCGCCAGCCTCGTTGCGCATCACCAGGGCGTCGCCATCGAGGCGCAGTTGTACGTGCTCGCGGTCGAGATAGAGCGTGGCCATGTCAGCTCACCAGGAAGTATTGATCGAGGGCGCTTTGCGCGCGGCCGAACAGCACGGGGGTGCGGCGCGGGTCGAGTTGCAGGCAGTGGATACGGTCGTGGCGCGGGTCGATGCGCTCGCCAAGGATGCGCAGCAGGCGGGTGCGTTCGCCGGCGGTGAGCCAGCATTCACAGAAGGATTTCTGCCCTTGCGCCTTGTAGCCGCGCATGATGCGGCCAATGCGGGCGAGGCGCCGAGGGTCGGCGATGTCGTAGGCAAGCAGATGCAGTTGACGATGCATGGTTACAGCTCCGGTGGTGGGTGACATCCGGGAAGGCGCGCGAGGGTCGCGCGCAACGCTGTTGCACGCGGGATACCCGTTACGTGGGTATATAGCCGCCAGGCCCCGGCAGGCCTGTTGCCACAGCGGCTGCCAGCGAACCACGGCTTGCCGGCAAGCGCCCACGCCGCAGCATGCGCCGTGCGGACGACGGCAACCGCATTGGCAAGCTTGTGGGGCCGCTCAGGGCGAGGGGTCGAGCCGGTAGTGGCCGAGGCCGAAACTGGTGTGCTTGCCGACGTGCAGCCACTGGCCGGCATGCAGCCACGGCCAGAATGGCGCGAGATCGCCGCGCAACTGCCAATGGCCCACGAGGCCGCCAAGGGTGCTGCTGTGCTGGTGGCGCGCCGAATAGCGGCGGCTGCTTTGCCAGTGCAGTGCGTGTTGGCCATGGATTTCGCGTGCGCGGGTGGCAAGTGCGGCATGGTCGACAGGCCATGGGTCGCCGGCGTGACAGGCTTGCAGCAGGCTGAGGCGTTTGATGAGGCCGATGAGCAGGCGGTCTGGGGTGATGCTGCCGGCATCGAGCGGTTTGCCGTTGCGTTGCAGGTGCAGTGGGGTGAGACAGTGCAGGTCGATGCGCTCGAAAGCCAGCGGCGGCGGCGGAATATGGACGATAGCCGAGTGCTCGACGAGCGCGCGCGAATTGGGTTCGAGTACGCTGGCTTCGCCATCGGCCCGGCAATGTACGACGCGGCACAAGCGGGCGCTGCCGCGATCCGGGCCGAGCCCTTGCGCCAACGCGCGACGCCAGGCGGCGATGATCAGCGGTAACTCGCCCAAGGCGCGGCCGAACAGTACCAGATGCCATTGCAACGCAGCACCAGCCGGCAGCAGGGCTTCGCCACGCGCGGGCGGCTCGATCACATACGCTGCCGGCACTTCGGAAAACGCCTGGCCGCTGGTGCGCTGTGACAACGGTGGCGGTGGTGCAAAAATCGCCGGGAACTGGCAACTGCGGTACAGCGGACAGGCTTTGCAGTCATCACGGCCGGTAACGCACAGCAGGTGCCGCAACGCGGTGCCAAAAGCGCCGCGCAGCATGGAGCCGGCGTATTCGTGCAGGCGGATGGGCTTTTCGACCACGCACTCAAAGCGGTAGCGCGCCAGCGGCAAGGCGGCGGGCATGGCGCGATGGGTGGCTGCGCCGGTCACAACAGGGCTTCCGGCACAGCGGTGCCAGCCGCTGCATGTACGCGGTATTGCTCGACGCGGGCGGCATAGCGATCCAGATCGGCTGCGCTCAGCTCACGCCCACGCGCCTGTGGTGGCAGATCGAGCGAGAGATGGTAGTAGCGGCCACCACGCGCGCAGATTTCCGCGGCAAGGTGAACTGGCAAGGTGCCGACCACGCTATCGCCCGCCGTGACCTGTGCCGGGTCGAGGTGCGGCACAGGCACGACATCGGTGAAGCCCTGAGCGCGCAGCCAGTCCAGCGCGCCGGAGTGGCGGGTGACGAGGTAGGTGGTCATGGCTGAACGTCCATGTTACGCTTCGTATTGCAATGTATTACAGAGGAGTCCGGCGATGACCATGTTGAGCGTGCGCCTGAGCGACAAAGAGGCGCAGGACCTGCAAGCGATCTGCGATTCCTTGGGCAAAAGCCGCAGTGAGGTGGTACGCGACGCCATGCGCGCATACCGGCTGCGCCAGGCACTGCGCGCAAGCCAGGCGGAATTGGCACCGGCAGCCCGCGCCGCTGGCTGGTTGACCGAGGACGACATCCTGCACGAGGTGTCGTGAGGGTTTTTCTCGACACCAATGTGTGGCTGTCCGCCAGCATATTTGCGGGCCTGTGCGAAGCACTGGTGACCGAGTGCTCGGATAACGGCTGGCTGCTGACCAGCCCACTGGTGCAGGCCGAGGCGCACGCGGTGCTGCTGCGCAAGTTTCCGCATCTGCCGCGCGCGAGCGCGTTGTTCGACGACAACTGGCGCGAGGCCGAATTGATCGCCGACGTGGCCGAACCCGCCGAGGACAACGACGCACGTCTGGTAGCCGCCGCTGTCGCTGCGGGAGCACACATTTTCGTCACCGGTGATCGCCGCGTGCTGGGCTGGAAGGCGGTTGGTGCGATGCGGATACTGTCGCCACGCGAGGCGTGGATCGCCCTGTTCGCGCCGCATTTGCGCGGCGGGTAAGCGCAGTTGTTATCCGCGTACGCAAGCGCCGCGCTTACCAACATGGCTTGCATTATTGATCTCGCAACCACGCTTTGACCTTGAGCGTGTCTTGATAGTCGTGATCCTTGTCCGGGTTTTTCTTCGCGGAGTTTTCTTTCCATTTGTTGGCGTTGCGCATGAGTTGCTCGACGTGGCGAGCGATTTCGATCTTGGTATCGCCACTCCATACACTGGCTTTCAAGGCGCTGAACAAGGCGGCGAGCTCGGTCTGATTTTTGTCCGCTCGGGCATCGAGAAACTCACGGATGGCGCGTGCCGTGGGGGCTAACGCTGCGAGCTCGGCTTCGCGTTCTCGCGCGGCTTGTTCTGCGCGTAGTTCCCTGGCAACGGCTTGCGCCGCTTTCTCGCGGCGTTGCTTCACCGACGGGTCTTCTTCCATCGCGCCATAGCCGACAGCGGTCTTGGCACCAAAGCCGAGCCAGGCGAAGGCGTGCTCGAAGGCCGCCGTCAGCAGGGTTTGCCAGCGATCATTGGCGGCAAGCTTGGGTGCGAGCCGCGCCAGATGCTGCGTGTCGCAAACGACATGAAACGTGAAACCCGAGCCTGGCGGCACGGTGAGGAAGTGGATCGGGTTGGGCTGGCCGGAGTCGTGCGGGTTATCGCCATTTTGGTAGTAATGCGACTGATGCGGGGTCATGACTTCGACCGTCAGGCTGTCGCCCTTGATCTGCGGGATCACGTCCCAGAAGCCGAGCGCGCCGCGCAGGTGATCGCTGTCGCCGTCTTCGGATTCGCGGCCGAACAGCACGTCGATCATCGCGAGCATCACCGGGTGCTTGTTCGTGTCGAGCACGGCGCGGCGTTTGTCGCTCGCGCCCTGCATCAGCGGAATGGTTTTGTTGTCGTTCCAGCCGCTGGCGTCGCCCCAGTCACCCGATGCCAACTCGCGGGCGGATTGTCGCAGCACACCTTTGATCCCGCTGCCGGGCAGATAGGGCAGTCCGTAAGGGTTGAGAAACGCAAAGCCGTTCTCCAGCGGGTGCTCGTTGCCAAGGCCAGTGGTGAACGGCGCGGTGGCCAGCGCGTCGAGGCGGAGCAGATTGGCCACGGTATTGGCCAGCGCTTCCTGGCGCTTGGCCAGCGCCCGCATGCGTTGCTGATCGGATTGGGCGAGTGTGGTGATCTTTTTCCATGCCGCGTGGGCCGCGGAGTCGTTCTTGTCCCACAGGCTGGGCAAGGGTTTTTGCTTGCGTTGGCAAAGTTCGGCGATGGTCGCATCCATGCCCTTCCTGGTCAGTAATTCTTTTACTTCCCCGCCTTCCCGACTCTTGGCTTGCGCGCGCTGACTGACTTCGGTCTCTTGATCGACGCGATTCGTCCAGATCGGCAGCAGTAGGCCAAAACGCATCCCCGGCGAGGCCTGTGAGAAGTCGGAGCCCAGATAATTGGGAACAGCAGCGATCGACATATCAGTCTCCCTGCACGCGCGCGGCGGCCATCTGCCGCAGCCAGCGCAGCCAGGCAAAGGCTTCGGTGGTGATGGCTTGGTAGTCGCGTGCCTCGGCTGCCATCAGCTTCTGCATGACGTGCTCAAAATCGGCGCTTGCAATCAGCTGGGGAAATTGACGTTGCAGCCACGTGCGCAGATCAACGGCGACATCTTCATGGCATTTGCCTTTTTCCTTTTTTCCTTTTTCATGACAGAACGCCAACACCTGCATCAGTCCCGAGTTCATGATCAACGCGGGCAGACCCTTGGCGACGTTGACGTGTTCCTTTTTGTAGTGTTCTGACCGCGTCCACGCATCAAGCGCGCGCTGCTGCTCCAGCGTCTGCCGGGGTTTGCTCTGGCTGACGGCGCTCATCACTTGCCCTCCACGATGCGGGCCACCACCAGGCCACGGCCGGTGGTGGCATCGCCGCCGATTTGCAGCAGCTTGCCGTTGATGACGGCCTTGATTTGCGCCATCACCGCTTCGGCATCGAAAAAACCATCTTCGTTTTTCTTCTTTCCCGTGCGCATTTGGCTGGCCAGCAGCGGCGCCAGCAGCAACGATTCGGGCGGCAGGTTTTCGGTGTAGAACAGGCCGCCGACGCTGGCGGTGCCGGTGTCCGCGTCGATGCGCACATGCGGTTCGACCAAGGTGGCGTTCTGCGCGAAGTAGGCGAAATCGGTGTCGGACAGGACGACGAGGTCGGTCTTGAGCTTGTCGGCGAAGAATTTGTAGGCGGCACTGTCCGGCAGAGCCTTGGCGGCGAGGTCTTCCGACACGCGGGGCAGGTCTTGCGAGACTTTGGCGACGTACTCGAAGGCTTCGAGATGCAGTTTGTCGCCGGAGAGCAAGGCCGGGTTGGCGATGAGACAGTGCCCATCTTCGGCCGAGAGAGCGGGCCAGTCCGCGGCCACGCCGATCAGCCCGAGCAGGCGCTGCGCCCGCGCCAGTGCTTGCGGACAAGTGGCGTAGACATAACCGCCCCTGAGGCTGCGCACGGGCAGGGCGATCAGTTGCGCGTCGCCAAAGCTGACGGCGCCGGCGTGCAGGCTGGACGCGCCCGCCTCCGGGCCAAACAGGTGAACGATGTGGGCATTGTCGCCATCGAGCGCTTCGAAGCCATGCCGCACCGCGCCCTTGATGCCGGAGCCGGCGAAGCTGGGGTGGCCGGTGTGGCGCTCGCGCTGGATCGGGTTGTCGATGACGCCAACGGCACTGCCCGCACCCATGTGAACCGGGCTTACGGCGTACAAAAAGACGGCTGCATGTTTTTCGAACATGGGAGGATTCCTTCGATGGTCAGATCAAGACAGGTTGCGAAGTGCGTTCGATGGTTTCGCGTAAAGACGGTGGCGCATCGGGCCAGAGCACGACATCGACCCGAAACGGCAGGTCGCTATCGTCCAGGTCGGCATGCAGCTCGGCGAGGGTCAGGTCGGGAATGGGTTCTTCGCCCATGACCACCAGGTCAATATCGGAGTGC
Organism: Lysobacteraceae bacterium; assembly: GCA_030681035.1. Classification (GTDB taxonomy): domain Bacteria; phylum Pseudomonadota; class Gammaproteobacteria; order Xanthomonadales; family Xanthomonadaceae. The sequence continues at coordinate 6,008 of JAUXUI010000128.1, read as the reverse complement.
GGCTTGGCCCGGCCGGTCGCGCGCGAACCGAAGACGCGTATTGTCCGCTGCGGCAAGCGCACGGCGAGGATGCTGCGCAGCAGCGTCAATTGCTCTGGCGTCAGGTCAAGCATCGGCTGCCCCTCGCGCTTGCAGACTTTGCAGCAGTAGGCGGGCGTCGCGCGCGAACCCGCCCAGACTCTGGTAAACCACCGCGGCCTTGGCGGCATCGTAAGCGTGCGAAGTGAGATTGCGTTTGTCGCGATAGACGAACCAGCGCGGCACCACATCGACCTCGATCAACCCTTGTTCCGCGCCGCTGCGGATCAGGCTGCGGTAGCTCATGGAATCCACCTCGACCGCATTGGGCAGGTCGCGTTCCAGACGGCGTTTCAGCATTTTCCACGATAGTTCGAAGGTGAACTCGAAGCGTTGGATGCAGGCGTCGCGAAGCTCCTCGTCAGTAGGCGCTGCCGTTGAGCGGAGCAAGGCCTTGTCGAGTGAGGCCAAGGCTTTTTCGAACGAAGTCAGATCGAGTTTCATTGGATTTTCCATGCGGCCAGGTGACAGCGGTTGAAGCCCTCGGCGCGACGCGCTGCATCTTCGCAGGGAACGCACCACAAGCCAGCTTCGACAAGCTTGCCAAGGGCATCGGCGGTGGCGTTGATCTCATCGAACCAGTACACGCTGCCGCTGGGCACAGCGCGCTGCGCCGGCTTGGGCTGCCAGTTGGCCAGATCCCAGCCGGACACCACTTCGGCGCGCGGCACGGCGGCGCTTACCAGACGCGCTTTGACGCCATGCAGTTCGAAGCGATAGCTGCCATCGGCGTGCTGGTTGATGCCGGTGGGCAGCCAGCCGTTTTCAAAGAGGCCGGGAGTGGTCAGCAGCAGGCGACAACGACCGGCATCGGCAATGGCGGCGTAGTCGGCTGCGGGGAATGTCTGCGCCACCATCGACACCGCCGCCGCGCGGCCATCACCGCCGAAGCGCAGGCTGCCACTCGCAGCGGGAACGGCCCCGGTGACGGTAGCCAGGAAGCCGACATCACGCCGCATCGCCACCGCCTGCATCGAAAACAACTGGCCATCGTTGGCGCGGCCAGTAGCGCCATCGAGGCCGACACCGACGCGGCGATCGAGCTGCCACAGCGCGCTGGTTTTGACGAAATCGGCGGCATCGGGCACGGCACCGACCAGGTATTTGCGCCAGCCGGCTTCACCGAGCCAATAACCGCTGACCGGCTTGCGGCGCGCCGGTTCGGCCAGCACCGGCAACTGCGGCAGCGGGAACGAGCTGCACAGCCCGCTGTTGCTCAGCGCGTTGGGATTCAGCGCGCGCACGCCGAGCGTGCCGTCATCGGCTTCGCTCAGCACCAGATCGGCCGGCGGCTGGATGAGGCATTCCACGTTGCCATCAGGCCCGCGCCGGGCGAGATGGAACGCGGTAACGGCGAAGGTGCCGGGCTTGGCCGGTGTGCCAAGCGTGGGGTGGTTGATCTCACCGCGCGCGAACGCAGCCAAGTCGATGCCATCATCGACCAGCATGCGCGAGCGCAGCGCGCCAGCCGCGACCGACGGCCACGGCGGAATCAACGCTTCGCCATAGCTGCCCGGATCGCCGAACAGCTTGTTGCCGCGCAGGAACAACACATCCAGTGGTTCGAGAAAAACGGACTGGTTCATGCGGCGGACTCCTGTTTCGGTTGCTGGGCCGACGTGCCCGCAACCGAGCGGGTTTCACGGGCCAGAAACTCGGCGACGCCGAGGAAGTTTTCCAGCCACTTGCGGCCGTCCTTCGGCTGCGCAGCGGCCAGCGCAGCGAGGCGGCTGGCCAGCCCTGCTGCCGGCGCCTTGGCATCGCCCTTGGCATCGCCCTTGGCCTGGCGGGCGAGCTGATAAGCGAGCAGCGATTCCAGCATCGCGGGTTGGCCTTTGGGATCAGGCAGATCGGTCAGCCATGCCTGCGTGTTGTAGACCGCACGTCGGGAGACGCCATCGGCGCGCAAAAAATCGCGTAGCTCGCCGAGCAGGGCCAACGGCTCACCCCAATGTTCGGTGAGATAGAGCGCGCCGCCGGAGCGTTTGACCACGGTGAGCGAGAACGCATTGCGCCCGCCGCCGCCTTCATTGACCGGGGCCTTGGCGCGTTTCTCCGCCGCGCGCAGCTCGTGCAGTACCGCCGCCAACGGCGCCTGATGGTGGGCGATGACGGCGCCGGTGGAGGCGGTGGCGGTTTCACCCATCATGCGCATAAGCTGACCATTGAGAAAGGCGAAACCACTTTTGCAGACGAGCTGGCCGCGCTCGCGCAATTCACCGCAATCGACATTTTCGTCTTCGGGCACACTGCCACTGTAGGCAAGGCGCAGGCGCTGCATGCAAGGCAGCAGATCGGCGACCGGCAGCATCGCCAGCACGTCGTCGCCGCCGGCGTAGATCACCCGGCCCAGATGTTCTTCCTCAACCACATGGCGCACCACGGTCTGCGAAAAATCGTTGAGCGCGCCGGAAATGGCCAGGTGCCGGTTCGGCGAGATCGGGCGTTTCTGTTCGCCGTATCGATTGATGAGCGGTTGCTTGGCGGCGTACTCCTTAAAACCTTTCTGCACCTGCGGGTGAAAACTGCCGAGGTAGCTGATTGCCGTGCGCGTCGTCTCGTCGCCGGAGAGGATCGCGCCCATCCGATCACCATCCATCATGATCAGGGCGTAGTAGGTTTCGAGTTTAATTTCGGCGTTCTTGTCCGCGTCTTGGGCGAGCGTCTTGCGCACCAACTGCTGCGCACGTTCGTAGGCAGCACCATCATCTTCGACATCGCGCGCGGCTTCGAGTAGGCCGGGGAGGCGTTTGGCGTCGGCGAGCGCGCTGGCATTACGGGCGTGCCTGCGCATCAGTTTGCGCGGCAGGGCTACCGGTTCCGCGCCTTGGCATGCCTCGCCGAAGCCAGGGGCGGTCAGGCCACCGCGTTCCAGCCACTGATCGAGCTGGTGCGCCAGCGCCATGGTGTGGGTGGAGACCACGAAGCGGCCGATCTTCGTCTGTTTGCCGCGCTCGCCGGCCGCGAGTGCCTTGCCAACTTCTTCGGCAATGATCGTCGGCCACAGCCGCTTGATCGCAGAAAGCGCGCCGAGGTGTTCGCCCTTCTTGGCCCAGGCGGGCTTCGCTTCCGCCACCCGTGTCCACAGGGTGTCCTTGCGGCTACCCGGTGCGATGTCCAATTGCGCGCGGTCGGTGGTCAACCACTCGGTTTCGCCGGTCAGCGAATCGCGCCAGCCTTGTTGTTCGCTCTGCTCGAAGGTCCGTGTCGCCTTGGCCGCCGCCAGCACCCGCTCGGCGAGGTCGTATACCGCCGGATACAACACGCCGGGGTTTGGCGCAAAAAAGCGGGTGCCATCACCCCAGTCGATGTCCTTTTGCAAGGTCTGCCACGCCGGCGAATTCAGAAAGCCACAGGGCTTGCCCGCTTCGGCGCCGAAGAACGGTGCCATCGCCGCCGACAAGGCGCTGGTGTCGATCTCGGTTTGCTTGTCCTTGTTGCGTGGATCAATCAGCGCGAACGGCACCGCTGCCCAGTGTACTTCGGGAAAATCGGCCAATTGCTGTTTCATCTGCTCGTCCAATTGCTGTTTCATCTGCTCGTAAGGCGTGGCGGTCTCGGTATCTAAGCCAGCTTCTTTCAGCAGGCGCGACACCACCTCAATGCCGCATTTTTGCAGCCAGGCGCGCACTTCGCGCTGCACCATTTCGGCAATCTCGCGCGCCTCGCTGGCCGGCACCACGGCCACGAAGCGATTCGGCAATGCGGCAGCGAACAGCGGGTTGGCATCGGTGGCACCTTTGTTCCATTCGCAGTTCGTGAACAGTGTGTCGGGCAGATCCATCTGGCCGCGCAACCACAGATCGACCTGTGGAATGCCGCGCAGTCGCGGAAACAAAATCGCATCCGGGCCAAGCCGTTCACACAGCGGGCGCATGGCTTCCCAGGCCAGACGCGAAAGCAGATGCGAGCCGGCCCACAGATCGTCCATTTTGCGCGCGGCGGCAATGAATGGTTGTACCGGGCCAATCGACAAGGCCAGCAGCGCGACTTCACCGTTCGGATCGGCGGCAAAGGCGCCGGCAAAGGCTGAGGTCAGATCGAGGTGATCCCAGATCGAATGATCGGGAATGCGGGTGTCGGCCGGCAGCAACGGCCACAGTGCGCCGAGCTTGCCGTTGTCGTCGGATTCACTGAGCTCCGGGCCGAAGCGCCAGTAGGCGAGCAGAATCTTGCGTAGGTCCTGCGGCGCATCGCCCACCGCGCCGAGCGCGACCAGCAGGTTGGCGAAGTGATCGAAGCTGCGCTGTTTGATGTCGTGGAAATCAGTGTCGCCCAAGCCACCGCTCTTGCCAAGATCGAATTGCTTGCCGGTGAGCGGATGAATGAGTACCGGTGTATTGGTCCAGCGCACCTGCGCGCCCTTGGCGACCGCAAAGGTCTTCTGCTCACCGGTTTTGGTGCTAACGGTGATCTCCTGCATCGGCCACTGCGGCCGGTCGGCTGCCGCCGCCCACCAGTCGGCGCGCTGCACGATCTTGTAGATTTCAAGCGGCAGGCCCTTCTTGAAGAGCACCGTGGACAGCACCTCGGCGTTGTCCGGGTCGATCTGCGCCGGCAACTCACCCAGCCCGAGCAACCGGGTCAGCGCCTTCGACGTGCCATTTTCGTGCCCAGCCGGATCGCGCAGCAGCACCAGCGCTTTCTCCGCCGGGTCGTGGACGCGCGCGGCGAGCTTGGTTTGCCAGAGTTTGTCGCTGCTCATTGCCGAAGGTCCTTGCGTGGCGTTTGGCGGTCAGAGTAGGCCTGGGCTACCATACACATCAGGAGGTGTATGGCATGCGGACCAATATTGTTTTGGATGACGCGCTCGTCGAAGAAGCCATGCGGCTGGGCGCTGCGCGCAGCAAGAAGGACATCGTCGATCAGGCGTTGCGCGAGTTTGTCGCGCGCCGTCGCCAACGCCAGATTCTCGATCTGGTGGGTGAGCCGCTGCTCGACCCCGCGTACGACGTGCGTGCGATGCGTGCCGGCATGACTCGTGATTTTGGTTGATACCTCGGTCTGGGTCGGTCTATTGCGACAGTCGGCGACGCCGCCGGTTGCCCGCTTGCGCCAGTTGTTACTGGATGGGGAGACCTTGATCGCGCCGGTCGTGCTCCAGGAAATGCTGCAAGGCGCCCGCTCGCAGGCAGACCTATCGCGGCTGCGCGAGCACTTTTCGGCCTTGCCGATGCTCGAACACCGTGCCACAACGTATGCGTTGGCCGGCACGCTATACGCCCGCTGCCGCTGGGCCGGCATCACCCCACGCAGCCCGCACGATTGTTTGATTGCGGCGACCGCGATCGAGCACGGCGTGCCGCTGCTGCACGACGATCGTGATTTCGAGCGCATCGCCGGGATCGAGCCGGGGTTGCGGCTGCTGGCGTCTTGAGTTGCGCAGATTCCGTGCCGCCGGTCATCAGCGATCACATGAAGACGACTCATGACCGATCTCCCGTCGGCAGTCGTTGCAGTACCTTGGATGTATCGATTGTGGCGATCACCTGTGTCCACGCGCCCGCCAGATCCGCGTCGGTCATGGACTTGTTGCTGTCTGTCGGCAGCCGGTGCGGCATTGCAAAAATGCGAATCCCCAGCTTGCCATCGGCGCGGGCGATAATTTTCCAGCGCAGTGGGCTTGGCATGCGGCCGGCGTCGGGCGTCGCAAAACCGAGGGCCGGGCGCAAATCCTTGCCTTGGCAGAGTTTCAGGGCGGTCCGCACTTGTCTGCGCTCGCCAGCCACCGCGCGCATGGCCTGGTCCCAACTGCCGTAGCCTTGCTGGCCCTGCCAGACACACAAGCCCCTAGTGTAGTGTTGCATTCTGTTTGGAACTTAAGCGGCTATTGGCGCGAATCACTTTTTGCAAGATGTCGCAGGCGCTTTTGGTCCAGATGAATGGCTTGGGTTGGGTGTTGTGGTGGACGATGTACTCGTCGATGGCGG
>JAUXUI010000118.1 GCA_030681035.1 Lysobacteraceae bacterium | reverse complement strand
CATCAACATCGCGCACCATCACACCAAGTACAACGGCTACTGGACCGAGCCGCATGCCTCGGTCAACCGCGACTTCTCGCGCGTGTTCTTTACCTCCAACTGGGAAAATGGCTCCGATACCGATGTCAATGCGTACATGGTGAAGCTGCCCGACAACCTGTTTGGTGCCAACACCGCAGTTGCTGATGCGATCGCACCCAGTGTCGAAGCTTCCGCAGTCGGTAATAGTGGCACGATCACCCTGATCGCCAATGCCAGTGACAACGTTGGCGTCAGTGATGTCGAATTTCTGGTGAATGGTGTACTGGTTGGCAGCGACGCAACAAGCCCGTACACACTCGGCATAGACTCCAAGGCATTGACCAACGCTACCCATACGTTGTCAGCAGTCGCATATGATGCCGCTGGAAACGCAGGAGTCTCTCCGGCGGTCAGTTTCACGGTCAACAACGTAATAGCCGATACCACGGCGCCGAGTGTTTCGGCTTCCGTGACCGGCAATAGCGGCACAATTGCCTTTGCCGCAGACGCCAGCGACAACACTGGCGTAACCCGAGTCGATTTCCTCGTTGACGGGGTAATCAAGGGCTCCGATAGCAGCGGTCCATACACGCTGGCGTTGGATTCGACCACGCTCGGCAATGGTAGCCATTCGCTGCAAGCCAAGGCCTATGACGCTGCCGGCAACGTTGGCACCTCGGCAACGGTGAGCTTTTCAATAAACAACGCAACGCTTGCACCGCCGGTTGATAATTCGTTGGTGATTGCGAGCATGACAGCGCAACTCGACAGCATGGATGCAACGCTGGCGACAATGAGTTCGCGCAACAGTCAGGTCAAGCGCCTGAAGGCTGATGTGGCGGCGCAGCGGAATCTGGTGAAGCAAATCAAGTAAGCAGCCCCCGCAGACACTGCACCCGCGGCGACCGGCTTTGATAGCCGGCCGCCGTTTTTTTGGTGTTGCACATCGAAATCAGTATTCGCATGAACTGCTCGAAGATATGATGTGAGTGACGCACAGCGGGAATTGACCATGCAATTGTCGTCGCATTACAGGGTGCTCGTGTGGCTCGGTGTGGCTGGTTTGATAGTGCTGATTGTCGTGCTCGCAGTTGCTTGGCAGCACCGTGATCGACTTCCCGAATCGGTGCATGTCCCGCTGCGTGCATTATGGCGGGGCGTGCGAATCGATGATGATGTGCGCATTCAAGCGGTTGACGGAACCGGATTGATGGCCACATTGTTTCGTCCACGCGATAGCCGCGACAAGTTACCCACAATATTCGTACGAATGCCTTACAACCGAAGTGCCAGTGCTGATCGCCTCGGTTACGCTTTGTTTTTTGCCCGCCATGGCTATGCCGTCCTGGTGCAGGATGTACGCGGCACCTTCGGTTCTCAAGGCAATGATTTCGTGCCGTGGCGCCACGCCACCAGCGATGGCGTGAGCAGCCTCGATTGGATCGCCAGCCAGCCATGGTCAAACGGCAAAGTCGGTACTTTCGGTTGTTCCGCGTTGGGTGAATTGCAATATTCCCTTGCTCGCGGCAATCATCCTGCGCACGCCGCGATGATCGCCAGTGGTGCCGGTGGAGCAATCGGTTCGGCAAGCGAGCGCTACGGTTATTTTGGATTGTTTGAAGGAGGCGTATTCCAGCTGGCCAGCGGCTTTGGCTGGTTTGCCGAACATGGTGCCAAGGATCGCCATGCGCCGCCGATGCCCATCTTCGACCGAGTATCGGCACTGCGCACGCTACCGCTGCGGGATATGCTGGAGCGGGTGCGCCCTGGAGCGAATGCCTTCGAGGACTTTGTCAGCGTACCGTTGGCTGATCCGCGCTGGGACGCGTTGGACTACGTTTCCAACACGGATACGCTGCACACACCGGCATTGATCATCAATACCTGGGGCGACCAAACGGTAGCGGATTCGCTGGCGTTGGCAAACTTCAATTCGGCCCAGGGTGCATCGACACCGCAACACGTCATTCTGGCGCCAGGTGATCACTGCCATCACGAAGAAATGGGCGACAACACCGCGTGGGGTGACATCAGCGTCAGCAACGCCGCTCGGCCATACAGCAACTGGTATCTGCGCTGGTTCGATTTTTGGTTGCGCGATCATGGCAATGGTTTGCGCGCCCTGCCCGCTTACCAGTTCTTTGTGATCGGGGAAAATCGCTGGCTGGCTTCTTCGCACTGGCCGCCAGCGGGTGCGTACCTGCAGCGTTGGTATCTGGCGGGTGCAGGTCATGCCAACGGCAGTGGGGGTGATGGCATCTTGCAGCGGCAGCCAGCATCGGAAACGGTCGTGGATAGTTACCGTTACGACCCCGATAACCCGGTGCCCACGCGCGGCGGCCCGGTTTGCTGCACCGGCGATGCTCGCATTCGTTCCGGGCCGGTTGATCAACGCGATATCGAGCAACGCGATGATGTACTGGTTTACACCTCGCAAGCACTGGCCGCGCCGCTGCGCATTGCAGGCCCGGTACGCGCGCATCTGGTGATTTCTTCTTCAGCCAGGGACACCGACTTTGTCGCACGGCTGGTGGATGTATGGCCGGATGGACGTGCGATCAACATTCAGGAAGGTGCTTTACGCGCACGCTACCGCAACGGCATTGCCAGCCCACAATTGCTGACTTCAGGCGAGACGACCAAGCTGGTTGTGGAGATGCGTGATATCGCCTATCGGTTGCCCAAAGGGCATCGCTTGCGTTTGCATATCACGAGCAGCAGCTTTCCGCGGCTGGAACGCAATCTCAATACCGGCGGCAACAATTTCGACGAAAGTAAAGGCACCATCGCCATCAACCACGTTCACCATGGCGCGGCGCAGCCGTCGCATATCGAGTTTTTTGCACTTGATGATGCAGCGAGTGTCGATGCGCCAGCCTTTTAGATTTTGACTGTGCTTTCAACGCCTACCCGTATTTCAGCTCACGTATCCACGTTTTTTTTCCGCCCACGCACGCAGCCAATAGTACGCAAGGCCAACGAGCTCATGGATTGCTGCTTCCGTCTTGCGTAATGCACTGCTGCCAGGCAGCAGTGCGTCGGGAAAATCATTGGGCATGTACTGCGGGTCGGCACGGACAGGACACACCGTAAAACCTGCGGATTCGAATGCCAGGATTGCGCGCGGCATGTGCAGAGCAGACGTAACCAGTGCGACCCGCCGTGGCGCAGCAGGCACCATCCGTGAAACCCAGCGCGCATTTTCCCAAGTGTTGGCAGAGCGCATCTCAAGACGCATCGCGGCTTCGGGCATACCGAACGTGGTGGCGTAGGCCGCCAACAAGCGGCTTTCAGCGGGAAATCCGTGCCGTGCCGGTCCACCGGCGATGATCAACGTACGGCCCGGTCGCTCACGCCAATAGGCAAGCCCGCGATCAAGCCGCCTCCGGCTGGCGATGCCAAGAGCGCTGAAGTCACTTGCATCCACAGGACGCTGCTCGATGCCGCCGGCCAACACCACAACCACCTCGGGAGCATGCTCGCGGCATGCCGCACTCAACGGCCCAACGTGTTCGAGTCTCATCAGCAGAGCGTTCGCAACGAGTGGTGTCATCGCCAGCAATGCCAGTGCTGCGAATACCAGGCAACTGCGCCACGCGCGTGGGTGTCGGCCACGATAACGCCATGCAGGGATCGCTGCCACGATGGCCAGCAGCAACCAGGATAATGGCGACAATAGCCACATTGGTGATCACCAACCCTGGGCGAAGTGGCGGCCAGCGTTCGCGGCGGCATTGCTCTGAAAGTACCGATAATTGTGGAGCACTTCACTAGTGTAGTGCTCCACAATTATGGAACGCTTATTGGCCTGTGTATTGCGCATCTCGGCATCACTCTCGCTGCTTCTGCACGGGTGCAAGCCGGGCTTTCAGCAAGCTTGCCAGAGCCGGGGATTCAATGATGCCATCGTGCCGACTGTTTACTCGATCAATGAACAACCTGCCAGTGGTCAACCGACTCCAGCCAAGCGTCGGGCTGATCCAGTGGAAAACACCCTGTCGTGCGAGCACCAGATAGATGTTCTCGGCAAGAGCCGGCGCGCGATATCGGCGAAGGGCGCGACGATTATTTGCCTGCGCACGCTCGATTCGCGCTTGAAGGCCCATCTCGTCATATGGGGACAGCCCCAGACTGCGGAGCAAGCCTGCTTCGGCTGTCTGATGAAAAACTTTGTTCAGCGACATTCGTTGCAGTAGAGCCTCCAACGCACCAACCCCGAGTGACAGCGCGTAACGGCGCCACGAGGACAGACGGATCATCGCCACTGCAAGCACGCCCGAACCAACCGGAGCCGCCTTCATTGGTGCATAGGTGTCAAACAACGCCAGCAGATCGAGCTTTTGGCCTGCATCATGCAGTTGATGCGCGATGGCAAATGCCACAACCCCGCCCATCGAGCCACCCGCTATACGGTATGGGCCTTGGGGTTGAACTTGCCGGATCTCGCGTAGATAGTCTCTCGCCATTGTTTCAATTGAGCGTTCGCTGGCATCGATCCCGGCCACTTCTGGCGATTGCAAGCCGTATGCGGGAACGCCAAGGTCTGCTGCCAAGATACGATAGTTGAGCGCATGCCCGCCGATGGCATGGATAAAAAAAATCGGCGTGCCCTCGCGTACTTTGTTGAGCGCAACGAGCGAAAGCAACAAGGCTGGAACCGCAGGCGCTGTCGCGGTGTCCAGGCAGCAGCGCTGGTGATGAATCAATGCCGCCAATTCATTGCACGTAGGGTGTTGCAGCAATGCAGCCAGCGGCAGATTTATGCCATGCCGATCACCCAAGGCTGCAAATATCCGTACGGCTATCAGCGAGTCTCCACCCAGTTCAAAAAAGTCGTCGTCGGCACGCACCTCTGAAACGCTCAGCATTTCGCGCCAAAGCTCGCACAACATCTGCGCCTGGCTGTCATCGACATCGCCACCGATTCGCTGCACAGCATCGGTTTGCTGTGGGTTGGGTAGCGAGGAGCGATCCAGCTTGCCGTTGGGTGTCATCGGAAGCCTGTCGAGCACGACCAGATATTGTGGCCGCATGTAGCGCGGCAAACGCTCGGCAAGCCTGACACGCACCCGCCCTGCCAGGTGTCGGTCTTCACTCCGCCCTGCGAGATAAAGCACGAGTCGTTGATCGCCATCCACTCTGCGCAGCACCGCGACACACTCGCGCACCCCGGCCGCTTCGGCTGCGGCGCTTTCGATATCGCCAGGTTCAATCCGATAGCCGCGCAACTTGATCTGATGATCGGCACGACCCTCGAAGTACAACGCATCTTCGCGGCGGCGACCCAGATCACCGGTCCGATACATCCAACTGCCGTCGCCGGCATACGGATCGCGCACAAAGCGATCGGCGGTGGCGCCCGGTTGATTTTGATAGCCATCCGCCACTCCAGCGCCTGCTATCCAGATTTCGCCAATGGCACCATTGGGTAGTGCGCGGCGCTGAGCATCGAGCAGGTATATGCGTGTATTGGCAATTGCGTGGCCAATGGGAGTCGCCCCGTCGATCGCATCAATACGCGCCACCGTTGACCACACGGTGGTCTCGGTTGGGCCGTACAGATTCCAAAGTTCACCGCACAGCGGCAATAGTCGGCTTGCCAACGCGGGAGACAAAGCCTCGCCGCCGAGCAACAGGCGCAGACCCGCCAGAACCTCATGCTTGTGAACCTCAAGCAACAAACTCACCAATGCAGGCGTCGTCTGTAAAACAGTTACGGATTTGGCTACCAACAGCTCACATACCGCAAGCGGGTCGTTCACGGCGGCATCTGCGGCGATCACGGTCGTACCGCCGCAGATCAACGGCAAGTAAAGTTCCAGCGCAGAAATGTCGAATGACAATGTGGTGACTGCCAATATTGAATCGTTTTGCGAAAAACCCGGCTCATTACGCATCGATACAAGAAAGTTGGCGAGGTTATGGTGCCGGATGCGCACTCCTTTCGGTTTTCCGGTAGAGCCGGATGTGTACAGGATATAAGCCAACGCATCATTGGCAACCGGTGCCAGCGCATTTCCCGCAGCCGCCAGAACACTGCCATTTTTGATCAATGTGGCGACATCGAGCGCAAGCAATCCGCGCGTCGCAACCAGGGGCGGCAGGCTTTCCGGCTCACCAATGACAACGTGCAATCCTGACTGCTCTACCATGTAACGAAGGCGTTCGACTGGATATTCTCGATCCAAAGGCACGTAGGCGGCACCTGCACGAAGAATGCCGATCAACGTAGCGAGCATCTGCACAGAACGCGGCAAACTCACGCCGACGCGATCCCCGCATGCGATGCCTTGTCCGTGCAAGGCAAGCGCTATCGCCCTGCTCTGTGCCTCCAACTGACGATAAGTGATGCTCTCGCCAGCACACTCGGCGGCAACGCGGTCGGAGTGATTGCGAAATGCCGCAGCAAACAAGCCCAATAGCGGCGGCACGGCAATTGCCTGTCCCTGCGTATGCAACATGTCGCTCGGTGTGGCCAGTGCAACTTCGCAGACAAGTTTGTCACCCTCGGCGATTTGCTCCAGCACCAGCAAGTAGCTACGCATCCACGCAGCAATGGTGCAGGCGTCGAACAGATCGCTGCGATATTGCACTTCCAACAAGCCATCGCCCGGATTTTGTAGCCAATGCAGCGCGAGTTCCCACGCCACGAACCGTCGCGGTAATGGCCGCAACACACTTTTTAAACCATGAAACTTCAGCTCGCCGATAGCAGGCACCAGACTGAATGCCAATTCGGCAAGAAGGAATCGACCGGTATTGCGCTTGAGCGATAGCGCCTGAACGATCTGGCCAAGTGATGTGTCCTGATGCGCCGCCGCTTCGTGCAGCCTGCTCTGCATGCGCGTGATGGTATCCACCAGACTGGCATCGGGATCTATCGCAATGCGCAAAGGCAGGGTGTTGTCGGTATCGCCGAGCATGCGTGCATGCGACTGCGCAGCCATTGAAAACGGAATGCCGCAGACCATGTCGTTTTGGCCAGTAAGCCGATGCAACAACAGGGCATAACCACAAAGAAGCAGGTTGAAGCGTGTGACCTTCAACTGCCGCGCGCGCTCTTTGAGCCGTCGCCAAAGTGGCGCCGCTACCGGAAACTGAAGCGACGATGCAGCAAAGCCAATACTGGCTCCACGTGGCCGATCTGTCGGAAGCGCAAGTGGCTCGGGCATGTCGCGGTAAACACTCAACCAATAGTCCAGAGATGTACGTCCGGGCTCGCCGAACGCGCGAGCTTGTTGTTCGAGAACAAAGCCACGCCAGTCGCGGGCTGCTGGCCAATGACCATGAGCAGTCGAGGCGTCTACGGATGCATTGTAGAAATGCACGATCTCCTGCAACGCAATCCGTAACGACCAGCCATCCAGCACCAGATGATGCGCAATCAGCAACAGCCGCGACCGGCACGGCGCAAGCTGAAACAAAACGACACGCACGGTGTCACCACCAGTCAGATCGAACGGCTGCTGCAACTGTTCTGAACACATGTGTTGATAAGCAGTGAGGGTATCCAATTCACCTGACAAATCGAATATTTGCATGCGGATGCGTGATGGTGGCGAATAAACTTGACCCTCGCCATCAGCAGGGAATCGCATCGCCAACACATCGTGTCGCACAACCACCTGCGTGATGGCATTATCGAGTGCCACAACATCCAGCTCACCATCAAGGATCAGCTCAAACGACTCCGAGAACGCTCGCTCGGCCTCGGGCGTGTAGTGGCCGCCAAGCCATTTTTCCTGTTGGGCGCAGGTCAAAGGCACCTTGTCAGGCAGTTGTTGGGCGTTGACCGATGACAAAGATACATTCGCATGATCGGATTGGCGACTTGCCTCACTCGCGATGACGCTTTTTTTATTGTAATGATTGGTCATTGCACCTCCTGTGCGTATCAGCCGCCAAGCCACTGTCTGAGCAAAACTCTCATCTGGCCGCATCCAGTAGACAGAAGCGCTTCAGGCGCTTCGCTGCAAACGCCATTGGCGCAGCGCCATGCTCAAGCGCCGATCAAAAACCCAAACCGGCAACGCGTAAAGCGCGAGAAACAGACCACCGGAAAAAAGCAGACGCAACCATACCGATTCGACACCAAACAGGTTCATGCCCTTGATGATAATCAGCAAGGGAATGGCGCAAAGGCATGCCAGCAATAGTGCTCGCATATCTGGTGCCTTGAGCAAGCCGCGCGGACATAACATCCAGTGCGCCCCACCCATCGCGATGGTGCTGATCACGGTGGCCCACACCGCCCCCATCACCCCCATGATTGGAATCAACCAGAAATTGAGAACGATATTGACGATGGCAGCACCCAGCGTGATAGATAACACGGTCAACGAGCGCTTTTGCAGCAGCAGGCCATAACCACCGATATCAATCAACGGATACAAGGCGAACAGGGTGCCTACTGCGGCGAACACCACTCCCGAGGCAGCCTTGCTCGGGCCGCTGAGTGCTATCAAAGCATCGCCGCCAACGCACCACAACATCACTGCAACGCCAATGGATGCGTAGGTCATTGGCAGCAAGATGCGACCTTTGAGTTCACGCACTGCTTTTTCGCCATCGGCACCAAACAGGCGATTGGCCACTGGCACAAAGGCCTCATTGAGCGTGGCGCTCATGAACAAGCTGACATTGATCGCCAGCGAATAGCCAATGGTATATATCCCGACCGCAGCGAAATCACCCATCATGTGTTTGAGCATGACCCGGTCAATCGAACCGAGCGTTACTGCTGCCACTTCATTGGCCACCAACGGCAGGCCGTACACCAGCGACGCGCGAATTGCCGGGATATCCATCATCGCGCCGGAAAACTTCAGATTGCGCAGCATCCAGCGCACATAAAATACTGCGACCAGTGCGGCGGCGGCCACCTTGCCGACGTAAACGGCCTGGGCACTGCGCTGAAATGCAATTACGGCTGTCAATATCAGGGCAAGTTCCAGCCAGCGTTTTGCCACGCGGGTTCCGGTCAACAGCAAGGAGCGCTCGCTGGCGCGAAACACCATTTCCACCAGGCTGCCTATCACCACCAAAGGGATCAGGAACAAGGCCAGCCAGAAAACCATCGAAAACGTATCGTCGCTGAATGCATCGAAGATGCCGATCGCCGCTGCGATGATCGACCATATGGCGAGCGATGCAAGAATTGGTAAAAGCACAAGATTGGTGGCGAAATGACCCAGGCGGCGATCATCGCTCTGCGCAGGGTAAAAGCGAATGATCGAATGTTGCGCGCCCAACTTTGCAATGGCCACAGCCAGCATCACCCATGTTTCGAAGTAACCGAGAATGCCGTACTGCGTATTGTCCAGAAGGCGAGTCAACAATGGAAATGAAACAAAGCCGGCCAGCAACACCAGCAGGTTTGCGCTGGAATAGCGCAAATAATGTGTTCCAACACCAACGATTGGACGCGCGCGATCGCCCGTTCGACGTTCGCACGGTTCGGCCGTGTCGCTACTTTCGTTGGTGTCAGAAGTTATGCGGTCGTGCTCGCTCACCGTGTTGCATTCCTGGGCTTGTGCTTGGTTGATGCCTGCATTTGCCACCGTCCGATGGCATGGCACATGGGAATAGCTATCAAGCCATCACTGGCAACGCTGAGAATCGTTCGTGATTTCATTGTGATGTGTCGTTATTCGTTTTCGGTAGACGCAATGCCCAGCGCAACATGTCGTTCCACACCCGCCATCGCCATGGATGGCGACGCAACGATTGCGTCAATGCTGACAGCGAGCCCCAATAACCTGCATGTGCGGCACGCCCAATAGCATGATCGGCATCAAGTGCCGTCTGAGCCTGCTGCCGCAGCACTCTGCCTTTAACGGTTTTGATGTGCTTTTCAACCAGCATCCGGCGCGAGCTCCAGAATGCATCCTCGTCGAACTCATTGCGATCACGAGCCAAAACGGGGGTTACGTGTCCGGCTGCAATTTCGCCAATGTCCGCGATCTCGGCAATCCGCAGCCAATAGTCGCGCTCACTGTGCGCATGGCAGGCAAAACGATCATCGAAACTTCCAACGGCCAAGGTGGTACTGCGCCGAGCAACCACCGCTGCGGTTAGCGGGTGGCTGTGCCACAACAACAATGCCGCATAGGGCTCGCTGAAGCGTGGCGAAACATGCTCTCGCGCCAGCGAACGTCCGAACAGTTCCGATGCGGATTCGTGCGCCAGAACATGTGCATGAACCATGCCCAGCGCCGAGTTGCGTTCCAGCAAGTCCAACGATTCTTCCAGATGATGCCTGACCCATCGGTATTGAACGTCGTACCAAGCAAGATAACGTCCACGCGCCTGTGCCATTGCCGCGTTGTATGTCTGCGTGATGTTGCTGGACGAAACGTGGAACAATCGCACACGATCACGGTGCTCTGCAATCGTTGCATCTATCTGCAGTGCCGTCGCTGTCGGGTCGTTGCAGGCAATCAATATTTCGTGATCGGAAAAACTTTGCTCGAATACGTTTTCAATCGCTTGGCATAGCTGTGATGGGGCGTCGCAAGATGCCATCAAAATACTCACCAGCGGCACTTCGCGCACACTTGCCCGACGGGAAACCGGGGTGTGCGTTACCGGGATCTGCAGCATGTTTGCCGGCACCTTGCCACGCGCATCAAGCACCTCCAGTGATCGAACTTCACTGTAGGTATGGCAACCATCCAGAGAAGACGACCAACTGCCGTCCAGGCGTGCCAACACCCGTTCTCCATACCGTTCGGGCGTGAGTTGCAACACTTCGCAGAACACAATGGCATTGCCGTAACTCGCGGCGCAATCCTGGCCCGGACGAATCAACCTGCCCTCGTGCTCAAACAGCCGTCCGGCGGGGCGAGCGCGGCGCACGTCGCTGACAATCGGATTTGCTGGGTGTGGCCGGTACGGGCCGACAAGCTGTTCACTGACAAACAGAAAAAGCTCCTCCGAGGTGCTGCCGCCGCTTTCGGAGATGTTGACGAACAAATACCAGTGCCCATGCTGATAGTGCAGCGTGGGGTCAACACATATCCGATCGTTGATCAGATCGGTTACCGGCTGCCAGCGCAACGGGAAGTCCGAGGCGCGGTATAAACGCACACAGCGCGCGGTTCCCGACTCCACCGTGAGGTACCACTGGTCGTTCCATTGGAACGCCTGCGGATAGGACAGATGGCAAATCTGATCCAGCGCAATGCCCAATCGCTCGGCACGGCCGTCGGGAAACAGCTCCAGGCAGACAATCACGGCCTTTCGCGTGCGTAACGGATATTCCTCGGCAAATATCAATCGCCGCCCGTCTTGTTCAACCACACACGGGTCGGCCCAATAGTCGGTACGCGGCGCTACCAGCAGCGCACCGTCGTCGATGCGTGGATTGAACGGGTCGAGTTTTTTTTTGCCGCGACGGATCAGCAATAGCCAAAGGTCTTCCGGTTTTCGCTTCACGATTTGCCAATGCAAAGTGTGACGCAACGCAATCAAAAAGGCACGAATGCCCTGCCCCAACTTGAACCGCGCAGTTGGCATCAACAGCAGTCGCGTCGGCGCCACGTCAGGCAAAATCAACTCACCGTGCGACAAATGGCGTAGCGAGCGCAACAGCATTGCCGACAGTTTGGCAAACGCCCGGTCACGTTGTAGCCGGAACGATCCTGGGTGTGTTGTTCCCACGCTCGATACCAGCACCGTATACGCGCCCTTGTCATTCGCCAGCACCAGATCGATTGCGCTGGTGTCGCTTCGGGCCAACACCGGAAGCAACAATGACAATCCGGCATGGCGTGCATGAAGCAGGCTGCTGTCGATCTGCCAACAACCGTACCGCGCGATCGCAGCCAACGTCGATTGCCAGTTTTCCGGGCCGTCGAAAAGCACGAGGTCGGGATGTAATGACGAAACGCGCGCAACGATGGTTTCGATGCTGTCTGCGGCGTCAAGGTTTGCGCTGGAAACTGCGCACAGATCGACGCGGGTCAAGCGATCACAGAGCTTGCGATGACGGAAACGCTCCAACGCCAAGTACACGCGCATATCCAACGGCAATTCTGGCGCGATGCGTGCAGGGAAATCCCCTTCCACGGTTACCACGCTGATAATCACGCTGAGCCCGGCATGGGCGAGTGCGGCCAGATCGGCAATCCAGCGCGGGCTGTGCTGCGGAACCAACAAGACGACTTGCAAAGGGCGCGCACCAGCCTCCATGCCTGGGTACAAACGGGTTTGCGTGGAATGCGGGTCATGACCCGACAGGACATCGTCGCAAATCGCGTTCATCGCCCACGCTCCCTGTCGGCATAGCGATCGCCCAACCAGTTTGAAACCTTTGCCAACAAGCGATCACGATGCGCGTGGGTGAAGAAGGTGTGATCGCAGTCTGGCCAGTGGAAAAGCGTAATCGTGTCGCTGCGAGCAGCCTTGCCGAATGCCCAATAGAACTCGCGGCGATGCAGGAAGCGGTCGGACACCCCGCCTGTATATATCCAAAGCGACTGTACCTCGCGCTTCACCAACGCCGACAGTTCTTTGCGGGCGGTGTCGCGATCAGGCCAATCACGATAGTCGCTGGCTACCAGGGCTGGCTGGGTTGAACGACTGCGCCGAAGCAAACGGAGCGCAACCGCTGGCCATTGCAACGGCGAACGCTTGAGCACCGCCATGAACCGCCCAAACTGGAACCATGGCCCCGGAAAAGTGATTCCATCAAGCATCAGCAAACCGACGATGCGCGGGTCATCGATAGCCATGCGCCAACCCAGATCAGCCGCACTGCAGATTCCGCCGATGATGAACTGGCCATGCCCATAATGGGCCTGCAAGTGATCCATGGCCGCCCGTGTCGCTTGTCGGTGATCGCAGCCGGCAATGCGTTGTGCTTCACCGACACCAGGCAAATCGAAGCGGAATGTCGGCACACCGCGCACTTCCAGCATGCGCGCGAGATCAACATGCAGGCGAAACAAGCCAGCGCGCGGCACGATCCCCGAGTTCGGCAGAACAAGCAGCGGTGCGTCGATTGTCCCGCCGTTGAGAATGCCAACCAGTTGATTGCGCGGCCCGAACTGCACCAGAGTTTCCATACTCAATCACTCCTTGCCAGACTTCGTGCCAGCTCATCGACATATTTTTCCATGCGCGGCGACATGAACAACGACTCATCCATGCGCGTGCCGTGACCGAAGCGTGGCGCTTCATCGGGCAAAATCAATGATCGCGATGCGGCAACTTGCCGTGCGTGGTCGTCGATCGCATCAGCGCGATCAACGAGCCATAATGAAGCCGTTGGCACAACTGGCGCGACGCTTAACTGCACCATCGCATCACGCAACACTGAAGGCGCCGGATAACCCATCAATTGCCCATCGCTGCCATCGGCGAACAGTGGCCGTTGGCCGGTGTAGCGATCAGGTGAGCAGCGTTCAATGGCATCAGCACGCACGAGACTATTCAGCCACTCGCGGCCATCGAGAATGGGTTCCCAAAGAACGAACTCCGACACGGCAGTGACATGGCGCAACCAATCCCATGCCACAAGCGCGCCAGCACGCCACGCCACTACCGTTACCCGTGACACGCCGGTGAGTGAATGCAATGCGGCAACAGCATGGTTCAGGTCTTCATGCATCGTTGACAAGGACAGTTCGTCGCTGCGTCCCGCTGAATCGCCCGAGCCATAAAAATCAAATCGCAGTGCTGCGATGCCATTTGCGGCGAACGAACTGGCAACCTCGGTGATGAAACGGCGGCTTCGCGGTTGTTCATACAATAACGGCGGAACCAGCAACACTCCGCGCGTGGCTTGAGTGCCATCAGGGCGATGCAGCGCTGCGTATAGCTGTTGCGCCGGCTCACCGAGCCATAACGGCTGCCAGGGGCCAATACTCATGCGCCACTGCCGCTTGCGCCGCGCGCAAACAGGCGGCGCAAACGGCCACCAATCCCGGTGCCCGCAACAGCCGATGAGGTTGCTGGCTCAGCAATCTTTTTACCACCAGGCAAATCCTCGGCAATCTGCGACACACTCTGCGAAGCAAGACGCAGCAATTTGATACGAAACCCGGTGTCGCGCGCCACACGCTCAGCCATCTGTGCGGCGTGCATGGAGTTGCCGCCCAGGTCGAAGAAATTATCGTCGAGGCCTACCGTGACGCCGCCCAATACGTCCGACCAGACGTCGATCAGATAAGAGGTTCGCGGGTCGATGACTGGCGCTGAAAATTTTTCGGCAACAGGCACAGCGTCACCTTGTTTGGCTGTCGCCATGAGCGACGCATCTGTGGGCGCCGCCGGCTGACAACTGCCAATCAATTGCGCATGGCCATCGTTGAACCGGGTGAGTTTCGCCACCTTTTGCGTCGGATCAACGCTCAATGCATCGAGCACACGCAGGTAACGATTCAGCAACAGCCGCACCGTCGCGTTGTGGAAGATATCGGCATTGAAGATCAGCCCTCCGTTGAGGCCGTTCTCGTGCAACACAAACCACAACCCGAGGTCCTCTGTCGCTCCCGGCTGGAATACCTCAACGCGTTTGTGTCGCAGATTGCCCCAATGCACTACCCTCTGCCGGATGTCCTGGAACGAAAATAGCGCGTGATACAACACCCCTCCCGCATGGCCATGCAGATTCAGTTCGCGACCGATATCTTCCAGCAAAATATCCGGATGCTCAAAACTGTCGAGCAATGCGTCTTTCACTGCCACGGCGATCTGTGCAAACGACGATTCGCCATCAATGTCCACGCGCAATGGCAGCAGATTGGTAAAATACCCCATCAGGCCTTCGACCTCAGCCCGATTGCGGCCTCGAACCGGAGTGCCGATGATGATGTCGCGCTGACCGCTGACACCGCTTAACGTGATGAAATACGCGCTGAGCAAGGTGACAAACAAGGTTACGCCTAGGTCAAGGCTCAACGTGTTGAGCCGGTTCACTTGCTCCAGCGGCACGCTCACCGCCAGTGAATCGCTATGTCCGGACATGCCACGGCGACGCGGCATGTCAGTGGCCAACACCTGTGGCATGCCGCCTTCGGCATTGCGACGCCCTAACCGTTCGCGCCAGAAAGACAACTGTTTCGCGTACTCGGGACCGCGCAGGAACTCGCGATGCCATGTGGAAAAATCGCCATAGCTGACCGGCAGCTCTGGCAAGCGCGCCGAGCGTTGTTCGATCAACGCTGCATACAACTCGGCGATGTCGAGGTACAACAGGTCAAACGACCAGCCGTCCCATATGAAATGATGCGCCATGAAAAACAGCACATGCTCGTCATCGGCCATGCGAAACAGGCGGACCCGCAACAATGGTGCCGTTTCCAGATCTGCAAAGGGTTGTTCCACCATTGCCTGCATGCGCCGCCCCAGCATCCGCTCGCGTTCCTCGCGTGGAAGCAACCGCAAATCCTCAACCGCCAACAGGCCGAACTCGATGCTGTCGTGAATCTTCTGCACCGGCGCACCGGCATCATTACCCAGGCTGGTGCGCAGTACGCTTTGGCGCTGCGCCAGTTGCCGGAATGCACGATCCAACGCCCCCAAATCCAGTGTGCCGCGCAAGCGATGCGCTGATGGAATGTTGTAAGAGAGCTGGCCGGGATTGAACGCCTCCAGCAGACGCAGGCGTTCCTGCATCACCGACAATGGCGCCTGCCGTTGATCCTTGCGACGAGGGATTGCATCCAACGCTGCAGTGTTGACACCGCCGAGCCGACGCACGATCTGCGTCAACTTCGCCACCGTGGGCCCGTCGAACAGCGAGCGCAGCGTGAGCGACACACCAAGTTCACGATTGAGCCGCGAGGTGAGCTGAGCCGCCAGCAGCGAATGCCCGCCGCTGGCAAAGAAGTCGTCATGAATGCCGATTTCGCTCATCCCGAGCGTTTGTGCCATAGCCGCAGCGATCCGGGTTTCCAGCGCGTCGCGTGGCGCCACTCGTACCGAATCAGCACGTGTACTGTTCGCCTGCGGTGCTGGTAACGCCTTGCGGTCGATCTTGTTGTTGGGTAGCCGTGGCATCGTGGCCAGCATCACAATGTGCTGCGGGATCATGTATTCGGGCAGCGTGCCGCGCAGATGCGATGCCAGCGACAACTCATCGAACGTCAAGCCGGCGTGTACCACGGCATAAGCGACCAACCGAACATCACCCGGACGATCCTCCCGCGCCATCACCAACACCTCGGCAACTGCGGGGTGCGTCAACAAAGCGTTTTCAATCTCGCCCAGTTCGATGCGATAACCGCGCACTTTGACCTGAAAGTCGAGACGACCCAGATGCTCCAGGTTGCCATCATTGCGCCAGCGGCCGCGGTCGCCGGTGCGATACAGCAGGGGTTGTGGCAAGTCGTCACTTGCACGCGCATCAGGTGTGAAGGGATCGGCAATGAAACGTTCAGCCGTCAGTTCCGGCCGGTGCAGGTATCCAAGGGTCACGCCATCGCCACCAATGCAGATTTCGCCGGGCACACCGCGCGGGCAGGCGTTGCCATGTGCATCCTGAACCCAAACTTGTGTGTTGGCGATCGGGCGCCCGATATGGATGTCGGGCAAGGCATCATCGGAACCGTGCTGTACTTGCGTACTGGTTGACCACACGGTGGTTTCGGTGGGGCCGTACAGATTCCACAGCGCGCCGCAGCGCGGCAGCAATTGCGCTGCCAGATCGGGCGGCAAGGGTTCGCCTCCGCAGAGCACGGTGAATGCCGGATCGCCGCGCCAACCGGCATCAAGCAGCAAACGCCAGGTTGCCGGTGTGGCTTGCATCATCGTGGCTTGCTGGCTGACAAGCAGGCGCATCAGTGCGTTGCCGTCTATTGAGGTTTCACGATCGGCAATGATCGCTTGTGCGCCTACGCTCAACGGCAGCATCAGTTCCAGCACGGCGATGTCGAACGACAATGTTGTCACCGCGACCAGCCGATCATCGGCACCCATCCCGGGTTGCATGCGCATGGCATGGATGAAGTTGGCCACTGCGCGATGCGGGACGCTCACCCCCTTGGGCCTTCCCGTGGAGCCGGAGGTGTAGATCACGTAGGCAATCGACTCGGGCAAAGCGCTGTCGTCGTCGATGATCGTGGCTTCAGCGGAAGCCGTGGCAAGTTCGGTGGTCAATCGATCCAACGCCAATACCGGGCGACCGCGCAAGTCGAATTTATCGGCGTGTGTGCTGTGGGTGATCAATGCCGCCAGGCCGGCATCGCTTGCCATGTAGGCCAGACGCTCGACGGGAAAGGCGGGGTCGAGCGGTACGTACCCTGCGCCGCTCTTGAGGATGCCGAGCAGCGCCGCAACCATGTCGATGCCGCGATCCAGAGCCAGCCCGACAAGGGTGCCGCGATGCGCGCCTTGCGCGCGCAACAGATTGGCGATGCGATTGGCGTATTCATCAAGCGCTGCATAGGTGATGGATGCATCGCTGGAACACAACGCAATCCGGCTCGGTGTTTTGCCGCATTGCCGCTCAAAGTGCATGTGCATGCCACATTGGCGATCAAACGCCGTGGCCTTCGGTTGCAATGCCTGCAACGCGATACGTTCGGACGCAGTCAGCCAGGTCAGCGAGGAAACTGCGGCGTTGGGACTCTCGCAGGCCGCACGCAACAGTTGCTCATAGGCAGCCAGCCAGCGACGCACGGTGGCTGCTTCGAAAAGATCGCGATTGAACTGACACTCCAGGCGCAGGGTGCCCTGCACTTGCACAGCGTTGATGAACAGTTCGAAGTTTTCGTGGCTGCGAGGATTGCTGGAAAACTCCAGGCTCAGAGCCGGGAAGACGGTACTTTCCTGAGCGAGCGCCTGATCGATGTTGAACATCACACTGACCAACGGCAGTCGCGATGGATCGCGGCTGACCCGCAATTTCTTCAACAGCTCGCCGTAGGTGTAGCGTTGGTGATCAAGCGCATCGAGCAGTGTGTTTTGAGTGGCACCAAGCAGCATGCCAAATGACTGTGTCGGATCGATTTGGCAACGCAATGGCAGCAGATTGACGCAATGGCCGACCACGTCACCATGGTCATCGACGCTCTGCCCTGCCGCCGGGATACCGATCACCACGTCATCCTGACCGCCAAGGCGCGCCAGCACAGTGGCGAAACTGGCCAGCAGTGTGGCAAACAGGCTGGCGCCCTGGTGAGCACCGAGGCGGCGTATCGCGTTGACCAGCGGCGCATCCAGGCTGTAATCCTCACGTGCCGAGGCAAAACTGCGTTGTACCGGCCGTGGCCGATCCAGCGGCAGATCGAGTATCGGCGCACCATCGGCGAAACGCGACAGCCAATACGTTTGATCGGCGAGAACGGTGGCATTGCGCGGTCCGGCAGCCTGCGCCAGCGCATAGTCAGCGAAGGCTGCGGCGGGGGGCATCGCCATGGCATTGCCCGAAACTTGCTGCCCATACAGCGCACCCAGTTCACGCACGATCAGCCACCACGACCAACCATCGCAGACGATGTGATGGGCGGTCAGCAGCAGCACATGATCTTCGCCGCCCATGCGCAACAATTCAGCGCGAAACAACGGCCCTCTGGTCAGAGCGAAAGGGCTTTCCACCGCGCGCCGCTGATGTTCCCACAAGGCATTGGGGTTGCTGGACAAGTCGGTAACCGGCAAAGCAACTGCACCGTTGTCGAGCACGCACAGCGTCTCTCCGTCCGGCCCGAACGCCGCGCGCAACGCGTCGCGCCGTGCCACCAGCGCGGCAAGCGCTTCGTGCAGCGCCTCGACCTGCAATGCGCCACGCAAGCGCAGCGACACCGATTCATTGAACGCCAGCGATGCATCGCGGCCAAGTTGATCGGCCAGCCAGACTTCGCGTTGCGGCTCGGTGGTTGGCACCACGCGCAACAATGGCGCGCCGGCAAATGGATCGTAATCGACGCTTGCGGCGCTTTTGTGTACGTTGCCGGGGATCGCGTTCATCGCGCCACCTTCATGTACTTTCCCCTCTGCTCGGGATGCGGCACAAACCACGCCGGTTGGCCATCGGGTTCACGCCCAAGCCGGGCACCCGCTACTGGCGGATGATCCGCGTCCATCACCGTGCGCGGGGTCGCGACATGCCGGGGAATGAACTGGGCTTGCTGCAATTCGATGACTGAATCCTTGTA
Organism: Lysobacteraceae bacterium; assembly: GCA_030681035.1. Lineage (GTDB taxonomy): Bacteria > Pseudomonadota > Gammaproteobacteria > Xanthomonadales > Xanthomonadaceae. The sequence goes on along the minus strand of JAUXUI010000118.1, from coordinate 62,108 downwards.
GGCCTGGGTGATCTGCTGAAAATCGGCTTCGCTGTGTGCGGTGGTGTAGAAGCACGGGAAATTATCGAGGATGTGAATGCCACGGCTGCGCATCATCGCAAACAGCAGGTCTTGCAGTGGATGATCTTCCAGGAACTGCGTCTTCCACACCGAAGCGAAGTGGTTAATTGCGATCGGTGCGCCGGCATCGGCGCAGAAGGCATTGAGCTCGTTGGCGAATGCGGATACTCGCGCGTTCAAGCGTTCTTGCAACGCAGGCCCCTGCTCTTGCACATGCCGCAGCACGGCATCGGCTGCGGCCAGGGCGAGCGGATGGCGGACAAAGGTGCCGGCAAAATAGGTGACGCCAACGGTGGGAATGGAATCGTCGCCGAACTGCCATTGCCCGCCATCCAACGCATCCATGAACTCGCGCTTGCCGGCGATCACGCCAATGGGATAGCCGCCACCAATCACCTTGCCGTAGGTCGCCAAATCAGCCTTGATGCCGAAGTGGCCCTGCGCCCCGGCCGGATGCGCACGAAAGCCGGTGACCACCTCGTCGAAGATGCACAGCGCGCCGGCATCCTGGGTGATCTGCCGCAGCTCGCGCAGAAACTCCACCGGTTGAAAATCCGGACGTCGGCTCTGTACCGGCTCCACCAGCACCGCCGCCAGTTCGTGTGCATGCTCGCGAATGTAAGCAAGCGATTCAGGTGTGCCGTAATCAAGCACGATGACATGCTCGGCGGTGTTGCGCAGGATGCCGGGCGCGGCCGGCACTGCGCGCAGCTTTTTGGTGCCGCGCACGATCATCTCATCGATGATGCCGTGATAGGCACCGTTGAACAGCACGATGGTTTCGCGGCCGGTGACGGTGCGGGCGATGCGCAGCGCGCCGAGCACGGCTTCCGAGCCAGTATTGCACAGCGCCGTACGGTCGTGCCCGGTGATTGCGCAGACGCGTCGCGCCACCTCGCCTGCCAGTGGATGCTGTGGCCCGATCTCGTAACCCAGATCAAGCTGCCGGCGTACCGCGTCGAGCACAAAGTCCGGTTGCCAGCCGAACAGACTCATGCCGAAGCCGTTGAGGGCATCGACGTAGTCGTTACCGTCAAGGTCCCACAGATGAGCGCCCTTCGAGCGCCCAATCACGATCTGGTAGACGATTTCCTTGGTCAACGGGCGGAAGCCATTGACCACGCGCGGGTCGGCCATGTGCGGGCGATTTGCTTGCGTGTACTCCTTGGATTTTGCAGTGCGAGTCGTGTAACGGGCAATAAAGGCATCGAGGCGCTGACGTTGATGACCGCTGAGTTCAAGATTGCCTGCGGTATCGATACGGGCGATCGCGCCAAACGCCTTTTTGATGTCGTAGCGGGTGTGGGCAAGCGCAGTTTCTTCGTCGCTGGCTGCGTTTGCAGCAATCGCAATAGATGCAGGTGTGGCGGCCACATTCGGCGCCGGCGTGCTGGCAGTGGTTCCCGACAACAGCGCCAGTTGCTGCGCCATCAGTTGCATTTGCTGGTCGATCACCGCGCGCAGATAGTCCGTGTTGGCGGCTGCATTCATGGCGCTTGCTCCTGATGGCGTCGCAACATGTGCTGGGGCGATGCTTTGCGCCGTGTCAACCGGTACTGGCGCGGCAATCGGTGCGCTTTCTGGTGGCAACTGCGCATCCAGCAACTGCGACAGATGTTGCAATGTTGCCGCTTCACCCATCAATTGCCGGAAGGTGATTTTCAGCGCAAACGATTTTTGCAATTGCAACGCCACCTGCGTCAGCATCAGGCTGTCCAGGCCCAGTTCAATGAAATTGGTCTGCGGGTCGGCATCGGCCATGTCAAAGCCGGCGACATCCTCGAATACTTCGCGCAGTTGCGCCAGCAGTCGCGGCATGCGGCTGGTTGCGGCAGGTGGTGCCGGGGTGATCGGGGTAGAGGCTGGACTTGGCATAGCGGGCTCGGTTGGGTTGACGGCGACCATGGCGGGATGCGCAATGATTTGCGCACCGGGCAAAGCTGCCGCTTCGACCCAATGCCGCTGGCGTTCAAACGGATAGGTGGGTAGACACAAGCGCTGGCGACGGACACGACGATCGAACTGTGCCGGGTTCAGGGCAATGCCATGGCACCACAACTGCCCCGCAGCGGCACGCAGGCTGGCCAATTCGCGTTCCGGCAATTCGGCAAGCGAGGCAACGGCGACACTGTGCTGTTTCGACAACAGTGGCTGCTGCCGCGCCAAGCTGCTCAGGGTCGCGCGCGGCCCGACTTCAAGCAGCACCCGACCCGGCGAATCAAGCAGTTTTGCCAATGCCGGCGCAAAGCGCACCGGCCGACGCAGGTGTTGCGCCCAATACGTTGCCGAGCACGCGCTCTCGCTATCCAGCCAATCCGCGTTGGCCGTGGACATCAACGGCAGATTGGGCGAATGACGCGTAACCGTGAGCAGTTTCTGGTGGAACGGTTCGACCACCGCATCCATCATCGCCGAGTGGAATGCATGCGACGTACGCAGTGCGCGGCAGGCGATACCGTCGGCCTGCAACTGCGATTGCCATGCCGACAATGTTTCGGCTGGCCCCGCTGCCACACAGGCACCAGGCGCATTCTCTGCCGCCAGCGACACGCCTTCGGGTAGCCGGGCCAGCACCGCTTGGGCGTTCATTCGCACCGAGAGCATCGCACCCGCAGGCTGTGCCTGCATCAAGGCGCCACGGTGGGCCACCAGACGAATGCCATCGCTCAGCGAAAACACCCCGGCCAGAGTGGCGGCAACGAACTCGCCGACGCTGTGGCCAATCATCGCGGCAGGCTGAACGCCACAGCGCATCCACCAGCGCGCCAGCGCGTATTCAATGGCAAATGTGGCCGGCTGCATGATCGCGGTCGGCAGCAGCGCGTCGGCATCTTCGCCGAACAGGCAGTCGCGCAGATCGACAGCCAACTCGCCCTGCACCGCCGCAAGGCACTCGTCCAGCGCATCGCGGAAGGCCGGCTCGGCGGCATACAACGCCCTGCCCATGCCGGCATACTGCGCGCCCTGCCCTGGAAACATGAACACCACCTCTCGCGCATGCGCCGGACGGCTGCGCGTGATCGCTGCGGCGGTTTCGGTAGCGCGCAGTTGCACCAGCGCCTGCGCAAGGTCATCAACCACCATGCTGAGGCGATGCGCGAAGGCTTTGCGGCCCACCGCCAGCGTCCATGCCACGTCCGCCAGGTTGACCTCGGGGTGCGCCTGCAAATGGGCGGCAAGACGCTCGCTCGCAGCACCCAATGCGCTTGGCGTACGTGCCGACAGCAGCAACAATTGCGGCCCTTGCGCATTATCCGAGGCAGTCGGCAACGGTGCCTCTTCCATGATCACATGAGCATTGGTGCCACCAACGCCGAATGAACTGACACCGGCCCGGCGTGGCCCGCCGGAGGTTGTCCAGTCAGCCGTCTGCTGCTGCACCACGAATGGCGAATGCGCCAGATCGAGGCCATCGTTGGCGGCGTCGAAGTGGATGCTGGCCGGGATGCGGTGTTGTTGCAGTGCCAGCGCGGCCTTGATTGCACCGGCAGCACCCGCCGCGATCACCAGATGACCGACGTTGCTCTTGAGCGATCCGATCCGGCAAAAACCGGTGCCTTGGCCACTGCCGGCGAACGCCTTGCGCAGGCCATCGACTTCGATCGGATCGCCCACTGGCGTGGCGGTGCCATGGGTTTCGACATAACCGATGCTGCGCGCGTCAACGTCGGCATTGTCCAGCGCCATGGCGATCACTGCCGCCTGGCCGTCGCTGCTGGGTGCCGTGAAGCTGGCCTTGTTGCCGCCATCGTTGTTGACCGCGCCGCCGCGAATCAGCGCGATCACCGGATTGCCATCGGCACGCGCATCCGACAAGCGCTTGAGCAGCAACACGGCAGCACCATCGCTGAACACCGTGCCCTGCGCCTTGGCATCGAAGGTGCGCGTGCGGCCATCAGGCGAGAGCATTGCACCTTCCTGATAAAGGTAGCCGCTATGCGGCGGACAGGTGATCGACACGCCGCCGGCCAGCGCCATGTCGCAATGGCCGTTGCGCAGGCTATCGACGGCCTGGCAGATCGCCACCAGTGAGGTTGAACACGCGGTGTGAATGCTGATCGCCGGGCCGGTAAGGTTGAGCTTGTGCGCGGCGCGGGTGGTGAGGAAGTCCTTCTCGTTGTCCAGCATCACCTGGAACGCACCAACCTTCTCGATCAGCTCTGGATGCCTTGATACGTGGCGCTGAAAATAGGTCGCGTTGTTCATGCCGGCAAACACTCCCACCGGCACCGACGTGCTGTCGGGCGCATGGCCGCCACGCTCCAGGCATTCCCAGCACAACTCCAGGAACAGCCGATGTTGCGGGTCCATCAGATCCGCCTGACGCGGTGGGATGCCGAAGAACGCGGCATCGAAATCCTCCACACCGGCGATCACACCACGCGCCGCAACATACGCAGGATCGTTGCGTTCGCGCGCATCGATACTCGGATCGAGTTGATCCGGAGCGAACACGGTGATGCTGTCGCGCGCTGCGCACAGGTTGTCCCAGAATGCCTCGACATCGGCAGCACCAGGGAATCGCCCGGACATGGCGATGATGGCGATCGGTTCGTTTGCGGCACTTGTACCCTCACCCATTGCTTCGCCGCGATGGGCCCGGCTGAGGCGATTGCGGTCGAGCTCATGGCGAGCCGCACCCGTGCGCATCAAAGCCAGTGCGGCTGGCGTGGGGTGTTGAAAAATGACGGTGATCGGCAGCGGCGGCGGCAAATCGCCGTTGGACAGCAGCAATCGATGCATTTGCTCGAGCAGGCGCAACGCCAAGAGCGAATTACCGCCAAGCTCGAAAAAATTGTCGTTGCGCCCTACCGTCTCGATATCCAGCAACCCGGCCATCAATGCACACAACGCACGTTCATCAGCATTGATCGCCGGCTCGAAGGCATTGGCCAGTTGTGGGCGCTGCCGATCCGGTGCCGGCAAGGCACGCCAGTCGAGCTTGCCGTTGGCGGTTATGGGTAGTGCCGGCAACAGCAGGTAGTGCGAGGGCACCATGAAATCCGGCAAGGTGTTGGCCAGATGCGCGCGCAATTGCGGCGGGCTCAGATCGACACCGGCCTGCGCCACCACATACGCCACCAATCGTCTGTCGCCAGGCCGGTCGGCACGCGCCAACACCGCGCAGGAACTCACTTGCGGGTGCCGCGCCAGCACTGCTTCTATCTCGCGCAACTCGATGCGATGACCACGAATCTTTACCTGGCCGTCGCTACGGCCAACAAACTCGATGACGCCATCAGGGCGATAGCGCGCGAAATCGCCGGTTCGATACAAACGTGCTCCTGCGGCAGCAAACGGGTCGTCGACAAAACGCTCGGCAGTGAGGTCGAGACGATTGCGATAGCCGCACGCCACCCCTGACCCACCGACATACAACTCACCCAGCACCCCGATCGGCACCGGCTCGCGACGTGCATTGAGCAGGTACACGCGGGTATCGGTGATTGGTCGCCCGATCGGGATCGAACGCGCATTGTCGGGCACGTCATCAATGGCAAACGTGCAAGTGAAAGTGGTGCATTCGGTTGGCCCATAGCCGTTGCTCAGGCGTACGCCAGGAACCGCTGCGCGCATGCGCCGCACATGCTCTACTGACAACGCCTCGCCGCCAGTTACCAGATCATGCAGCCCGGCCAGATGCTGCGGGTTGTCGTCAACCACAGCATTGAACAAGGTAGCGGTCAGCCATGCCGAAGTGATGCCATGCCGGGCGATTCGCGCTGCCAGCCCTGAACCACTGGGCACGAGCTCATCATGTACCACAACGCAACCACCGTTGAGCAGCGCACCCCAGATTTCAAGCGTGGATGCGTCAAAACCCAGCGGCGCTGCATGCAGCATGCGAGTGTCGGGGCCGAGCGGCAAATAATTGGCGCCGCAAACCAGACGCACAACGGCGCGCTGCGGCACTTCCACCCCTTTGGGAGTGCCGGTAGAGCCCGATGTATACATGACGTAGGCGAGCGCATCGCCATCATCGGGCCCATCGTGCGGCGCTGGCGATGAGGGCATCGCGGCAAGCGCATCGGCCACCACGATGCAGCGCATGCCTGCGGGCAGGTGTGCGGCATCGGCTGGTGAGCCCACAAGCGCCATGTTGACACCCGCATCGGATAGCATGAACGCCAGTCGTTCGGGCGGGTATTCCACATCCAGTGGCAGATAGGCGGCGCCGGCCTTGATTATGCCGAGTAGAGCCGTAACCGCATCGGCGCTGCGCGGCATGGTAACCGCGACCAGATCACCGGGAGCCGCCCCGGCGGCGTGCAGGTGCCACGCCAATGCTTCAGCGCGTTGATCCAGTTGCCGATAGCTGAGCGTGGAGTGATCGATGTCGATGATGGCAGGGGCTTCGGGATTGCCATCTCGCGCCAGAGCAAAACGAGCGCTCAGGGTATCGGGGCCGGCGCTGCGTGTCGGTGCATCATTCCAGTCACGCAACAAGCACGTTCGCTGCGCATCGCCGAGCACGTCGAGAGTGTCCAGCACACACTCGGCCCCAATGGTCATCGCCGACAAGGCGCGCTGCACCAAATCCAGTGCAATCGTTATGGCTTCGCTGGTCAACGGCGCGCGATAACGCACATGCAGCATGCCCGGAGTGCCAGCCTGCACACACCACAGCGAATGCGCCGAGGAGTCTTCGAGGGCACTCGATTCCAGCGCAGAAGCGTTGGCGAGCACCGACCACGCAACACGCGATGAGCTGACGCAGGCATTCATTGCATCAGCCGCTGCCATCACCCAGGTGGATACCGCCATTGACCGATCCAGAACGACGTTGCCCTGGCGGGTATCGGTTCCAGTGCCCACAGTAGCCAAAACCACATCGCGCCCAGTGCATAGCGATTCCATCAACACCAGTGCTGCACACAGCCAGTGTTGCGGATTCGCCTTGTTCGCGCCGGGAATTGCCGACAAATCGGCCATCAATGGGACCGACAGCGATTGCCATGTGCTCTCGCCCGCACCCGCCCTTCCCGGCAACAGGTCGAGTAACGATAGCGCGGTGTCTGGTTGCGTTGTCATGGAATCTTGATCACTTGAAGCCCTCGATCAGCGAACGCCAGCAATAAACATAACGGCTGCCAGCGTGTTCAGCGGTCATCCTCGGCGTAGGCGGTTGTGCCCGACTCACCGCCGCGCCGTGCGAGGCGGCGCCACAGTCTGCGTGCCTGCGCCAGCAACAACAGCCCGTCATCAAGGAAGGAAGACGTGCCCACCGGCGGCGGCACGAAGCCCTTTTCACGCAACATCGCGTGGGCCTTGTGCAGCAACGCATTGCGGCGGGTGGAATCGGTGTAATAGGTCAAACTCATGGTGACCGACGTCTGATCGCCGTTTTCCACCATGTGCGGGCTGGTTGACGGCATATAGGCACCCTCGCCGGGGCGCAGGTCGAACACTTGCGCACGTTCGCGAAAAGCCTCATCCCACACCAGCAGCTTGCGTTCATGGCAATGATGAAAACGGTCGCGAGCGAGTTCGTTGGCGACAACCGTGTCGTTTGCATCCCACACGTAGACCCGTTTTTTGCCACGAATCTGCAACAGGAAGTTGTGTTCCTTGTCGAAATGAAAAGGCGTCACGGTGTGGGGCGATGAGACAAAAATCCAGCCGCCGCGATAGCACATGCCCGGATCGCATGGTTCCAGCAATGGGCGCACGCCGTCGAGAACGGCTCCGACGAACTCGCGGTAAATCGGGTCGATCTGCACGTTGAGCAGCGACAAAAACGCCTTGGCGTCGTTGATATTCGCCAGGGTCTGAGCTGCGGAACGCGTGTTCGGATACAGGCGCGTGGCATCGTTGAATGGCGTTCCTGCTGAGGCATCGTTGCCGTGCGTGCGGATGCTGCCCATCGCGTCGAGCCGATCAGCGAGCGCCAACAATTGCGGCATTTGCAGCAACGGATGATCCGACAGCCGATGTTTTATCGGCTGCACTCGCCACGGATCGAACCCATCGGATTGAAACGTGATCTGCGATTGCGGGCGCGCCTGCAATGCGTCACTGACTACGGCTGCGTCCACTTTGCTATCCCCAGACATTGTGCATTCAGTAAACGCAGTGAGATGCTGCATTCGGCCAATTTTTGCAGACCAGAAATTTTTCCCACATCGCGTTAGGATAATCCGCAGCGCGAGGGACATCATGACGCCTGATTTCAGCCGGATATACGCAGAGCTTGGACTACAGCCGGGATGTTCACTGGATGCGTTTCAGCGCGCTTATCGCCAGTGCCTTTCCGAACGTCATCCAGATCGGGCGCGCTCCACTGCCACCCCTGCCGACGCGGTGCCACTGAGCGATTTGATTGCGCTGCACTCCAGTGCAATGGCATTCCATCGCGAACACGGCCGCCTGCCCGGCGGCACGGCCACTGCAAATGCGCTGCCGGTTTCGCGTGTCCGCCACAATCCGTCGCCGCTCATGGGCGAGCAAGCGGACCGATCAACCTTCACGCGCAAGCTGATCGCCAGCGCACTGATTGCCGGACTGCTGTTGGCTGGCCTTGTGAATGAGCGCAAAGACATGCCGCCTCCCGCCGCTGCGTTGCGGGTCGATAATGTACCCGTTGCAGAGCAGGCAACATCGACCGAGTTGCTCGGCGGCCCGCTGCAACTGGGCATGGATGCTGCAACGGTGCGCCTGATCCAGGGCGAGCCGATGCGAATCAACGGTGGCACCTGGGAGTACGGCCCATCCTGGCTTCGCTTTGAACATGGCGAACTGGTCGATTGGTACAGCTCGCCTTTGTATCGCCTCAAGACCCCAACACCTTCGCCGGGAATCGATTCGCAATCGTCACGGCCCTACAAGCGCTGAACAAGCCAGTCAATCGGCATCAGCGCGCACCTCGCCCAAACAATACAACCTCCACCGTTTGAAGCATGATCATCACGTCAAACAGCATCCCCTGGTTTTTGACGTAAAAAAGGTCGAACTTGAGTTTTTCTTCGGCGTCACGCACCGACGCACCGTAGGGATAGCGCAATTGCGCCCAACCGGTAAGCCCCGGTTTCACGCTGTGGCGGATGTCGTAGTAGCGGATTTCCTGATTAAGCTGCTCGACGAATTGCGGACGCTCCGGGCGTGGGCCGACAAAACTCATGTCACCACGAAGCACGTTGAACAACTGCGGCAATTCGTCGAGCCGGGTGAGGCGGATGAACCGACCCACGCGCGTAGTGCGATCATCGTTTTTGGTCGCCCAACGCGCCTTGCCATCGCCCTCTGCATCCACTCGCATACTGCGAAACTTGATGACATCAAAGGGCTTGCCACCCCGCCCAACACGCGTCTGTGAATAGAAAATCGGTGCGCCGGTTTCCAACCAGACGGCCAGTGCCACCAGCAGCATGAACGGCCATGCCACCAGCAACAATGCCGTGGCGGCGATCAGATCGAAGAAGCGCTTGCTCAAACGCCGCGTTGCGGACTGATCAAAGCCGCCGGAGAACACCAACCACGAGGGATCGACCACATCCAGCTTGACCATGCCCGCCTCGCGTTCGAAGAAGGTCGATAGATCGGTCATGGTGATGCCGCGCTGCACGCAAGCCAGCATATCGGCCATTGGCAGCCCGCCACGACGCTCGTCGGGCGCCACCACAATCTCGTCGATCTGCTCGGACAAGGCGTATTCAACCAGTGGCATGTCCGGGCGGATGGCAACCGCTTCGGGCACGATTACGGTCTGACCCGGTAGTGGCACGAAACCGATCAACACAAACGACTGGCGGTCGGCACGCCGGCGCATGCGCTGATACAGCAAATCGGCATTTGCGCCAGCCCCCAGCACCAACACCTTTTGCTTGAACAAGTCAGCGCTGAATACATGCTCGGACAATACACGAACAAGGATGACGCACACCAACGCCAGCGTGAGCGCTATCAGCAACACCCCGCGACCAATGTAGGTTTGCGGTATGAGGTAAAACAACACCAGCAAAGCCACACCACCAAAAGCGAACGACAACAATAACCGCAAGAGTGTTTCCCTCAGGTTGCGCCGTACGTTGGCTTGATACAAGCCAAACGCAGCCATCGACAAGGTAATGCTGATGGCTACGAGGAAAGTGCGGATTGGAGCGGTTTCGGCAAACAGGCGATACGATTCACTGTCGCCCACAAAGCGTATCCAGGCAGCAACACATACTGCAAAAAAAAGCACGGCCATCTCTACCGCCCAAAGGGCAAGCAATGCACGTCCTTTCTGACTACGTAACGAAATACTCATGACGACACCCTCTGCAAACGGATAGCTGAAACTCGGCCATCACGTTGTATCGTGACCTGCACCGAGAGAAGCGCCGACGCCTGCAAGCCAAATCGACTTGCAGCTAAATTGATCCTGTTTTGCATGGCCTCACCTGAAACTATCGTTTCGTTCCGGCAGTCGGCGGTGCGGTAATTGCACTTCAGCCACCCTGCCCCCTGTAACGAATGCGCTCGCGGAGCGACCACAGTATGCATGCGCGTATGTTGCGTTGTGCCCCCGCCAACCTTGCGGGCATCAGTCCGGCATCAGCCAATGCCATGGCGCACTACAGTTGAACGTGAAGCCCAGCACACTCCGGCCATGCCGCCACCTGATTAGCGCTATATCTCAGCCCGGCGGGCTTCGGCCCCTTCTCCCTCCGGGAGGAGGTGGCGCGAAGCGCCGGATGAGGGTTCAAGCCCGTACGATAGCCGATACTCGCACCGAACCCTCACCCCCAACCCCTCTCCCGGCGGGAGAGGGGCTTCTACCGCTGAGATATAGCGCTAATCAGGTGCCGCCAAAAGCAAGCCTGACACGCCGTGATTGCCGTATCACGCACACAAACTGAGCAACCGATTGCGCCGCACTTACTCAAGCCAGGCCCATTCCAGAGGGGCATTCGGGGCTGCGGCGACCGCCACTCGCCACGAATAAAACGTCTCAATATCAGTGATTTGCAAGTTATTGTCAATCCCATTTATCGAGCATGTTGGCGTATCTGCAGGTGCTTGAAACGCCGACATTTCCCACGCCAGCCCTACTCCAAGCGCCTTCAGGCAGGCTTCCTTGCGTACCCACAGGCGCAGCAACGCCGCCTCGCGCGCGTGATCGGGCAACGCGAACAGTGCTTGCAACTCGGCCGGGTGGCAAATGCGATCCGCCAGCTCCAACAACCCTTGCGCCCTGCTTGCCGGTTCGATATCCACGCCAATGGCGCCTGCGGTACTCAATGCGATCGCGATGGCACCGTCGCAATGACTCAAACTGGTGTGAAACGGTGTGCCGGGAACCTGTGGGCAGCCGCTTTGATCGCGCAGCAATGGCACCGCGTCCGGCGCACACTGCAAACGGGCGGCCAACCACAAACGATGCACGGCATAGGCGAGCATCAGCACTTCGCGGTCTGCAGCGAAGCGCTTGCGCGCCACCCGAGCCGATTCCTTCGCATCGAGCAGCAGTGCGACCGCTGGCAAGGCCGCACGCCAACACGCTACCTCGACCAGCAGCACCTGGGCATTTTGCGATGCGTGTCGCACGCGGTATGCGAGCGGCAAAGCTTCCGACAGCGCATCGATCATTGCCAGAGCAGGTTGAGAAACCCGGATTGCATCGGCCACGGCCATACCTGCCTCGGTTGAAATTGCGTGTCTGGAACGTATTGTGTCCGTAATTCACCCTTGGCGACGTTTCGACATTCAAACGCCAACAATCGGATGACGGACGCAACCATGCTTACGGAAAAACTGCGGCTGACCGGCCGAATATGCCGCCGCATCGCCAACGAAATCGCCCAATTGCCTGGTATCGAGCTCTTGGCGCAGCCGTTGTACCGGCGATTGTTTGCCCGCCAATTCTTTGGCGGCAACTCCTACTGCGGCGCTTGGGCGACGTTTGCCGAAGCCAAGGCCAATGCGCCGGTACTGCTGCCGTCGAGCTACGACTCGGAACCGGCGGGAAAAATGTATCGGAATGAGCTCGAACGCATCACGGTCAGCGACTACCCGGTGCTGTACTGGCTGACGCAGTTGCTGGCCACCGGACAACATCGGGTGTTTGACCTGGGCGGCCACATCGGCATCAAGTACTACGCCTTCCGGCGCTATCTGCACTATCCGCCAGCATTGCGTTGGGTTGTGCATGATGTACCAGCGGTGCTCGCGCAAGGTCGTCAATTTGCCGCCGAGCACGATCCGGAACGGCGACTGGATTTCGCTGCCAGCCCTGATGATGCCAGTGGCTGCGACGTAGTGCTGAGCACGGGTGCGCTGCAATATCTCGATTACACGCTGGCCGAGTTGATTGCGCGATTGCCACAGCGGCCACAGCACGTACTGGTCAACCTGACTCCGATGCATCCCAGCCGCAGTTACTTCACCCTGCAACACATCGGCATTGCCATTTGCCCCTATCGGGTGAGCGCCGTGCCGGAGTTCGTTACGGCCATGGAAAAACTGGGCTACACCACGGTGGATCGCTGGGCAACGCACGAGCGCAATGTGCGCATTCCATTCCGCCCCGAGTGCGATATCGACAGTTACCACGGCTTTTACTTTCGCCGCGAATCGTGACCCGACGTTTCACCCTTACGGCCACTGGATCGGCCCGCGCAGCCAATGCGCCAACTGCGCGCCCAGCCACACCAGCGCAAAGCCACCAATTAGTGTAGCGCCGAGGTAACCACTCAGATCAAGCAGGCGCGCGCTGCGACTGAGCAGCAAGGCTTCGATCATCAATGCCGAAAACGTGGTGAGGCCGCCGAGCAAGCCGACGATCAACAGTGCGCGCCAATACAAGGCGCTGGGTCCACGGGCTTCCAGCCAAACCACCAAAAACCCGGCAAGAAATGCGCCGATCAAATTGGCCGCCAGCGTGCCCCACGGCAATGCAGACCCTGCGTGACGCGTCAGCCAGCCGCCGAGCAGAAAACGGCCCGCTGCACCAAGCGCACCACCGGTCATCACCAGTGCCAACTGTTGCCACCAGCTTGTCATCATGTTTTGCGATCCTCGTGCTTGCGCCGCTGAGCGACAGCCCGCTGTGTACGCAAGGTATCGAGCTTTTCTTTCAGCTTTGCTTCGACCCCCCGGGCGAGCGGCTGATAGTAGACGCGCTCACCGAGTTCATCAGGAAACCCGGTCTGATCCAGCGCTACCCCGTCGGGGATGTCGGGATCGTACTGATAGCCTTTGCCGTAGCCGAGCGATTTCATCAGCTTGGTCGGCGCATTGCGCAGATGCAGCGGCACGGCTGCGGTTCCCTCGGCACGCACATCGGCGCGCGCTGCATTGAATGCAGCATAGCCAGCATTGGACTTGGCAGTACAGGCCAGATACAGCGTCACCTGGGCCAATGCCAACTCGCCTTCGGGACTGCCGATGCGATCAAATGCGTCCCATGCCGCAATCGCCATTTCCAGCGCGCGCGGATCGGCCAGGCCGATGTCCTCGACCGCCATGCGGGTCAACCGGCGCGCCAGATAGGCCGGATCACAACCGCCATCAAGCATGCGCAACAGCCAATACAAAGCGGCATCCGGGTTGGAGCTGCGCACGCATTTGTGCAATGCCGATATCTGGTCATAAAACTGTTCACCACCTTTATCGAATCGCCGCGTTCGATCAGCCAGCACTTGCGCCAAGGTTGCTTCGTTGATCGTCGCTGTGCCGCCGGCATCGGGCTCAGCCAGTTCGGCAGCAATTTCGAGAAAGGTCAATGCACGGCGTACATCGCCATCTGCGGCTCCGGCAATCAGACGCAGCAGCTCCGGCGTGATTGATACGTCTAGGTGGCCGACTCCCTTTTCCCGGTCATGCAACGCCCGCTCCAGCGCAATCAGAATATCCTCAGGGCTGAGCGCATCAAGCACATGCACTCGACAACGGGAAAGCAACGCCGAGTTCAACTCAAAACTCGGATTTTCGGTAGTGGCACCGACGAACACGATATCGCCACGTTCAATATGCGGAAGAAAGGCATCTTGCTGGGTCTTGTTGAAGCGATGCACCTCATCGACAAACAGCACAGTGCGGCCGCCGCTGGCGAAGCGTGCCGAGGCTTCGGCCAGCACCGTGCGCACTTCCGGCAAACCCGACAATACGGCCGAGATTGCACGAAACTCGGCATCGGCGTAACGCGCCAGCAAGCGTGCCAGTGTGGTTTTGCCGCAGCCAGGTGGCCCCCACAGGATCATTGAATGCACGTGACCACTTTCAACCGCTCGGCGCAGGGCGCGGCCCGGCGCAACGAGACGCTCCTGACCGACGATTTCGTCGAGCGAGCGCGGCCGCATCCGCTCAGCCAACGGCATCGCCGTAGCGGCAGGGGCAAACAATTCCGGAGTGGATGATTTGGTGCGGCGTGCCATGCGCCCATCATGCCCGATGCGCCGGGCGTGGCAAAGCTCAGCGTTGCGGAAACACTTCGGCGTCCTCGCCCATGTCACCGATGACATCGGCCCCCTCAGGGGGGGTGAACCGGAATGTGTCGGCTGCCAGCTTGGGGTTGCGTCGCCAATTTGTAAACACAATCACGGTGCGCTGATCCAGTGCGTCACGCAGTTCCATCTGACGCAGTTCACCATCGCCAAAACCAAGCCATGCCTGGCGCAGTTGCGCATCATCGCCCTGCAATGGCGTCAACACCAACCAGCTCATGCCATCGTGATCACCACCTTCAGCGAACTTGAACTGCCGTTCAAGCACGGCCGGATCAATCAAGCCAGCCAATGGGCTTTGTTGTTCTTCAAGGCTTTGCTGGCGTACCGAGACTTGCTCCAGATCGGGGTCAAACACCCAAACGTGCTTGCCATCGGCCACAATCAGTTGCGGGAACGGCTGTGCATATTCCCAGCGAAACTGGCGCGGTTTGGCCAGCGCAATTCGGCCGCTGGACGATTCGCTGAGCTGGCCCTGGGGATCGAACACCTGTTGGCTGAACTGCCCATCGAGCACCTTGATGCCCTGGGTGAACTGATTGAACTGATCACGAGCAGCAGCCATTGCGGCGGTAGAGGATGCCAGCAATACAAGCGCGAAAATCAGTCGGGTCATCGATCGCATGAGCACTGCCGAAAAGTAAGGTTGAAACAGTGTGGGGGGTGACGGCTGAATCCTCGATGGCCAGGAACAAGGCAGTCCGGGATCAACCACGCGGTGGCGGCGGTGCCAGCACCTTGCGATCGCCGTTGTGTTCCGGCGCGGAAACGATACCAGCCGCTTCCATTGCCTCGATCAGCCGGGCTGCGCGGTTGTAACCGATCTTCAAACGCCGTTGCACGCCAGAAATCGAGCCGCGCCTCGATTCAGTCACGATCCGTACGGCTTCGTCGTAAAGCAGATCCGATTCGGGGTCGTTGCTGTTCAGCGACTCGGGCAGCCCGGTTGGCCCCACCACCATGCCATCGCCCATGCTGTGCGATTCTTCCAGCACACCCGCGTAATAATTGGGGCCACCGCCGTTTTGCTTGAGATGCTCCACCACCCGATGCACCTCTTCATCGCTGACGAAGGCGCCATGCACACGTTCAGGCATGGCGGTGCCCGGCGGCAGGTACAACATGTCGCCGTGGCCGAGCAAGGTTTCGGCGCCAGACTGATCCAGGATCGTGCGCGAGTCGATCTTGGACGACACCTGGAATGCCATTCTCGTAGGAATATTGGCCTTGATCAGACCGGTGATCACATCCACCGATGGCCGCTGTGTTGCCAGGATCAAATGCATGCCCGCAGCACGTGACTTTTGCGCGAGGCGCGCTATCAATTCCTCCACCTTCTTGCCGACAATCATCATCATGTCGGCGAACTCGTCAATAATCACCACGATATGCGGCAATACTTCAAGCGTCGGCACCGCTTCGGTGGAATCGGGCGCCGGCCGATACAACGGATCGGTCATCGGCTGGCCGCTGTCAGCAGCATCCTTGACCTTGCGGTTGAAACCAGCGAGGTTGCGCACCCCAACCGTAGCCATCAGTTTGTAGCGACGTTCCATTTCCGCCACACACCAGCGCAGGCCGTTGGCGGCCTCCTTCATGTCGGTAACCACCGGTGCCAGCAAGTGCGGGATGCCCTCGTACACCGAAAGCTCCAACATCTTGGGGTCGATCATCAACAGGCGCACATCCTTGGCGCTGGCCTTGTAGAGCAGGCTCAATACCATGGCGTTGAGGCCCACCGATTTGCCCGAGCCGGTGGTGCCTGCGACCAGCAAATGCGGCATCCGTGCCAGATCAACCACGCTGGGTCGGCCGGAAATATCCTTGCCCAATGCCAGCGCCAGCGGCGATGCCAGCTTGTCATATTCCTTGGAGCGCAAAATCTCGGAGAGGTAGATGATCTCGCGACTGGTATTGGGTATTTCCAGGCCGATCACCGATTTGCCCGGAATCACATCGACGACACGCACGCTTTTTACCGACAGGCCACGGGCGATGTCCTTGTCCAACCCCGATATCTGGCTACCCTTGATGCCGGGCGCCGGTTCCAATTCGAAACGGGTAATGACTGGCCCCGGATAGACCCCCACCACCTGCGCTTCAATACGAAAATCACGCAGTTTGAACTCGATCTGCCGTGACAGGGTTTCCAGCGTTTCCGGCGAATAGCCTTTGGGCTGCGGTTTGGGATCATCCAGCAGCGACAAGGGTGGCAAGGCGCCATCGCTATCGACATTGAAAAGCGGAATCTGCTGCTCACGCTTGGCGCGCTCGCTCTTCTCCACTACCGGTGGTGGCGGTGGTTCGATATGAATTGGCTCGCGTTTGGCGCGCTTGGCCGTTTCAACCCGGCGCACCTGAGTGCGTTCATCGCGCTGCAACCGGCTTTGACGCCATTGCAACAGCGCATGCACCCCCTGCGCCAGAACTCTCCCCAACCAAAGCACCAGCGCTCCGATGCGATCCATCAGGGCAAACCAGGACAGGCCGGTTGCCAGCGTCAGGGCAATGAAAAACAGGCTGAACAGGAACAGGTTGGCACCCACCGACCCCACGACATGCGCCAGACCCGTGCCGACCAGTTGCCCGATCACGCCGCCGGCGTCAGCCGGCAGTTCACTGGCCGCACCCCATTGCAATTGCGCCAACCCCGGCGCCACGATCAGCAGCAAAACCATGCCACTCAAGCGCAAAGCCGGGGCAAGGTGTTCCGCATCTGCCGCACGTCCGTGGGTGGCCAACCAGACCACGCCGCCCAAAGTTATCGGCAGCAGGTAGGCCATATAGCCGCTCAGGTAAAATGCCAGATCAGCGATCCAGGCGCCGGCGATACCGCCAAAATTGTGCAGCGCGCCCGTGAGGGACCCCGCATGCGACCACCCGGGGTCGTCGGGCGAATAGCTGATCAGACAGGCGAGCAGATACAACACCAGCGGTGCCGCCAACAGCATCGGCAACTCGCGCCACAGGCTGGCTGGGCGATCAGCGGTAAACACCTTTGCGCGCGGAATTTTTGTGGGCGGCACTTCGAGATTTTACCTTATAAACGTTGGTTTATTGCATGAATATACAGAGGATTTAGGTGAATTCCCATGCTTTCGCTGAAAACCGCACACGCTTGCCCAAGTCTTCATCCAACGGCCTCCGGTAGTTGCTCCGGGCTTGAATCATGGCCTGCAGGCCGCCATGCTAGGCGATTCACCGGCTACGCTCCATGTGTGGTTTGACAGCGTACCGCTGCATGGCTCGATCCCCCTCCAATCTCTACCGCCTACTGGCGGCAAGGATACTATTATGACCGCTTCCAGCCCCGCCCCGCGCCACGCCAAAGCCCTGATCCTCGGCTCCGGGCCAGCCGGCTACAGCGCAGCTGTCTATGCCGCGCGTGCGAACCTCAAACCGCTGCTGATCACCGGGCTGGCGCAGGGTGGCCAATTGATGACCACTACCGAGGTCGACAACTGGCCGGGCGACGCGCATGGCCTGATGGGGCCGGACCTGATGGCGCGGATGCAGGCGCATGCCGAGCGCTTTGAAACGCAAATCGAGTTCGATCACATCCACACCGCGCACTTGTCCGAGCGGCCGTTTCGCTTGAGCGGTGACAGCGGCGATTACACCTGCGACGCCTTGATTATCGCCACCGGCGCCACTGCAAAGTATCTCGGCCTGCCGTCGGAGGAAGCCTTCAAGGGCAAAGGCGTTTCCGCCTGTGCCACCTGCGACGGATTTTTCTTCCGCGACCAGGATGTGGCGGTGATCGGTGGTGGCAACACTGCCGTTGAAGAAGCGCTGTACCTGTCCAACATCGCGCGCAAGGTGTATCTGGTGCATCGCCGCGACACCCTGCGCGCCGAGAAAATCATGCAGGACAAACTGTTCGCCAAAGCCGAAGCCGGCAAGATCGAGCTGATCTGGAACCATACCGTGGACGAAGTGCTGGGCGACGATAGCGGCGTGACCGGCATGCGGATTCGTTCAACCCGTGGCGATGCCACGCGCGACATCGCCGTACAGGGCTTCTTTGTCGCCATCGGCCACAGCCCCAACACCGAGCTATTCAAGGGCCAACTCGAGATGAAGAATGGCTATCTGGTGATCCGCACCGGTCTGGATGGCAACGCCACCCAGACCAGCATCCCCGGCGTATTCGCCGCTGGCGATGTGGCCGACCAAGTCTATCGTCAGGCGATCACCTCGGCTGGTTTTGGCTGCATGGCCGCGCTTGATGCCGAGCGTTTTCTTGACGGCCACGGGTGATTGTCACGCCGCAGTGCGCCGCATGAGCGACTTTCGCATCATCCCTGCTCTGACTGATATTCCATCTGCGGGCTGGGATGCCTTGCGCGACAATGGCAACCCCTTTCTCAGTCACGCCTTCCTCGCCGGTCTGGAGCAATCCGGCAGCCTGCGCCCGGACTGGGGCTGGCATGGCCATCACCCCACCCTGTGGCAGGATGGCGAGCTGGTGGCAGCAGCACCGGGTTACTTGAAAACCAATTCGCATGGCGAGTTTGTGTTTGATCATGCCTGGGCTGCCGCTTACCAGCATCACGGCCAGCGCTATTACCCCAAGTGGCTGCTTGCCGTGCCTTACTCACCCGTGCCGGGGCCAAGGCTGTTGGCACGCACACCCGCGCTGCGCGCCGAGCTGATTGATGCAATCCTCACCCATGCGCGAGCGCAGCAACTTTCTTCCGTACACATCAATTTCTTGAGCGCTGACGATGATGCGGCGCTGGACGCAAGCTGGTTGCGCCGCGAAGACGTGCAATACCATTGGCAGAACCCAGGTGACTGGCACTGCTTTGATGACTTTCTCAATGCACTCAATCACAAAAAACGCAAAAACATCCGTGCTGAGCGGCGCATGGTCGGTGCTTCTGGCGTTCAATTTCGGCGCCTGTCGGGGGCGCAGATAGGCACGCGTGAGCGTGACGCCATGTATGGGTTCTATCTACGCACATTCATCGACAAGGGCAACTCGCCGGCCCTGACCGCTGCATTTTTTGAGCATCTGATCTGCGCCAACCCCACGCAGATCGTGCTGATACTCGCTGAACTCGATAACCAGCTGATTGCAGGTGCATTGTGTCTACGCAGCAGCGACAGGCTGTTTGGCCGTTATTGGGGTACAGCGATGGATATTCCCGGGCTGCACTTTGAGACCTGTTATTACCAGGGCATCGAGTATTGTCTGGAGCACGGCATTACCGCCTTTGAACCCGGCGCCCAGGGCGAGCATAAAATCGCGCGTGGCTTTCGCCCGGTCAGCACCCACAGCCGGCACTGGATTTCCGACCCGGCGTTTGCACAGGCACTGGCAAGCTGGTGTACGCAAGAGCGTGCAGCCATTTCGCGCTATCGTGAACAACTATTGACCCACAGCCCTTTTCGCAATGCGCATATCCTTACCACAGCTTGCCCCTGAGGCTGACGCACCGTTTCCGCCGGGGGATGAGGCGCTGGGCGATCCTGACGGTTTATTGGCCTTTGGTGGTGACCTGAGCCAAACGCGCCTGCTCAATGCCTACCGCAATGGTGTTTTCCCCTGGTTTTCCGAAGGGCAAACCATCTTGTGGTGGTGTCCGCAGCCGCGTTGTGTGTTCTATACCGATGGAGTTCGTCTGTCGTCTCGCTTTCGTCGCAGCTTGCGTCACTGCAACTGGCATGTTTGCGCTGATCGCGACTTTGCTGCCGTTATCGAGGGCTGTGCGAATACCCCGCGCCGTGGCCAGGACGGCACCTGGATTACCCCGGCAATGAGCGCGGCATTCCGCGATCTGCATCGCGGTGGCTGGGCACACAGTATCGAGGTGCGCGATGGCGATACCCTGATCGGTGGACTTTACGGCGTGATCATCGGCCAGATATTTTTTGCCGAAAGCATGTTCAGCGTGCAATCGGGAGCTTCAAAGCTGGCGCTGGCGGCGTTGGCGTACCGCTTGTCACAATGGCACTGGCCGTTGATCGATGCACAGATAACAAACCCGCATTTGTCCAGTCTTGGCGCCACCACCCTGCCACGTGATGTGTTTCTCGCCGAGCTCAGCCGATTGACTGCGTTACCGCCGGCCACACCCGATTTTGCGACGGCGTTCGGTGTCGTGCCGGGTAACGTGCTGGCAAACACACC
The DNA here is from genome assembly GCA_030681035.1 of Lysobacteraceae bacterium. GTDB lineage: Bacteria > Pseudomonadota > Gammaproteobacteria > Xanthomonadales > Xanthomonadaceae. The sequence continues at coordinate 41,489 of JAUXUI010000118.1, read as the reverse complement.
ACCTTTGCGCCAAACACGCTGACATGGCACAATAACCGGCTTATGACCGCGGCTGCGCCGCCACCAATTGAAGTGACGAATGTCCAAGGACGATTGCATAGAATTCGAAGGCACCATTCTCGAAGCGCTCCCGAACACCATGTTCCGGGTAAAGCTTGAGAATAGCCATGTGATTACCGCCCATATTTCCGGGCGGATGCGCAAGCATTACATCCGCATTCTTACCGGCGACAAGGTCAAGGTAGAGATGACTCCCTACGACCTGAGCAAAGGCCGCATCACCTACCGCATGCGTTAAGCGGTATCGGCAGCGGACGGGATTACTGGCAGCAACTGAGCTCTGGTTCGTCCTGATTGCACGGCAATCACAATGCGCGATGCACGGCCTCGCCGAACAAGCCGGTATGGTGCGCGCAATCGTTCAAGCGGACCACATCAAGACGCTCGGCGCTCGGCCCTTCCAGTAGATTCAAGGTCGCTGGCGCCTGTCGGAACCGCCACAACTGGGCAAAATCAATGCCCAGGATGTGGCACAAGATCAGGCGGTTTACCGCGTCGTGAGCGACAACCAGCAGCGTCTGGTCCTGACGCATTGCTTCGGTTGCGCGCACAAATGCTGGCCAGACACGCGTGAATACCTGCTCCAGCGACTCCCCCTCTGGCATCTGCACTGTCTGCGGCGCTTCACGCCATGCCTGAAACTGCACGGGGTACTGCTCGGCAATTTCGCCAGCGAGCTTGCCTTCCCAAGTACCGTGCGCAATTTCGCTCAAGCCTGGCTCCAGGCTGAGCATCCCTGCCCGATCACCCAATGCCAGTTCGGCAGTCCGCCGAGCCCGCTGCAAAGGTGATGCCACGGCACGCTCGATGCCAACATCTGCCAAACGTTGTCCCAGCAACCGTGCTTGTCGTTCACCGGCGTCTGAGAGCGGTATATCAATCTGGCCTTGATAACGGCCTTCGGCGTTCCAAGGCGTTTCGCCGTGACGAGCGAGCAATATGCGCATGATTCTTTACCAAAAAGGTGGTTGGGGTGCGCACTAAACCAAATGTCGCATTGGTTCAGTCGCAACAAGGCGAACGGGAGTGACAACCGGGTAGCCACGCGATGGGCTGCTTGCGCCCGCGAGGCGAGCTCCTATAGAGCGGTAGCGCTTACTCGATGGTAGCCGGCAGCAGCAATTCCTCGGGATGAACCTCGACATGGAGCTGGCCATCAACCACATCCACCGTCACCCGGCCGCCATTAATCAGCTCGCCGAACAACAGCTCATCGGCCAGCGGCCGTTTGATCTTGTCCTGGATCACGCGCGCCATTGGGCGAGCGCCCATCTGCTGATCAAAACCATTGTCGGCGAGCCACTGCCGCGCTTCGGGCGTCGCGCTCAAGGTAACGTGCTTCTCCTGCAACTGGCTTTCCAGTTCAATCAGGAACTTGTCAACCACGCGCAGGATGTGTTCCATACCCAAGCTGCCGAACTGGATCACCGCATCGAGGCGGTTGCGGAACTCGGGGGTGAAGGTTTTGCGAATCACTTCCATCGCATCGGTTGAATGGTCCTGACGGGTAAAACCGATCGTGCGTCGTGACGCCAACTGCGCGCCGGCATTGGTGGTCATCACCAGCACGGCATTGCGGAAATTGGCTTCACGTCCGTTGGTATCAGTGAGGATGCCGCGATCCATCACTTGCAGCAGGATGTTGAATACATCCGGATGCGCCTTCTCGATTTCGTCGAGCAGCAACACGCAGTGCGGATGCTTGACGATTTCCTCAGTCAACAAGCCACCCTTGTCGAACCCGACATAACCCGGCGGCGCACCGATCAGGCGGCTCACCGAATGCGCCTCCATGTACTCGCTCATGTCAAAACGCACCAGCTCAATGCCGAGCTGCATTGCCAGTTGTCGGGTAACTTCGGTCTTGCCGACACCGGTGGGGCCAGCAAACAAAAAGCTGCCGATCGGCTTGGCCGGGTCACCCAGCCCCGAACGTGCCATCTTGATCGCCGAAGCCAGCGTATCGATTGCCGGGTCCTGTCCGAAAATGACCATTTTCAGGTTGCGGTCGAGGTTCCTGAGCACATCCTTGTCCGATGCCGAGACTTGCTTGGGCGGTACCCGCGCCATCTTGGCCACGATCATCTCGATTTCTTCGACATCGACGACCTTCTTGCGCATCGCCTCAGGCACCACACGTTGCCGCGCACCCGCCTCGTCGATTACGTCGATGGCCTTGTCCGGCAACAAACGATCACCGATATGCTTCACCGACAGGTCGACGGCGGCACGAATGGCGTCGCCGGTGTAATGCACACCGTGATGCTCCTCGAACCGTGATTTCAGGCCGGAGAGAATGGCGATTGCTTCGGCAACCGTCGGCTCCACCACATCGATTTTCTGGAATCGCCGCGCCAGCGCGTGATCCTTCTCGAAAACCCCGCGGTATTCCTGGAAGGTGGTGGAGCCGATGCAATGCAGGTCGCCGGAGGCCAGCATCGGCTTGATCAGATTGGACGCATCCATGGTGCCACCCGAGGCCGAACCAGCGCCGATGATGGTGTGGATTTCGTCGATGAACAAAATCGCACCCGGCTCCTTTTTCAACTGCGCCAGCACCGCTTTCAGGCGCTTTTCGAAGTCGCCGCGGTATTTGGTGCCGGCAACCAGCGCGCCCAGATCGAGCGCGTAGATCACGCCATCGCGCAGTACATCAGGCACCTGTTTATCGACGATGCGCTTGGCCAGGCCTTCGGCCAGCGCGGTCTTGCCGACGCCAGCCTCGCCTACCAGCAGTGGATTGTTCTTGCGTCGCCGGCACAGCACCTGGATGATGCGCTCGACTTCCAGCTCACGACCGATCAATGGGTCGATGCGGCCGGCAAGGGCGGCTTCGTTGAGGTTGCTGGCAAACTCGTGCAATGGGTTGCCACGCGCTTCGCCACCCTCGCCCTCGCCTTCCTGCGCACTCGGGTCGGCGGACTTGGGTTCGTCGTCGCCAACACGGGCGATACCGTGCGAAATATAGTTGACCACGTCCAGCCGGGTAACCTCCTGTTGTTGCAGGAAATACACCGCATGCGAATCTTTTTCGCCGAAGATCGCCACCAACACGTTGGCGCCAGTCACCTCCTTCTTGCCCGAGGATTGCACGTGATAGACCGCACGCTGCAACACGCGCTGGAACCCAAGCGTGGGTTGGGTATCGCGGCTGTCGCCGGCCGGCAGCACCGGCACCGTATCGGTCACGACCTGACTGAGATCGGCCGTCAGTCGCTCGGCGTTGGCGCCACAAGCGCGCAACACCGCCACTGCCGAAGGATTCTCAAGCAGCGCCAACAGCAGGTGTTCGACGGTCATGAACTCATGACGCGCCTCGCGTGCCTGCTTGTAGCACTGGCCAATGGTGTATTCGAGATCCTTGCTGAACATATCGCCTCCGGCGGTGATCGACTACATCGACAACGCGTCACACTCGCTCAAGCGTACACAAAAGCGGGTGCTGCTGCTGCCGTGAAAACTCGTTTACCTGCGCAACCTTCGTTTCTGCCACTTCCCGCGTGAACACACCGCAAACGCCCTTGCCACGCGTGTGTACATGCAGCATCACCTGCGTCGCCTGTTCCCGGGTCATCGCAAAAAACACTTGCAACACCTCAACCACGAACTCCATCGGCGTGAAATCATCGTTGAGCAACACCACTTGGAACATCGGCGGCTTTGCCAACTCGGGCCTGACCTCTTCGACCGCCAGACCGTGGCCGTGTTCCTTGTCAGAGGACATATCGTGGCTCATTGCATTCTCCTGAATGCCACAATATGGGTATCAAGGCTCACATCGCAAGAGCCGAGTACACGTTGCGCCGTATCACGATCATGTCCACGACACGCCTGAGCCAACGGCCACAGTGGCGATGATGTGCTCGTGTAACATTTACCCATTGCGAACCCGATCACAGCCGATGAATCATTCAGAAACTGAAAACGAAGCAATTTTTGCGCCAGACCTGACCGTGGCTACGGTCGTCGTGCGCGACGGCCGGCTGTTGATGATTGAAGAGCGGGTGCAGGGCCAAGCCGTCATCAACCAGCCGGCCGGGCATCTGGAGCCTGGCGAGACATTACAGCAGGCCGCGATCCGTGAAACCCTTGAAGAATCCGGCTGGGATGTCGAATTGATCGCTTTCATCGGCTGCTACCAATGGACCAGCCCGGCAGATGGCCGCTCATTTGTCCGCTTTGCCTTCTCCGGCCGGGCCTGTAAACACTATCCCGAGCGGGCACTGGATGACGGCATCATTCGCGCACTTTGGCAGACTCCCGGCGAAATCCACGCCAACCGCGAACGCCACCGCAGCCCACTGGTCATGACGGTGATCGACGACTTCCTCGCCGGCAAACGCTTGCCGCTGGATGCCGTGCGGCAGGTGCCATGAGTGCGACGCCAGAAATTGTTGTGGGGATTTCCGGCGGCGTGGATTCCTCGGTGGCCGCATGGCTTATTGCCCAATCGGGCACCTCTCTCGCCGGCCTGTTCATGCGCAACTGGGCCGAGGATGACAGTGGCGACTGCCGCGCCGAGGATGACCGACGCGACGCAGTAGCTGTATGTGGTCGTCTTGGCATCCCGTTCCATAACCGTGATTTCTCGCGTGAATACTGGGACGACGTTTTTACCCATTTTCTCGCCGAATACCGCGCCGGGCGCACGCCCAACCCGGATGTGCTGTGCAATCGCGAGATCAAGTTCAAGTCATTCTTGAATGCCGCACGCGAGCTGGGTGCAGAGGCCATCGCCACCGGCCACTACGCACGCACCGCGAAAACTGGCGGGCAGTGGCAACTGCTGCGTGGCCGCGATACGGGCAAGGATCAGAGCTATTTCCTGCACCAACTCGGTCAGCAACAGTTGGCAGCCACGCGTTTTCCGATTGGCGAACTGGAAAAACCCAAAGTACGCGAGATTGCCCGCGACGCCGGGCTGCCGACCGCAACCAAGAAAGACTCCACCGGCATCTGTTTCATCGGCGAGCGCAACTTCCGCGAGTTTCTCGGCCGTTACCTGCCAGCGCAAGCCGGTGAAATCCGCAGCGTCGATGGAACGGTTGTGGGCCAACACAGCGGCGTCTTTTACTACACCATGGGCCAGCGCGAAGGCCTGCAAATTGGCGGGGTGCGTGGCCGTGAGGCGAGCGCGTGGTACGTGGTCGGCAAGGATGTTGCAAGCAATGTCCTGTATGTTGATCAGGGTACCGACAGCCCATTCCTCTATTCTCGCTGGTTGCGCGCCACCGCGCCGGCATGGGTGTCGGGCTCAGCACCAGGCCGTGTGCTCGACTGTACCGCCAAGGTACGTTATCGCCAGCACGATGTGCCTTGCCGGCTGCATGTGCTCGACGATGAGGACGCCATTGAAGTCACATTTGCCGAACCGCAGCGCGCAGTAACCACAGGGCAGTCGGTGGTGTTTTATCTCGGAGAGGCTTGTCTTGGCGGGGCCGTCATCGAAGCCAGTGACGCCCCCATGGAACGTCGTTTACAAGGAAATGTTGCATGAAAGATCGGGTACTGGCCTTGGCGGGCTTGCTGCAAAGTTGTGATCTGGCACGCCAGATCGCCGCCAATGGTGATGCTGAAACAACGCCGTTGACCGCCTGCATCAACAGCATTTTCGCCACCGACGCCGATAACACACTGGCAGTTTATGGCGATATCGCTGCATTGCAGCGCGGCTTGCGCTTGCTGCTTGCGCATCTGGAAGGTGATGCCAACCGCGACCCCGCGCTGGCACGCGTGGCGATCACGGTATTGCACTTGGAGCGTCGCTTCGCTGCACGCAATGATGTGATCGACCAAGTGCGCAAGGGCATCGAGGATGTACGCCGGCAATCCGCACATTGGGGCAACACCCATCCAACGGTGTTAACCCGCTTGGGCGAATTGTATGCCGCCACCATCAGCACCTTGCGCCCGCGCATTCTGGTGCAGGGCAATCCGGTCTACCTTGGCCAACCCGCCATCGTTTCCGAGATTCGCGCGGTGCTGCTCGCCGCAGTGCGCTCGGCACTGCTGTGGCGGCAATTGGGCGGCAGCTATTGGGATTTGTTGTTCCGCCGTGCCGCGATGAGCCGCGCGGTGCGCGAATGGTTGGGTGAGGCTTGACCCGAACAAACTGCGTCCTGATTAGTGTCGAATCTCAGCCGACTCTGCCCCTCTCCCTCCGGGAGAGGGGTTGGGGTGAGGGTTCGACGCAAGCGCAGATACTTTTCCTTGCGCCGCACCCTCATCCGGCCCTTCGGGCCACCTTCTCCCGGAGGGAGAAGGGTTCATGTTGCATCACCGCTGAGGTTCCACACTAATCAGAAACTGCGCTGTTCGTCAAAGCGATCGCCGAAATCGCAGAATGAATCGTGGATAAGTAGATCGTAGGATGGTAGAGGCCGCTCTTGCGCATCCGGCAACTGCTCCTGCGTTGCTCTACCTCCAGCATCCATGCCGTCGTGCCCATCGCGCAGCGAAACACATCGTTGTCGCTGCGCTCGGTCGCTACGTCCTGCCCATCCTGCGGAATCGGCACGCGCAACAAGCCATCACTTCGGCAGCGAGGCGTGCAGCGTCTTGAGCGCAACATCCGGCGCGGTCAGCACGATCTTGAGCAAGGCAGCAGCGGGGCCGGTCGGGTTGCGGCGATGCTGCTCCCAGTTTTGCAGCGTTTTGATGCTGACCCGCATCAAGCGGGCAAATTCGCTTTGTGACAGCCCGATTTGCTCGCGCGCTGTCTTCACGTCAGGCGGCGTTACCGTGATCCGGCGCGACGCCGGGGCTTCCCCGCGAGCAATCGCCTTGGCTTCTTTCAGGCTTTGCACCAAGTCATCGAATAATGTGTGTTCCATCGTCATGGCTCCTTCGCAAATTCGCGCAGCAAGGCGACTTCCCGGTTCGTCAGATCGTCCTTTTTCGACTTCGGATAGATCAGCAGCAGGTAAATCTGCCCATCGTCCCGGAGCCAGTAGTAGATCACCCGAACGCCCCCACTCTTGCCTCGCCCAGACAGCGCAAAGCACAGCTTGCGGATTCCACCGCCACCTTTGATGATGTCGCCCCGTTCCGGGTTTTCCACCAAGACATTCTGAATGTCCGAATACTGGTCATCCGTCAGTAGCGCAGTAAGCATGCGGGTGAATGTCGGAGTTTCGATGAACTCCATACGCTGAATGATATGCGCCAATGGCGGACAATACAACGGCTATGACAACCTATTCCCGGCAGCCCGTCACCTGCGCAAGAGCACACTGTCGCGATCGGGCACATAATCGCCAGCACGCCACGCAACCGCCGCCGCAACCAACTGGAATGCTGATCGCAGGCCCAACTTGTGTTTGCAGTTCTCGCGGTGGCATTCAACGGTCTTGACGCTGATGCCGAGCGCCTGGGCGATGACCTGATTGCTTTCACCGGCACCGATCCGGGCAAACACCTCCCGCTCACGCCCACTGACTGGTAATTGCGCGGGTTCCAGCGTTGGTCGTAGTGGACAGGTCTCGCAGCGCTTCGCCGCCCCTGCTGCGGCTACATCGCACGATGCCACGATTCGCGTAACCACTTGCATATGCTTCAACGGCGCCCGCTCACGCAAAAAGCCGCAAGCGCAATCCATAGCACAGGTGGCATCGAGCCCGATGTGCCGGCGCGGCGAAAACAAGAGGACACGAGGATGGGTTCCATGCCCACCGAATGCGGCCTTCACCTTTTCCGCCAACACGACATCCAGAAACAGCACGTCAAGCTTGTGCGAACGCATCGCAATGATTGCTGTGGCGGCGTCTACGGCAACACCACGCAATGAATACTCGGGCATGCCGCGCACCATTTCAGCCAATGCAAAGCGCAGGAGATCCCCGTCTACGGCGATCAGTACCTGAGCGACGGATCCAGGCATTGGGTAACTCCATTGCGGCTTCGAAGCAGCAACACGGTGCGGCAAAAATACGTCAGTGCCCGTGATGGCTCGGTGTAGGTTTCAGAGCTGGCGAGTCTGTCCTGATCTGTCCGCCCCGCATACCGGGGAATCACCTAGTCGCCAGTCGGACGTGACCGGTCGTGGCGATCCCGCCATTCGCTTCGCCCGGTCGCCCACAGGGTGGGCTCCTACAGTGGGCATCCGCTTTTTGTAGGAGCCCACCCTGTGGGCGACCTGAGTCATGGCCGCCTACTGGGGAACCACCTGGTACGACAAACGCCGCCGTTGCGGCCCACACCGGGAATCTCCTGATAGACCATCAGCGGAAAACGACACACCATCGAACCATCGACGCGACCGCACTGCGGCACTGACAGTTGGTGAAAACGCCACACGAGAAACGCGTAAACCAAGGCTATCGCCACAACCTCAAGATCGAACTAACGGACTGACACCATTGGATTTTTAGACATTTCATTGCGGAACCAGCTACCACCCATAGGTGCGACTGCGGCACTGAAAAACCACCGCTGTTGGCACACCGCGTTGGCAGCGAATTGCTGCTCCGACGCAACCCGGCGGGTGCCGGTCGCATAAGGCCTCAAGTTGACACGGTGGTTGCCGAGAACACCGCTTGAGGTCACAGCAGTCGCTGTGAAATGGAAGTCATGATTTTTCGGGGGGACGAAATGCGCATCAATCTGCCGGTAACAAATCACGAACACGTGCTCAGGGACGGCGACAGCGTCGTCTCCAAGACCGATACCAAGGGCAAGATCACCTACGTCAACCGCACCTTTTGCGAAATCAGCGGCTTCTCCGAGGATGAACTGATCGGCCAGCCGCAGAACATCGTGCGCCACCCGGACATGCCACCTGCGGCATTTGCCGACTTCTGGAAGACACTGCATGCCGGCCGGTCGTGGAAGGGATTGGTGAAGAACCGCTGCAAGGACGGCGGTTTCTATTGGGTCGAGGCCAACGCCAATCCGATCCATCAGAACGGCCAGGTGATCGGCCACATGTCGTTGCGTACGCGACCCACGCGCGAGCAGATCGAACATGCGGAAAAGGTGTATACCGCCATCCGCGAGCAACGCCGGGGATGGACCGTGCGCCGGGGGCGGATCATGCGCACCGGGTTGCTGGGCATCGGCGACCGGCTGCGCACGCTTGCCTTGAGTACGCGATTGACGATCGCCTTTTTGTTTCTGACCCTGATCGCCGCTGCATCCACCATAGCGGACATGCTCCACTACGACATTCCGCTGCCGATGGCGGCGAAGATGATTGTCATCGTCGTCACCGTGGGATTTTCGCTGGCTGCATTGAGAAGCATGAAGCGGACACTGGGTGCCGCACAACAGTTCGCGCAAGCGGTCGGCTCCGGCGATCTGAGCCAGGATCTGCGTGTCGAGCGCGACGATGAAATTGGCGCGGTTGCGCAATCGATCAAGAACATCGCCGGCAATCTGCGCGGCATCACCAGCGATGTGCGCGATGGCAGCAGTGCGGTCGCCAGCGCCGCCACCCAGATATCGGCCGGCAACAACGATCTCAGCGCGCGCGCGCAGGAGCAGGCATCGGTGCTTGAGGAAACCGCCGCGGCAATGGAGGAGATGACCGCGTCGGTGCGTGAGAACGCCGAAAATGCGAGCAATGCCGCAATGATCGTCGCCGAGGCACGCGGCCGCGCCGAAGCGGGCGGGCAACTGGTCGAGCGCGCGATTGCTTCGATGGACGACATCAATCGATCCAGCAGCAAAATCTCGGAAATCATCGGCGTGATCGATGGCATTGACTTTCAGACCAATTTGCTGGCGCTCAATGCAGCGGTGGAAGCGGCGCGCGCGGGCGAACAAGGGCGCGGTTTTGCGGTGGTGGCGGCTGAAGTGCGCAATCTGGCGCAGCGTTCAGCCGAGGCGTCGCGCGAGGTCAAGTCGTTGGTGGGCGATGCGGTGGAAAAAACCCATGTCGGCTCGGCGGTAGTGCGCGAATCGGGCGATGTGTTGCGCGAGATCGTCGGCAGCGTGCAAAAGGTATCGGCCATGGTCAGCGAAATCGCGTCGGCCAGCGCGGAGCAGTCGCAGGGTGTCGGACAGATCAATACGGCGGTGGTGAAGATGGATGATGTCACCCAGCAAAACGCATCCCTGGTCGAGGAAGCGGCAGCGGCATCCGACGAATTGCGCGCGCAGTCCGAACGGCTGGATCGGCTGATGGGCTTTTTCCGGCTGGCTTGAATTGAGGCTATTGCATGCGCCAGAACTTGCCAGTCACCGACACTGAACGCCATCTGCGCGATGGCGACAGTGTGGTGTCGCGCACCAATTCGCATGGCATCATCACCTACGTCAACACCACGTTCTGCGAGATCAGCGGATACACACAGGAGGAACTGGTCGGCCAGCCGCACAACATCATGCGCCATCCCGACATGCCGGCGGCGGTGTTTGCCGACCTGTGGGCCACGCTGAAAGCAGGCAAGGCATGGAAAGGATCAATCAAGAATCGTTGCAAGGATGGCGGCTTTTACTGGGTGGAGGCCAATGCCAACCCCATCGTTGCCGATGGCGAAGTCGTCGGTTACATGTCGCTGCGCACGCGACCAACCGTCGAACAGGTACGACATGCGCAACACGCGTATGCCGATATGCGCGATGCATCGCGCCATCACCGTTGGCGTCTGTGGCGTGGCCGCATCATCGGAACAAGCTGGCGCGGCATTGCAGGCCGGCTGCGCGGATTGCGTCTGCGTGATCGTATCGCCGCCATCATCGTGGTCCTGGCACTGTCCGGCCTGGCAGCAGCGGTCTCGGCGATGGCCGGCATGGCAGCCAGCAATGCCGCCCTCGCCCGCATCCAGCGAAACCACCTGCTGCCCGCGCAGCAAATGGGCACCATCCTGCGCAAGATGATGGAGAACCGCATCCTGATAACCGATGCCGCAACCGGAGTCGCGACCGAGACGCTTGACGCGAGCAGACGCCGGATCGTCGCCAATCAGGACGACATCGCCGCGCTTGTGGCGAACTACCGCGCCCGAACCGACAGGCCAGGCCAGCGGGCATTGCTGGAACGCTGGAATTCGGTACGCATGCAGTACAAGGACCGCATCGATGCCACGCTGCAAGCGCTCGAACGCGGCGAGCACGAGCGTGCCGAAGATATCCTTGCGAACGAACTGCCGCAGCGATACGAGCCGCTGGTAGCAAGCGCCAACGCGTTGGCCGACCAGCACGCAGCTGCGGCCGCGCGCGCAATACGAGACGCCGAAACCCGCTACGCACGGCACTGGGTGCTGGCGCTGACGTTGTTGGTCGCCGCCGCGATGGTGGCCGGTTGGCTCGGTGTGATGCTGATGCGCGCGGTAACGCGCCCGCTCGCCGACGCGCAGCGCCTGGGCAGCGCGATCAGTTCGGGCGATCTCACCGGCTCGGTCGTCATTCGCAACGAGGATGAAATCGGCGACATCGTGCAAGCCACCCTGAATATCGCCGGCAACTTGCGCGGCCTGACCAACGACGTAACCATCGCCGCCGGCACCACCACCGAGGCAGCATTCCGGATTGCCGGCGATGCACGCGACATCGGGCTGTACATGACAGAACAAAAACAGGCGGTCGCCCGCATCGCCACCCAGATTCGCGAACTGCAGCAGGCCATGACCGCACAGCTTGAGCACACCGTCGTTGCCCACGGCTTCGCCAACGACAACCATAAAATCGCGATCAACGCGCGCGCCGGGCTACAGCGGGTCATTGCGTCGATCGACAATGTACAGCAGGCTGTGAACCGCATTGGCGACACCGTTACGGTCATGGCTGCCGTCGCCAGCGAGACCGACATCCTTGCGCTCAACGCAGCCGAGCGAGCACGCACCGGCGATCCGCATCGCGCGCTTGCGACGGTTGTCGATGAGGTTCATGGCCTGGCAAAACGCTCACGTTCGGTTTCCGGTGGCGCCCGCCACATGATGTCGGAAATCATCGCCAGCCTGGATCACGGCGTCACGTCGCTGGGCGAGTGCCGCGAACTGCTCGACACCATCGGTGAACAATCGGAACACGTCGCACAGTTGATGGAAACGAATGTCGTGAAGGCGCATGCGCATGCCGACACCGTCGTGAAAGTGGATTCCTGCCTGGTGGGTCTGACGCAGATTGCGGACGACGGCGCTGATCTGTCGTTGCGAACGATGAAGTGTGCCGCAATATTGGAGAAATCAGCCGAACTACTGCTCGACCGGATATCGTTTTTTACGCTACCCAAGCACGTTCCCGCCGTTGAAAACTTGCCACTCGCGAAACACGCATTGGCGACTACGGATGACAGTGCCTATGGCTGATATCGCCCGCTTCCTGCACTGCGTCAGGCTGCGCGGCCAGCACAAGCGCGATGCACCATCAACACCTTGCGCCGATCGGCAGAAAGCACGTAAATGAGGGTTGCGAGAATTGGCGTATAGGGCATGATTGGCATCAGCGTTAGCCGTCAAGACGCGCAGCGTACCCGGCGAAAGCACGATGCGGTCTGCGCATTACACACCACGGGACTGTCCACACCATGCCTGCTACATCGCCAGCCAAACCGGATCTTCTGATCGGGATCGATCAGGGAACGTCGGGCAACACGGTGCTCGTCATTGACCGTGACCTGGCAGTGGTTTCCCGCGCCAATGTCGGCTTTGCCCAACACTACCCGCAGCCGGGCTGGGTCGAGCATGCGCCCGATGAAATATGGGCTTCGCTGCGCACGGCATTGCGCCTGGCGCTGGACGGCATCGACCCTGCCCGGTTGGCGGCGCTCGGCATCACCAACCAGCGCGAAACGACGTTCGTCTGGGACACCGACAGCGGTGAATCGCTGGGCAACGCCATCGTCTGGCTCGATCGCCGCAGCAGCGATTGGTGCGAGCAACGCAAGGCGCTTGAAGCCGACACCCGAGCCCGCACCGGCCTGCCGATCGACCCCTACTTTTCGGCCAGCAAGCTGGCCTGGTTGCAGCAGCATCACGCCGGACGAAGGCTCAGCTTCGGTACCGCCGACACGCATCTGCTGCGTCGGCTCAGCGGCCAATACCTGACCGATCGCAGCAATGCCAGCCGCACCCTGCTGCTCGATATAACGAGTGCGCAATGGTGCGATGAACTGACGCATCGCTTCGGCCTTGCCGACATCCAACTACCCCGCCTTGTGCCCAGCTCGGGCATTTGCGCGCGGGTGCAGGACGTGCCGGAATTGCCCGATGGCCTGCCGATTGCCGGTATCGCCGGCGATCAACAGGCGGCGTTGTTCGGCCAAGGCTGTTTTGATGCTGGGCAAGGCAAAATCACCTACGGTACCGGCAGTTTCATCTTGCTCAACACCGGCAACGTGCCGGTGCCGAGTAGACACGGCATGCTCAGCACCATTGCCTGGCAGATCGATCAGCGCATCACCTACGCGCTGGAAGGGGGTGCGTATATCGCCGGCGCCCTGGTTGCATGGCTGCGCGATGGCCTGGGTATCATCGAGCGTGCCGATCAGATCGAAGCGCTTGCCGCCAGCGTGCCCGACAGCGGCGGCGTAACCATCATTCCCGCCCACGCCGGCCTTGGCGCGCCACACTGGCGGCCGCAGGCGCGCGGCCTGATTCATGGCCTCAGCGGCGGCAGCACGCGCGCACATCTGGCGCGCGCTGCTCTCGAAGCCATTGCCCACAGCCAGTGCGACATTCTCGAAGCGATGGCGGCAGACATGGGCGCGCCACTGCGCGATATCCGCGTCGATGGCGGCGCTGCTGCCAACAATCTGTTGCTGCAAATGCAGGCTGATCTTGCCGGCGTCACCCTGCATCGGCCAGGCATGCTGGAAACCACCGCGCTTGGTGCGGCGATGCTGGCTGGCCTGGGTGTCGGCCTGTGGTCGGGCCTGGACGAATTACGCCGTGCCTACGTGCCCGAGCGCAGTTTCACCCCGCAAGCCCATCGTGCCGACGTTGATGCCGCGCGAAGTCACTGGCACCAAGTGCTGGCATTGGCGTGACTATCCGCAGGATGACCCACCAGTCACCAAAGCTCCGTCCCAGCGAGAGCAAGAGCGGATAGTCCGCAAAGAACGCGAAGGGCCACGACGCCGAGCCAGCAGCAAGGATGGGAAGAGCGCGGTAAAACCGGACTGTTACCTACCCAACGCTGTTATTTGCGTTTTTTGCGCCCTTTGCGGACCATTTGTTGCTTCTCCCGAGTCCCGAGCAAGCAGGATGGGTGGCACGCGGCGACCCCTATCATCAAAGCCCGTCACCACTCACTGCGCATCGGCAACAGGCCACGCAATTCGGCATCGGTGAGATTGCGCCACTGCCCGGTCTTGAGGTGGCCCAGCGAGATATTGACGATACGGGTGCGCACCAACCGCTTCACCCGATAGCCAAAATGGGCAGCCATCAGCCGAATCTGGCGGTTCAACCCTTGCGTGAGAACGATGCGAAACCCCAACTTGCCAAGTCGCGTGGCACGGCACGGTCGGGTGCGCTGGCCATGCATGACGATACCGCCGCGCGCCATCCCACGCAGGAACTCGTCGTTGACCTCGCGGCTCACACCGACCAGATATTCCTTTTCCTTGGCATTTTCGGCACGCAGTATTTCGTTGACGATATCGCCGTTGCTGGTCAGCAGGATCAGGCCTTCGGATTCCTTGTCGAGGCGGCCAATCGGAAAGATGCGTTGCTGATGGCCGATGAAATCGATGATGTTGCCTTTGACCTCGGTATCGGTGGTGCAGGTAACGCCCGCCGGTTTGTGGAAGGCGATATAGACATGGCGACGGCCGCCAGCAACCCGGCGTTGCCGCAGTGGCTGCCCATCCATCAACACCGTGTCGCCATCAACGATATTGCTGCCGATGCCGACAACCACGCCGTTGACGCTCACTCGACCGGCGGCAATGCGTTCATCGGCTTCCCGGCGCGAGCATTCGCCGCTATCGGATATGTATTTGTTCAGGCGCATGGGCGCGCATGCTGGCACAGCGCAGAGGCCATGTCACTCACTGTTTTGCCAGACGGCGCGCAAGATGGCGATCCAGCGTCCAGTGATCGGCGCCAATTGGCGACACCAGCAGGAAAATGATCAGCACCGAACGGGTGAACGTGTGGCCATCAATGTTGAACAACGCTTCTTTCAGCGCATGGCCGTAGGTTGTGACGATCAACAACACAGCAAGTGTCACCAGCGTCTCGCGCAGTCGCCAGCCCAAAAGCAGTGTTATGCCTGCGGCCAACTCGACAAATGGAATACCCAAACCGAGCGACCAGAGCAGCGCGTCGGGAATCCAGCTATCGGCAAACCAACCAATGAAAAATTGCTCGGCATGCGCCATCGGCGTGAGCACGAACACTTTCCACCAGCCAGCCATCACGAAAAGGATGGCGAGGATGAAACGCACAAACACCGTTGCGATCTGCCAATCCGGCAGCAATCCAGGCTTGTTCATGACATCACTCCTCACCAATCCGCTCACCCAACACGAACGGGCCGCCTTTCTCCAGCGCGCGTTGATACGCCGGACGAGCGCGGATACGCGCAAGAAAACCGCTCAGGTTGGGACGGTTGGAGCCCAGCACGCCCGCGGCTTCGGCGCCTTCGATGGGAAAGCTGATCTGGATATCCGCCGCGCTGAATTGTTCGCCGGCAAACCACGGTGAGGCGCCCAACTGGGCTTCCATGTAATCCAGATGCAGGGCGATCTGCGGCGCCACGTAGCGTTGCATCACTTGTGCCGAAATGCGCCGTACCAGCGGACGCAGAAAAAACGGCATCGGCCCCCGTGGCAGGCGCCGGAATACCAGCCCGAGCAACAACGGCATCATCGCCGAACCTTCGGCATAGTGTAGCCAGTAGGTGTAACGCAGGCGCTCATCCTCGCCTGCCGGTGGCGGTAACCGTTGTTGTCCGTAGCGGGCCACAAGATACTCGATGATGGCGCCGGATTCGGCAACCAGCCGGCCATCGTCGCTGATCACTGGCGATTTGCCCAGTGGATGGATGGCACGCAGCGATTCGGGCGCCAACATGGTCTGCGGATCGCGGGAGTAATGCTTCACGGTATACGGCAGCGCCAGCTCCTCCAGCAGCCAGAGCACACGCTGCGAGCGTGAGTTTTCGAGGTGATGCACGGTGATCATGGGTGTGGGCCTTTGGGCAATGGCACGTTGGCAATCAGTCGCTCACAATACCCTGCCCCGTCAACGCTGAAAATCCCGCCATGCCGAATGAAACCTGTCACTACCTGCAACTGGATGTTTTTGCCAAGCAAGCTGGCCGTGGCAACCCACTCGGTGTAGTGCTGGGTGCCGATGACTGGCCGAGCGAACGCATGCAGGGCTTCGCCACCTGGACCAATCTGGTTGAAACCACTTTTGTACTGCCGCCCAGCGAGCCCGGCGCCAGCTATCGCTTGCGAACTTTCACACCCGGCAAGGAAATTGCGTTTGCTGGTCACCCCAGCATTGGCTCAGCGTTTGCTGCGCTGCACAGTGGTTTTTGTGTAGCGCATGACGGGCAATTGATACAGCAATGTGATGCCGGCCTGTTGCCAATTGCCGTTGATGGCGAGCCGCAGTGCCCGATGTTGTCGGTTGCAGTGCCCGCTGCACATATTGAACTGGCTACCCACACGGACATGCTGGCGGTCGAACAGCTATTGGATGGGCTGACGCTGGGTGCATTACCGCCGGGGCTGGTCAGCGGTGGTCGTCGCTGGTGGCTGGCAGAACTGGCAGACGAGCAACAGTTGCGCGCATGGAAGCCGCCTTTCGCGGATATCGCTGCGCTGGCGCAGCGTAGCCAGACCCTTGGCCTGTGCCTGTTCGCACGCAGCCATGACCCGGCGTTTGAACTGGTGGTGCGAGCCTTTCCTGCCGGTGCCGGCATTGTCGAGGACCCCGCTTCGGGTGCCGCCAACGCGCTGATCGCCGCCTACATCGCGCAGCTGGAGCCACACGGCGCGCTAAGCCGGGGTTACCGGGCAAGCCAGGGGCGCGAGATGGGCCGTGACGCCATGCTGAGCTTACGTGTCCAGGGCAACGGGCAGGTCTGGGTTGGTGGGCACTGCGCGCTGGTGATCGACGGCACGCTGGCCTGGCCACAAGTCAATTGAGCGCAAGCACTGACGCAATGCGTCACTTAACGCCGAACCCAGCGCTTCGCGCACTCCGCCGAAAACCCTGAGCCGCTGATTTTACACGCTTTGGATTCTGGCACAGAAGCTGCAAGTTCCCGTCAACGATTAAAAGCAACCTGGGGGTTGACGCGCATGACCAACGTACTGAACTTCCCCAACCCATCGCTCAGTGACGATGCGTTGGTAGGCCGTCTGTTTGAACTTGCGGCCAGCGGTGATGCGCTCAGCGACGAGTTCCTGGAGTTGGACGCCGAGATGCAGCGCCGCCTTGACCGGGCAACGGCAGGAGAGCCAAGACGGCTGTCAGCGGTCAGCCGGTTCGGCTGAGGGTGCGGGGCGAATCGGCTCTGCTCGCTACACAGCGAGCCCATTGCAGCGGTTGGCGCCACCCATCATTTTTGCCCAATCAACCAGTCTTTTTCGCGCCATAGCGTATTCAGCCAATCGCGCAACTCCGCTTTTGCCCGTGCATCCTCGCCACCGCTGCGCAATGACTCCGGAATAGTGCGCAACCGCACATCAACCGCTATCGTCTGTACACGGCCCGCAAACAGATCGATCACGCTCGGGCTGCCCTGCGGATAGACAATGGTGACGTCGAGCACGCCTTGCAACAAATCACCCATTGCAGAAAAAACTTGTGTCACACCGCCAGCTTTCGGTCGCAACAAGTGCTGGAACGGCGACGACTGCGCCTGCTGCTTGGCCACGGTGAAGCGGGTTCCTTCGACAAAGTTCATTACCGCAACCGGTGTGTCGCGGAATCGCCGACAGGCGCGCCGTGTTGCTTCCACGTCAACCACCGCCAATTCGGGCTTGCGCGCGATGGCTTCGCGCGAATGCCGCCGCATGAATGGAAAATCCAGCGCCCACCATGCAAGCCCCAGGAAGGGGACCCATATCAATTGTTGCTTGAGGAAGAAGCGCAGCAGGGGTGCCTTGTGATTGAGTGTGTATTGCAGCACCGGGATATCGACCCAGCTTTGATGGTTGCAAAGCACGAGGTAGCTGGCATCGGGGACAAGGCCATCAATGCCCTCGCCAGTAATCGCGATGTGCGTTGGCGTCAGCTTTTCGATCAAAAGGCTGTTGATCGCAATCCAGCTCTCGGCCAACATCACCAGCACCCTGCCCAGCGCCAGCCGCCATGCGCGCACCGGCAATGCGAGCTTGAATACTGCCAACGCGATTAGAGGGATGGTGTGCGCGAGGGTGCTGAGGATGAATGCCGCAGCAGCGAACATCAGGCGAAAAGGGCCGAGCCAGTTGGTGAGCATAGCGATTGTGTGTGTTTGCAAAGCCCAAGTGTAGGGCAATGACCTATGGCACTACCGTGCCGAGCGCGATCGATCATCATCTTTCGTCATGAAATCATCTCAATTGCCACGCTACTTTATGCTGTACTTGATTTCGCAAGCACTGGCAATTTGGAGGTCGTACCGTTGGGCTACGAACACCAGCCGATAGCGCCAACACGCGCAAGGCTGGTTCGGTGACATGGGTCACATACGCGCATCGCAGGTTATCCGTACGCTCCCCACTGGAAGCATGTATGCGAAAGCGACGGGGAAGTCGCTCGAACCATGGATTGGTGCGCCCGCACATCGTTGCATATCGAAATCATTCAAGTAATGCGCAAGCCTGCCGATACAGTCGGGTAATGCGCAGGAGGTCATCCAATGTCCAATAATGTGTCAACTTCCTCATTTGCTTATGCGAAGACGAAACGCGCACTCTTCACCGTAGCCGCCTTGGGATTTGCAGCATCATCTCTTGCTGCGAGCTTTATCGCTTATCCCGGTGTGTATCCAATCGCAGTCATCGAAGTTCGCGATGCGAAGACGTTTTACGTCAATGCGGCGGTGTGGCCAGGCTTTGAACGCAACTTTGTCATAACCCAGCCGGGTATCGATATTCCAAGTGACGGTATCCGCGCTCCTGCCTGCGAGCAAAAACTTGCGGCCAAGGCCAAGGCATTCACCCAGTCCTTCTTCAAAGGCGCTGAATCGAGCGAAGTTCACAATATCGAGATGGCCGACACAGCCAGCGAGAATGCCGTTGCCGTGGCTTACACCGAGCAAGGGAGTCTGGTCGATGCCCTGCTCGAAAAAGGCTTTGCCCGGCCATCTGGCACGGATCGTGCTACACCGTGGTGTACCGAGTGAAGTCATCGCGTACTTTGCATTGGGTGTGAATGGCCGTAAACAGCAGGGATTGGCGTTTGATCTGACATTCGGAGCACGATGGGTCTGCTTGAGCAGATAAGGTTTTGCTTGATGAGACAAGCCGAAATTACATTGAAAGGCCCACTCTCAGTCAGATGGAGTCAAGCGGCGGGGGCCGTTTGATTGTTGCTGGACCAAGCTGCACGTCGTATCGCAACAGGGGCGTTACCGATGAGAGACGAAGTGGAAACATTCAATGCCAAACAGCTTGCCCGGTCCACGCCGGGATTGGCACAGATTTCCGATCCCACATGGCTGGCGGCGATCGAAGCAGCACATGTGATGCGCCTGCCCGATGGCGCGTCAATGAATATGTGCAGCGATGATGTAGAACACTTTGGGCTTGTACTTTCCGGCACCCTGAAAGTACGTTCCCGTTCCGATGATGGCCGGATCTTCAGCATGTATCGCGTGCGCGCTGGCGAAATGTGCATGCTCAGCCTGGCATTCATGAGTGCGCGCAACCGCCTTTACGCGGATGTTGCCGGTGAAGGTGATGTGCTGGTGCTGCGCATACCCGCAGTGCATTTCGAGCGGTTATTGGCGCATTCATCGGGCTTCCGTACCTTTGTGATGGGCTCGATGTCCAGCTATGTCATCAAAATGCTGAGCCTCGTCGAAGAAGTCACTTTCGAGCGCCTGCAAACGCGCATTGAACGGCACCTTGAAGATGTTGTGCGCGCTTCAGGCTCGACCAATATCCGCGTCACCCATCAAGAGCTTGCACACGAGCTGGGCAGCACCCGCGAGGTGATCAGTCGCCTGCTCAAGACCATGGAAAAGTCCGGCAACATCGAGCTTGGCCGCGGCACCATCACTTTGCTGACACCGATCGATCCGGTTCGCTGATATTCTTGCAGCATCCACTCAGCAAACAAGCGCTCGCTGTGGCGATGGCTACAGCGAGCCGCTCAGATCGCCTTGATCAGCAACTGTGTGCTCAAGCCGATCAAAACCAGCCACGTCAAAACCGTGCCGTAAAAGCGCCCTGCCGAAGTACCAGCAGACCCGGAAAGGCCCACGCAGTGCCAAAGCCGAGCGAACAGCAGGGTGGCACCGTAAGCGTGTATCGCGGTTGAGCCGGCTCCTTCCAGTTCAAACAAGACCAGCAGCAACAGCACCAGCGGCAGGTTTTCCAACGCGTTGGCATGGGCGCGGATGGCGCAGGCAAGACGGGTGTCACCGCCATCACCGAGGCCGATACGCTTGCTGCGACGCAAGAGGATGACTTGCGCCGCCAATGCCAGCACCAAAAGTGCCGAGAGGGCTACGTAAATGGAAGCAGTCAGTTGCATGGGTAACTCCTCAGATCAAGCCCATCTGCCACGGGCCGGTAATGGCAACACTGAAACCGGGACGGTAGATATTGGCAAACAACCATCGTCCGTCAGGTGAAAAACAGGCCCCGGCCCACTCCTGGGCGCGAAAATCGCCAACAAAACCACGCTCACCGTTGAGCACCACATTGTTGCCGGCGAACTCGAATACCTCACCCTGCGCTGTTAGCCCGTGCAGCTTCTCCACCACCGCTTCACCCGCAGAATCCTGACACAGGATCAGCCCGCCACGTGGGCTGAGCACCACATTATCGGGGTAATCGAGCACGGCACGATCTGTGGATTCGTAAATCAGTACCAGCACTTGTCGATCCGGGTAATAACCCCATACCTGCCCTGCCGCCAGATCGCCACCATCAGTCGAGGTGAAATACACCACCGCATCGGTTGCTATGCAGCCCTCCAGACGGGTAAAGCGCGACCCACCCGCAGCCACTCCCTGATTGAGCACACCGGTAATGCCGCCCTCAGCATCGACGCCACGCTCAGGATGCTCAATATCGACCCAATGCACTGGCAGCAGCGCGCCCACGCGCATGCCATGACGCAAATCCCCCTGCCCTTTGACTGCCAGCATTTGCAGGCGGCCACCGCCATGCAGATTACCCGTAACACGCGGGATAAAACGATAAAAACCCGCATCAGGAGCATGATCTTCTGTCAGATATGCGATACCGCTGCTGGCATGCACGCTGGCGGCTTCGTGGCGGAACTGCCCCATCCCGATGATGGGCTCGGCGTTGGAAAACCCTTCCGCAGGCACTTCAAACACAAAGCCGTGATCGCGGGCCAACACGCGCTGACCATCTTGCAGTATCGACGAAGTGCCCGCGCGCGATACAAACTCTTCGCAACTCAACCACGATCCCCAGGGCGTAACGCCTCCGGCGCAGTTTTGCAGGGTGCCGGAAAGCGACGGTGTGGCTGTTAGCACTTCACCGCGCGCACTGTCATACCGAAGCGTAACCGTACCGCCCGCACACAACGGATCGTAACTCGCCGCAGCAGGTGCGAAAGTGCCACTGGCGCGAACAATTTCATGATTGCGCACCAGGGTAATCACCTCGCCATCTGCAGCAACCACGCCCATTCCGTCATGGGCATCCGGGCACACTCCACCGCCAAGCAGTGCATCACCAGCCCAACCGAAACTGCGATAAACAAATCCAGCCGGCAGGGTCAACAACGGCAGGCCGGTAGTGAGGTCACGAACCGGTGCAAGCGGCCCATAGCCAGCACTTTTACGGTTGCTCGGGTCACCGGCACTGGCCAGCAACTCACCCACACGGCCCAGCCCCAGTGTTGCAGCGAGACTGCCGCCGGCAAGCAAAAAACGGCGCCGTGATACAGCTAAATCGTTGGCACTCAAACGCATGGGCCACACCCGAAGTTAATTTCGTTTACGCACACGGCGGAGCACTACCAACAGCAGCAAAGCCAAGGCGAACAACAGCCCGGCCAGCAGCCACCATGCCAGATCAGCGCCAGGGCGTGCGCCCTGCGCCAAGCCTGGCAGTTCAGTTGTCACGTCCATGCCGCGAATCAGACCACCACCTTCACCCATCGCCAAGCCGGCATCGTTGAGTAGCACCAGGCCGCGTACAGGCCCAGCGGGCAGCGATTGCCATGAAACACGCAAATCACCGATTTGCGGTTGCTCGCTGTCATTGCCGGCAAACAACTGCCCGGCTTCAACACGAAAGATAGCGACAAGATTTTCGGGCAACAAATCGACTTGGACTGCTTGCGCCTGCCAGCCATCCAGTGTTTGCAGCAACGCCGGGCTGACCGGCTGTCCGTTCAGCAGCGCACTGCCCGACAACCATTGCGCCGACATGAACGGCATCGCCGGGTTGCGGTGTGCCGGGTCGTAACTACCGGAAGCGATCGGCCGTTGCGACCAGATAGCCTGATAGCGTGCGACATCCGAATGCGCGTCTGCGAGCAATTGCCATTGCCACATCTCGACAGTACGCCGCAGCCCCAGTGCGCGCACGGCAATCCCGAAGTCCGGGTCAATCAGTGGTTCACTGGCGGCCAGCTCACCAACCACCGGGTCAAGCGTTGCGGATTCGGTGGCCGGTTGCGCAAGAGTTGGCGCCGATAGCAGCAGCAAACACAACAGTCGGGCAAAGCGCACAAAGTTGGCGGTCATCGTGTTGTCAGCTCAAAACCGTGCAACTGCGCGTGCGCGTTGGCGCCTTGGTAACGATTCTTGGCATCCCGAACAATCGACGCGCAGGCAAACTCTGGGTCGTGGGTGAAAAACAATCGCACTCCACGTTGCAGCAACTCATCGAGCAATGCGCGCTTTTCTTCAATCAATTGTTCAGGAAAACGATCATAACCCATCGAAACTGGCACATGGACCCATGCCATGCCGGGAATCAAATCAGCACAAAACAACATGCCACCTTGCGCAGCGACGAGCTCCGAGAGCATCAGCCCTGGGGTATGCCCCTGGCTGTAATGAAAACGAACCGACTCACCCAACGCCTGGCAATGCGCGCCGTCGACCAATTCAAGCCGACCAGATTGCTCCAGCAACGGCATCAACTCGGGGATGAAACTGGCGCGATCACGCGGGTGCGGGTTCACTGCACGCTGCCAATGCTCGGCGCCGACCACAAAACACGCGTTCGGAAACAGCAAGCATGGCGGCGTGTCTTCTTGCCATGGTGCAAGCAAGCCACCGGCATGATCGAAGTGCAAGTGGCTCAGCACCACCACATCGATATCCTCGTGGCTCACCCCGATTGCGTCAAGGTTATCAAGCAATACATGACGCTCTTCGAGCACACCATAACGCGCGCGCAGTTTGGGCTCGAAGAATGCACCAATGCCGGTTTCGAACAAAACCCGCTTGCCCGCCAGACCATCGGCATAAAGCGCACGACAGGCCAGGCTGACGCGGTTTTCAGCATCCGCTGGCAACCATTGCAACCACATCGCCTTGGGCACATTGCCGAACATCGCACCGCCATCCAGACGCTGCGAGTTGCCCAGCACCGAGTACAGACGCACGCTCATGGTTTTACCACCTCAGCGAAATATCGCCGCTTCGGCAGGAACATCACCGGTAGCAGCCTTGCCAACACCTTGCCAGCGGCCATCGCTGCCCGCTTCCACACTGCCGTTGCCCTGATCCCAGGTCACAATCTGCATATTGCCCCAAGTGCGTGACTCAACCGTGACCACATGGCCCTTGGCCTGCAAACCCTGAATCTCAACGGCGCTCAATGCACCCGTTTCTGCCGAGATCACATCGGGCAAATATTGGTGATGATAACGAGGCAGATCGGTTGCCGCTTGTGCGCTGCCGCCATCCATCAATTCAAGCAGGCCGAGCAACACCATGGTGATGATGCGGCTGCCGCCAGGGGTGCCGATTGCAGACACCTTGTTGTGACCCATCAGGAAACTGGGCGTCATTGACGACAACGGACGTTTGCCCGGCGCGATGGCGTTGGCGTCATCACCAACCAGGCCGAAGGCATTGGGCACGCCGGGCTTGACCGAAAAATCATCCATCTCGTTGTTGAGCAAAAATCCGGTGCCAGCCACAGCAAACGCGTTGCCGTAAGGCAGATTTACCGTCTGTGTGGTGGCCACCAGATTGCCTTCGGAATCGACAATCGAATAGTGCGTGGTCTCCACCCGCTCGCTGCCCTCGCCCACCCCTGGCAACAGCACGCTGGGGGTCGCGTGGGTCGGGCTGATGCTGGCGCGCAGGCCCGCAGCGTAATCGGGGCTGGTGAGCAAATCCACCGGCACCTTGAAAAAATCCGGGTCACCCAGGTAAATCGAGCGATCGCGATAGGCGCGCCGCATCGCCTCGGTGATCAGGTGAATGCGGTCCGTGCGCGACATCGCCGGATATTCATATCCGGACAGAATATTGAGAATTTCCGCCAACGCAACACCACCGGAAGACGGCGGCGGAACGGTGACCAGTTGAAATCCCCGGTGCGTTATCCGGATCGGCTCGCGCTCTACCACCTGATAATCAGCCAGATCGGCTTCGCTCCAGATACCGCCGGCCTTGCGTACGCCACTCGCCAACTTGCGCGCAAAAGCGCCGCGATAAAAACCATCGGCCCCCTGCTTTGCCAGAAGTTGCAGGGTACGTGCGTAATCGGGATTGCGCATGCGCGTGCCCGCCTTCGGCACCTCACCGCCAGGCAAAAACAATTTTGCGGCTGCCGGCGAGCGTGCCAGCACATCCTTGCGAAATCCCAGCATGGATTCGTTTTTACTGCTGAAAATCCAGCCCTCATTGGCCAGGCGAATGGCCGGTGCCAATGAGCGCGACAAAGGCAAGCGCCCGTACTTGCTGGCCAGATGAACAAGGCCAGCCGGCATCCCCGGGATGCCAGCGGCAAGTGGCCCATTGACTGCCAGATCACGGTTGGGGTTGCCCTGCGCATCAAGATACATGTCGCGTGTTGCCGCAGCAGGTGCCTTTTCACGCGCATCGATAAACACGTCGCGGTTGTCGTGCGCAACATGCAGCAGCATGAAAGCGCCGCCGCCAAGCCCCGAGCTTTCCGGTTCAACCAGGCCCAGGGTGGCACTGACCGCTACCGCCGCATCGAACGCATTGCCGCCAACGGCGAGAATCTCGAGACCGGCATCCGTCGCCTGACTGTTGGCACTGGCTACTGCCACCCGCTTTGGCAACACCGGTTGTGCAGACCCGCCATCGGCAGCAAAAACGGAAAATGCCAGCGACAACAAGCCCGGCAACAGCCAGCGTCCAAATTGCTTCATTGCTTTTCTCCAGTCAGGCGCTGATATTTGCCTTGCAATTGCGCGGGCGATTCCACGCACCCAGGGTCAAGATCGATACATTCGACCGGGCACACCACCACACATTGCGGCTCATCGAAATGACCAACGCATTCGGTACAGCGGGCCGGATTGATCGTGTAGATCGCTTCACCCTGACTTATTGCGTTGTTCGGGCAAGCCGGCTCGCACACGTCGCAGTTGATGCATAACTCGTTGATTTTAAGTGCCACTACACACCACCAGATTAGCGCTATATCTCAGCGGTAGAAGCCCCTCTCCCGCCGGGAGAGGGGTTGGGGTGAGGGTTCGGTGCGAGTATCGTACTGGCTCGAACCCTCATCCGGCGCTTCGCGCCACCTTCTCCCGGAGGGAGAAGGGGCCGAAGCCCGCCGGGCTGAGATATAGCGCTAATCAGGACACACCATACCCGGCGGGCTTGCCACCTTCCCGGCTAATGCATATCGGCTCAGGGGCAGCGGGCCGAGATGGCAATAGCGAAAACTGCTGTCGGCGCCGCTACGTTTGGGCCGACCCACGGCGCGACACCTTCCGCGCAGGCCGGCCTGCCGTGCAGGCCGGCCTGATAATTCGCCAAGGTTACTTCAACTCATGCAACACGAATATCGCACCGGTCGGCTCCACTGCGGCACGAACGCGCTCGCCCTGTTCCGGCGAACCGATGAACAGGACACGCACATCCTTCATACTGTCAGCCGGGGCACCGTCGAATGCCTCCTCGATCAGCTTTGTCATCTTCTCCGGGTCAGGGGAGCCAAACGCCAGCATATTGCCCGGCAGCACGGTGCGTTGCACCACGTTCTGCACGTTTTCCAGTTGACGATCATATTCGCCGGCGGCGTCCTCGCCCTCGGTTGCCGGCAGAAAATACATGAACGGCGATTCGGTCACTCCGGCCAGATTGCGCTTGACCACTTCGGTCATGTACATGCGCCACGCCATAGAATCGCTGTGCGTCGGCGCGACCAGCGGTGCCGGCGCTTGCACTACCGCTGCTTCTTCTTTATTGCAGGCAGTCAAGGACAGTAATCCCAGCGCCAACATGAAATAACGGATTTTAGTTGTCATGGTTATTACCTCAGGGCTCAGGAACGAAATCAACTGCGCTGCCACTTCCTTTTCAGCGCGGACTGTACCTCCGGATGCACGAAACCCGAGACATCCCCTCCCAGGCGGGCAATCTCACGCACCAACGAAGACGAAATGAAGCTGAACTGTTCGGCCGGGGTGAGAAACATGGTTTCCACCTCCGGGATCAAATGCCGATTCATGCTGGCAAGCTGGAACTCATACTCGAAATCCGACACCGCGCGCAAGCCACGCAGCAACACGCCGCCACCGACATCACGAACGAATTGGGCAAGAAGGCAATCGAAACCGCGAACTTCGACGTTGGTAAAACCGGCAACCGCAGCCTTGGCCATGGCAATGCGCTCATCCAGCGCAAAGGCAGGGCTTTTGCTGGAGCTGTCGGCAACGCCAATGATGACGCGGTCAAACAGCAACGTGGCACGGCTTACCAGATCGACATGGCCGTTGGTAATCGGGTCGAATGTTCCTGGATAAACCGCGATGCGCACGTTAGCTTCAATCATGTGTCCGTTCCACCCTCTCCCTTCCCCAAGCCAAGTGTAACAGGGCCGGCAGCCGACGCGGCATACAAAACATGGCGCATGTCGCGAGTATGGCCTTCGCGCAGCAAGGCCCACTGTGCAGGCACCCGATAGTGCGTCGTGATTGGTGATTCGATGTGAACTCGGGCCTCGTTGGCCAGGATCGGCTGCAATGCAGGCAACACCTGTTGCCACAGGTTTTGTGCGAACGGTGGATCAATGAAGACGATATCGAATGCCGAATGCGATGTAAGCAACCAGGACAAGGCATCCGCTTGCACCACCTCAACCATATCCGCACGCAGTCGGGTTTTGGTGTCATGCAAGCACCGCACCAACGCAGGATTGTGTTCAACCAGTGTCACATGACCAGCCCCACGCGATGCTGCTTCAAAACCCAGCGCGCCGGTGCCGGCGAAGAGATCCAGACAGCGCGCACCCGGCAGGCGCGGTTGCAGCCAGTTGAACAGGGTTTCACGCACCCGCTCTGGGGTCGGCCGCAACCCCTGCAGATCAGCCACATGCAGACGCGAATTGCGCCAGATGCCCGAAATGATGCGTATCTTTCCTGGCGCCATGGCATTCATGGGGTGCGGGTTGTGTGCGGTGCTAACATGTCTTATTTTCCCGCATTCTTGGCCTCATGTTCGGTTTTATCAAAAAATCCAGAATCGCACCGCCTCCCGCCGAGCAGTCTCCCGCCGATGCTGACCCAGCAAGCGGTGATGGCGCAAGTTGGCGTGAGCGGTTGCGTGATAGCGGCATGGCGCGGGGTTTATCGAGCCTGTTCGCACGCAACCCACGCCTTGACGAGTCACTACTCGATGATATCGAAACCGCCTTGCTATTGGCCGACGTGGGCGTATTGGCGACACAAACCCTGGTTGCCACCCTGCGCGAGGGTTTGAAATCGCGTGCTTATGCCGATGTTGCAGCCTTGCGCATGGCGCTGCGCAAACAACTGCTGGCGATGCTGGGGCCGGTATCAAAGCCGCTGCTGATTGAAAGCGAAAAGCGGCCATTTGTCATCTTGATGGTTGGCATCAATGGCGCTGGAAAAACCACCACCATCGGCAAGCTGGCGCACCGCATGAAGGATGAAGGCCTGCGTGTGATGCTGGCTGCTGGCGACACCTTCCGCGCCGCCGCGGTGGAACAACTCAAGGTATGGGGAGCGCGCAACGAGATACCCGTTACCGCGCAAACCCATGGCGCCGATCCGGCAGCGGTGATATTCGATGCGCTGCAGGCTGCAAAGGCACGCGATATCGATGTGTTGATCGCCGATACCGCCGGCCGGCTGCATACCCAGGCCGGGCTGATGGCCGAACTGGGTAAAGTGCGACGCGTACTCGGCAAGCTCGACGCCAATGCGCCACACGAGGTGTTGATGGTTATCGATGGCACTACCGGGCAGAATGCGGTCAGTCAGTTGCGTCAGTTTCAGCAGGCGATCGGTGTTACCGGGCTGGTGATCAGCAAGCTGGACGGTAGCGCCAAAGGTGGCGTGGTGTTTGCGCTGGCGCGTGAGTTTGGTCTGCCGGTGCGATTCATCGGTCTGGGCGAACGAATGGAAGATCTGCGCGCGTTCGACGCCGAATCGTTCGTGGACAGCCTGTTGCCCGAGACTTTTGGCGAGGCCTGAATGCGCCGTCGCAGCTGGCTGATCGTGCTGGTGGTTGTTGCCTCGCTTGTCGTTGTCGCGGTATGGCAGATCGGGCGACTGCTGCAACCCGAACGGCTGACGCCGGTGTTGCTCAATGCCATTGGCGATGCGACTGGACTCGAACTCACCGTTACTGAGCCTGCCGACTACGCCTTGCGCCCGGAGCCGCGCCTGCGCCTGCATGGTGTGCGTGCAACCGCGCCAGGCAGTGCGCAAGTGCTGCTGGAAATCGGCCTGCTCGATATAGCGCTGCCGTGGCGCACGCTATTGGGTGGCGAGCCGGTAATTACCGCGCTGTATATCAAGGAAGCCCGCTTGCACCTGCTGCCAATGCAGTCCTGGCTGGAGAATCGCGAAGATACCGCACCCAGCACTTGGCCGACGCTGGAAAGTGGCCTCCAGATCAGCAACAGCACCATCATCGCTGATGGCTGGCAGCTGCAGATCGATGCGTTGGGCCTGCCACGCTTCGTACCTGGCCAGCCGGCCGCATTGACCATGTCCGGCCACGTGTTGCGAAGCGATGCCGGCGGTGCCAGCGACTGGCCGCTGCACCTGAGCGTTGATACCGTGATCGCGCACGACGACGCGACGATTACCCTCGATCCATTGCAGATCAGTCTGCAAGCTGCTTCGCCACTCGCCACCGGGCACGCACGAGGCGATCTGAGTATTGGCGAGATGATGCAGTTCAAACTTGCTGGTGAGCTGGCGCAGTGGCCGGCGCAATGGCCCACGCTACCGGGCACCGATCCGTCATTGCCAATGCTCTTCGTGGTTTCAGGCGATGGCCCGGAACTGGTGCAGATGCTATTGGCCGTGAAACTTGAACAAGCGCAAACCCGGCTGCTACTCACTCTGGTTCCGGCACAGTTGCAAGCCTGGCTGGACAGCGACGCCGCCTCACCGTTGCCACCGCTCAGCGGTGAGTTGCACACCGAGCGCATGATGATCGACGGCACCGAACTGCAAGGTGTCGAGATTCGTGTAGAAGCCGACGCAGAACCATGAGCGCATTTGCCGAGCGCTTGCTGGCCTGGTTCGAGCACGCCGGTCGCCACGACCTGCCCTGGCAACACCCGCGCAGCCCCTATCGGGTGTGGCTGGCAGAAGTGATGCTGCAACAGACGCAAGTGCGTACGGTGATTCCGTATTACCAACGCTTCACCGAGGCACTGCCCAACCTGCCTGCGTTGGCGCAAGCACCGCTGGATCAGGTGCTGGCGCTGTGGTCGGGGTTGGGCTACTACAGCCGCGCCCGCAATCTGCACCGAGCAGCGGGTATCTGCATGGCATCGCATGGCGGCGATCTGCCGCGCGACTTCACCGCGCTGGGCACCCTGCCCGGCATTGGCCGCAGCACCGCCGGCGCGATCCTGGCACAGGCGCATGGTCTGCCATTCCCGATTCTCGACGGCAACGTGCGCCGTGTGCTGTGCCGTCTGCATGGCATCGATGGCTGGCCGGGCAGTACGGCAACTCAGCAAACGCTGTGGGCATTGGCGCAATCGCATCTGCCCGATACACGGCTGGCCGATTACACCCAGGCGCAAATGGATTTTGGTGCCACGCTCTGCACCCGCAGCAAGCCGCGTTGTGGTGAATGTCCAATGCGCGACCAATGCCTGGCTTATCGTCAACAACGCGTCGCGGATCTGCCATCACGCCGCAGCAAGCCGGCCTTGCCACAGCGCGAAACGCATATGTTGCTGGTGCTCGACGCTCAACAGCAGCTGTTGCTGACCCGACGCCCGCCAATCGGAATATGGCCTTCGCTATGGTCGTTGCCGCAGGTACATGACCGCAGCGAGGCCGAACAATGGCTCAGCGCCATCATCAAAAGCGGCGCCGGCCCGCAGCAGCTCGGCGAACCCTTGCTGCACACCTTCAGCCACTTTCGCCTGCGTATCACCCCGCTGCACTACGCGATGGTTCAGGCCAAGCCGATTGCAGGCGATAATCCGGACCTGCAATGGCGCAGCCTGGGCTCGCTCGACCAGGTCGGCTTGCCGGCACCGGTGCGCCGCCTGATTTCGCGACTGACATCACTTTGAGGGAGTCAACCATGAGTCGTACCGTATTTTGTAAAAAGCAACAATGTGAAACCGCCGGGCTGGATTTTGTGCCGTGGCCCGGCGCGATGGGCAAACGAGTTTACGAGCACATCGGCAAAGCCGGGTGGGCGCAATGGCTTGCGCACCAGACCCTGTTGATCAATGAAAACCGGCTGTCGCCGCTCGACCCCAAGCATCGTGCGTTTCTGGAAACCGAAATGGAAAAATTCCTGTTCGCGGGTGGTGCCGATGCGCCGGCTGGTTATCACGCACCGGAAGAATGATCGCCCGACCAACATTTCAATCTTCCAGTCATCAATGGCACTTCAGGAAGCACCATGGCAGACAACACCTTGGATTACGCTCTCATCACCGGCGCATCGGCCGGTATCGGCGAGGCAATCGCTCGTGAATATGCACGCCGCGGCAAGCCGCTGATCCTCACTGCCCGCCGCGAAGATCGCCTGCACGCATTGGCGCGCAGCCTTGCTGGCGTCGTGCCGTGTGAAGTTATCGCAGCCGACCTCGCTGACCCGACGGCGCCGCAGGCGTTGTTCGATGCCTGCCATCAGCGCGGCCTGCATGTGGACACCCTGGTCAACAATGCCGGTTATGGTGTGCCCGGCGCATACCTGTCGTCCCCTTGGGATGCCCATGCTGCATTTGTGCAGGTGATGATCACAGCGGTGTCGGAGCTGAGCTGGCGCTTTCTGCCGGCCATGCGCGCTGCCGGGCACGGCCGCATCCTGAATGTCGCGTCGTTGGCGGGGCTGGTTCCGGGTTCGGCCGGCCACACCCTGTACGGTGCTGCCAAAAGCTTTCTGATCAAGTTCAGTGAATCACTGGCACTGGAACACGCTGAGCATGGCATCCATGTCACCGCGCTGTGCCCGGGTTTCACCTACTCCGAGTTTCACGACATCACCGGCACCCGCGCGCAGGTATCGCGAATGCCGCGCTGGATGTGGCTGAGCGCCGAGCAAGTGGCTGTCGAAGGCATCGAGGCGCTTGAACGCGGCGAGGTGATGATCGTTACCGGGCGGGTCAATCGTCTGTTGCGGCACGTCGCCAAACACCTGCCAGACCGGGCGGCACGCAAGCTGGTGGCATCACGCTCGCAAGATTTCCGCGACGCGCAATAATTGTGAGCATTCCTGCCGATAAACGCTGGCGCTTCGCAGCGTTTTATTTCAGCTATTACGCTGCCTTGGGCGCATACACGCCGTACATCGGCCGCTGGGTAGACAGCGAAGGCTTCAGCAGCTATGTGGTCGGCGCAATGCTGGCGTTGTGGTACGGCAGCCGCGTGCTATCGCCACCGTTATGGGCCTGGGCTGTTACCCGCAGCAATCGTCCCGGCCATGTGCTGGTGGTGGGCTGCGTCATTGCCTTGCTGGCCTTTGCCGGGTTCACCGTCACCCATACCGTGTTCAGTCTGATTGTGGTGATGGCCATTTTCGGGCTGTTCTTCAACGCAGTAATGCCACAGTTCGAGGCAATGACACTCACTGCGCTTGGCCGCAACGCCAACGATTACGGCCGTATCCGCTTATGGGGCTCTATCGGCTTTCTGCTGGTTGCAGGCAGCTACGGCGCGTTGCTGGATCGGCTCGGTGACAGCAGTTTCCCCTGGCTCAGCCTGCCCCTGCTGGCGGCGACGGTATGGGCGGCAACCCTGCATCGCAATGACCCGGCACCCGAACGTATTCCTGATGCGGCCGATGCCGGGCATTTGTGGCGTCGGCCCGGTGTGCGGCGATTCTTGATTGTGGCGCTGCTGATGCAAATGAGCTTCGGCCCGTTTTATGTTTTCTATACCCTGAACCTGCAGGCGCATGGCCATAGCGGCCTGGCGGTGGGCGGCCTGTGGGCAATTGGCGTGCTGGCCGAAATTGCATTGTTCTGGGTGGCGCCGCAATTGATCGCCCGCTTTGGCGCGCCGCGTCTGTTGAGCCTGTCGCTGGCCGTGACAATCACCCGCTGGTTGCTTGTCGCCCTGTTTGCCGACTCGTTTGTGGTGATGGCATTGGCGCAAACCAGCCACGCGCTGGGGTTCGCCATGTTCCATGCCTGCAACATGCGCTTGATGAGCGAGTACTTCCCGGGCCGTCGCGCCGCTTCCGGGCAAAGCCTGCTTTATGGTTTCAGTTCGGGTATCGGCGGCGTACTCGGGGCGGTTTTTGCCGCGTTGGCCTGGAGCCGCGGCGGTGGCGCTTCGGCTTTCCTGTTGGCGGCAGCCATCACCTTGCTGGCATCGGTCATTTATGCGCGGCGGCGGCCAACGCCAGTAGTCCACCGCGCTTTGTCGTGAGTCTGATTGGCCCGCGCAAAATTGGTGTGCCACGGTACAGCCAAAACCAACTCTTCACGAGTAAACTGTTGCATGTTTGCCCATGTGTGTAGGTCTGCGTTGCAATGATTTCACCAACTCGCCAAGCCGTATTGCCCGTTATGTTGGTGCTGCTTGTTGCCTGCGCCAAGCCGGTAGTCAAGGAAACGCCACCGGAGCCGGTCGTCAGCAAACCCGCCGCCGTATCCGCAGCCAAGCCCAAGCACGAGCCGGTGCTCAGCATTGAGCAGATCGTGCCGATGCTTGAAGTGGGCGACTACGCAAGCGCGAAAAAGCATCTACAGCGCCTGCTCGCCGACCAACCCGACAATGGCGCAGCGAAAAACCTGCTGAACCAGGTCAGTATCGACCCGATTGCCTACCTCGGAGCCGAACACACACTGCATGTGGTCGAACCAGGTGAAACACTCAGCGGCATTGCGCGCACGCACCTCGGCAGTGCGATGTCGTTTGTCATTCTGGCGCGCTACAACCAACTGCAGGCACCCAAGCAACTGGAAGTGGGTCAGCAACTGAAAATCCCCACAAACCCACCCGTCAACCGTCGGTTGGCAACAAGCTCCCCTGCCCTGACTGCAAGCGCAATCACCGACTGGCCTCCGCCTGCCGGCACTGACGCTGCGACGCTTGCCAGGCTATACCGCGAGCGCATCGCCAGCCTGATTGCAGCCGAGAATTATCTGCAAGCCGCTGATACCGCCGCCGAAGCTGGCAAACGACAACCAGCACCAGGCACATGGGACCCCTGGCTCAAACCGCTTGATCGCCGCGCCAATGCTTTGCTCTGGCAACAACGCGGGATCGAACAGATGCACGGCGACAACTTGTCGTCACACGAACAAGCGTTTATCGCATTTGGCAAAGCATTGGAGCTTTCACCCGGGCTGGAGCCGGCTACGACACAGCGCAAAGCATTGCAGAGCACGCTGGTGCTCGATTATCACGAGGCAGCGATTGTTAGTTACCGCAACCAACAACTCGATTCAGCGCTGCAACTGTGGGATAAAGCGCTGACACTCGACCCGCAATTCGCGCCAGCTCAGGGTTATCGTCTTCGCGCAATGGAACTCAAGCGCCGGGTGCAGAATCTGGATGCAGCGGCGCAGCCGTCTGCGAGTGGCGATCAGTAGCCTGTGCTGCTGCTGACGGCTGAATTTCGTGGGTAGTCGAGAGAGCATCCACCGCCCCAGCAGGCGAAACCTCGGTTGAGGTGTTGTACTCGCCAGTAATGCTGCCCGGGTTGATATGCAGACTCAACATGCGTGCCTCAAGTGAATCGGCCATTGCGTTATAGGCAGAAAACACTCTTTCAAACTCATCGTCGCGGTGCTGGCGAATACGCGAATCAAAGTGACCTTGTGTGATCTTCCAAAGCGCACGGCGCACCAGTTCGATAGGCACCATGAGCCGCCGCGAGAGTGTGTAGGCACCTGCAAACACCACAATCAGCGTAATCAGCATCAGCACCACCATGGCCGTCACAGTCGTGCGATTTGCCGCAGACAATCCGGCAGTAGACATGCCCACGCGCAGGCTACCAATAGCATGATCCTGGTAGCTGACCGGGGTTTTGAACAGCATGAGCTGTCCTGCCGCATTGTTGCTGGCAGAAAACACCTGCTGAGCATCTCGCGTTTGCAGCAAGGAACGTTCGCTGTCAGCGAGCGATTCGCTTTCAACGAGACTGTCATTGGTGCTGGCCACGATCGCGCCGGAAGCGTCACTCACCTGTAAAAAGGCGATATCACGATTGCGCGCCATCGCTGCAACCATCGCCCGCAGGGCAACATGATCTTCCAGCAGCAAGTCTTCTGCGGCCTGATCGGCGATCAATCGCGAAAGGGTAAAGCCATAATCGAAGGCCAACCCGGTACTCGCCTTGTTCTGGCGGTTATGCACCACGCCAAGACCAATCGCCACAGTTACCGCTACCAACAAGCTCATGACCACGGTCCAGCGCACCCGGATCGGCACGATACGCCGGCCTTCCCATGTTTGCTCCTGCGTCGCGAGCACGTCATCGATCTGGCGCAAGTCTTCTATCAACTCGGCA
The DNA here is from genome assembly GCA_030681035.1 of Lysobacteraceae bacterium. Classification (GTDB taxonomy): domain Bacteria; phylum Pseudomonadota; class Gammaproteobacteria; order Xanthomonadales; family Xanthomonadaceae. The sequence goes on along the minus strand of JAUXUI010000118.1, from coordinate 6,254 downwards.
CCGGTCTGATAACGGTCGCGCGGATCTTTTTGCAGCAGCGTGCGCACTACCTGCAACAACGCCTCCGGTGCGTCCGGGTGTTGCGGTATCAAAGGCGGCAATGGCTCGTTGAGTATCTGCCGAAACAAGTCACTGACATCCGTCGCCTGATAGGGCGTGCGGCCCGCGAGCAGCCAGTAAAGCATCACCCCCAGTGCGTAGAGATCACTGCGTCCATCCACCTCAACGCCGCGCAAAGTTTCAGGTGACATGTAATGCGGAGTGCCCGCAATGTAACCCTGCTCGTCGGGTTTCCAACTGGCATCGGAGCGACGTTTGGCAATGCCAAAATCCATGATTTTCACGTTGCCCGATTCACTGGTGCAAATGATGTTTTCGAGCTTGATATCCTGATGAACGATACCCTGCCGATGCGCATAATCCAGTGCATCGCCAATCTGCACTGCCATCTTCAGAATCATGCGCAGTGGCAAACTGCGCTGATCGCGCACGAAATTATCCAGCGATGGGCCATCGACGCGCTCCATTGCGATGAACGGCATGCCCGATGTTTCACCCACATCGAAAACAGTGACGATGCCCGGATGGGCCAAGGTACCAACCGCGCGCGCCTCGGCAACGAAACGCTGACGGTAGGCTTTGTGTTCGGCGTACTCCGGGCGCAGGGTCTTGATTGCCACCACCCGCTTGATGTGCGGGTCGTATGCCCGGTACACGATCGACATCGCTCCTCGGCCAAGCTCACCCTGAATCCGATAGCGGCCAAGTGTTTCTAGCATGCGATGCGCTCGCTCATCCGCCGCGCAAAGCAAACCACGCAGCCACGGCCGCTACCGTCAAAGCAATGCTGATGACAAGCAGCTTGCGGTTGCGTGAGCGTGCCAAACCCACGCCCGAATGGCGATCCTCGCCCATCTGGAATATGAACTCGACAGTGCCAAAGCGCAGCCGGTCACCATGAACCAGCGTAGCTTCATGCACTTTTTGATCGTTCACAAAAGTGCCGTTGGTGGAAAGCATGTTCATGACCCGCGACACGCCATTGTCGCTGATGATCCAGGCATGCAAAGCCGATACGCTGGACTCGCTGATCACGACATCGTTGTTCTCGCGCCGCCCGACCAAAGTACGGCCGCGACGCAGCACAATCCGCATGTCCTTGACTGAACCTGAGACGCCAAGCAGGTGGGAGCGTCCGCCAACGGCATTGGACTGCCCGTCAGCAGTATCCTGCACGGCCGGCACATCTGACACGCGAAACACCATTGTCCCCTGCGGCCCCGACTTGCCTACCGATTTGTCCGCCCCGGTTTTGGTCATGATTTCCCCCACAAAAAATCGTTACTGCCGTGCTGGCCAGTATGCCCGCTTGCAAGATTGCATGATTGCATGATTACAAACAAACGTGCCGGCCTCAGTAGCATTTATCGCACGTGCAACCAGCCGTGAATAGTCTCGGGCACCTCGCGCTGCGCCCGGCCCGACACATAGATGCCGATATGGCCACCACGGAACGACAACTCGGTGTAGTCATCGGTTCCCGCCAAAGTGCGCAAAGCTTTCGATGCGCTGGGCGGAACCAGATGATCGTGCTCGGCAAAAATGTTCAATACCGGCATCCCGATGTTACCCAGGTTGACTTCGCGGCCACCGATTTGCACACCACCGTTGACGAAACCATTGCCCTGATAGAACCACTTGATGAACTCGCGAAAGGCTTCGCCTGCCTGGTCCGGCGAGTCAAATATCCAGCGTTCCATACGCAAAAAATTCTCCAATTCGGTGACATCATCAAGGATATCGACCAAGCCGACATACTTTTGTTGCAACAATCGAAATGGCTTCAGCGTGAGATAACAACTGTTCATCAGATCGGCTGGGACATTGCCGAGCGCGTCCACAAACAAATCCACATCGATGCTTCGCGTCCAGTGCGCAAGCATGTTGTCGGGGGTATGAAAGTCGACGGGTGTGACCATGGTAATCAGATTGCGTATCTTCTTGCCATTGAGCGCCGCATAGCACAGAGAAAACGCTCCGCCCTGGCAGACACCGAGCAGATTGATCGAATCCAGTGCGTGGCTTGCTCGCAGATGCTCAACTGCACCATCAATGAAGCCGAGAATGTAATCTTCCATCGTCAGAAAACGGTCGCTGAGGTCGGGATAACCCCAGTCGATGATGTACACGTCCTCGCCACGCGCGAGCAGTCCTTTCACCAATGATCGGTCGTGCTGCAAATCGATCATGTACGGTCGATTGACCAGTGCATAACAAATCAGAACCGGTACTTTGGCGGTTGGCGTTTGCTCGCCCTGATAACGATACAAGGTAACTTTGCCGTCGCTCCACACAGCGTGCTTGGGAGTAACTCCGAATTGGGTGTCACCCAGTTGGCGCAGCGTGCTCAACCCAGCGCTGAGTTTGCGTTGCAGCGTTTGCGCTTCAAATGCCAGGGCTTCGGGCGAAATGCGGATCGGGCCAGACATGCTCAGGCTCCTTTACGGCGGCGCGATGCAGCCTTGGCAACAGGTGGTTTTCGCGGCTTCGCTGCGGCTTTTCTGGTCAGCGACGCAACCGTTTTCTTGGCTGCCCGCGTCTTGGGTCTTGGCGCTGCGGCGGGTTTGCTTGTCGCTCTGCGCGACGCTGCCTTGTTCGTGGGCCTCGATGTACCTGGCGTTGCGACCGATTCACGGTCAGCGGCTGCGCGATGCTTTTCTGCCAACTCTGCACGTAGCGCACGCACACTGCGCTCCAACGCATGCACTTTGCGATGCGTGGCAGTAACTTCGCTGCGCGTGGGCATGCCAAGTTCACGGCAGACGCGCTCAAGCTCGTTTTGATTGGCGGCGCGCAAGCGCATCTGCGCATTGACCATCTCGCCATAGGCGGCGCCAAACTCCGGGCTCAACGCAATCTGTGCGTAGGATTCTTCGGCGGCATCGATCCATAGATCATAAATGGCGCGCAGCGATCCGAGTTGGCGCCCTGGCGCTTCATGCTCTGTCAATTTGCTCTCGAAGCCGGCCAACGCCTTCTCTATCACCTTGCCCAGCAGCGCCTGATAGCGCGATTGTGCTTGCTGATTATCAAGCTGGGCTTTGACAAGCGCCTGCCAACGCTCCTGCTGTTCGCGGCCTGGGCCGAATGCTGGCGCATCCAGTGATGCCGTGACCTGCTTGCGGAAAGCGTCCAGCATCGGTGCGGCAAACAGGTTCAGATCAAAACCGCTCGCGCCCTGCGCAAACTGGCCCGCAAATGTACCGCTCGCGCCGGTTTCCAGCGTGTCGCGCCAGCGACGTGTCAGTTCCGCCGCAGAAAAGCCGCCCTCACCCAAACCTGGCCCCAGCGCAGCCATGAACTGGGAAAATGCCTGACTCGGCTCAGCAATGCGGCTCATCGCATCCTCGACGCCCGGCACGGCTTTGGCCAGCGATTGCCACGCCGTCATGGCCTGGCTCCAGTTGTCGCTCAGATCACCCAGCCAGCTCAATCCATCCTGCGCTTGCGTCATTACCGATCTCCGTGTGGGATTTTGGCGGCAGGTATCCGGCAGCAAAACCGTTACTTGCGCCACTGTCGAATCGTAACAGCCTGTTGGGTCTGACGCTGCCTTGCCGTGGAAAAGCCAGGACTGGCCATGCTCGACAAACTGTCATCGTGGCATGTCACGATCATCGCATCGGCAACGGCATCGGCATCGGCATCGGCAGCATGCGGCCACTGCCGTATCGATTGCCCGTCACGGCAACACATTCCGTAACCGCAGCGCAGCATGACAAACCGTGAACCAGTCGTTAAGGTCGGCATTCCCATACGCCAGCGAAGGGAGAGGTCCTGGCGTTTGTAGCAAAGGCAGCCGCATGCGGGATGGTCATGCCCTGCCACCAATCTGGAGAGTCCACGTGCGTAGATTTTTGCTGGGATTAACCCTGGCCAGCTGTGCGTTTGTCGCACAGGCGGCCAGTTCGACAACGGGTGTCGCGTTCGTTCATGGTACGAGCAAGCAAACTGATGCACTGAATGATTATTGGAAACCTGCTTTCGTCAATTCTGTGCGTCAGGGGTTGGTCAACCAAGCCAACTACGTAGTGATCAATTGCGATTTCAATCAGTTCATGTGGGATGCTGCAGCAGCAGGCTGCCTGGCGGGACAACTCACCACTTTCATCAGCCAGCGTGGCATCACCGACCTGGTGGTCATCACCCACTCCAACGGTGGCAATGTGATGCGCTGGATCTTGTCCAACCCGACCTGGGATGCGCGTTACCCCAATATCATCAGCAAGACCCGCTGGGTCAACGCATTGGCGCCGTCATCGGCCGGCACACCACTCGCCGACGCGGTGATGAACGGCAATATCTTCGAGAGTGCGGTGGGCTGGCTACTCGGCTTCAAGACCGATGCCGTTCGCCAGCAGCAGGTCAGCTGGATGGCCTACTACAACGCCAACTGGTTGCTGGGCACCGCCGGCCGCCCGGTAACACCGAAGCGGTTTTATTCGGTGGTCGGTACCGACGTTGAAACCGCCGTATGGGATTCGGACAGCTACTGTGGCGGCTACACCGAGAACCTTGGCTTGGAAGTAACCCAGTTCTGGCTCGATAGCTGCTCGGACGGCTTCCTCAACTGCTCCAGTCAATCGGCAGCAGGCTCGGTCTGGTTCAACGACAAGTCGCGCATGGCCGGCGGCGAACCGCTGAGCCATAACCAGAGTCGTCGCGCCTGTTTTGGCCTCGACACCATCCTGCGTAACGACCTGTGAGGAGCGCGAGCATGAAAATTCAACACCTCACCACCCTGCTGTTCGTACTTGCCGCATCAGGCACCGCGTTTGCGCAATCTGGCCATCGTCTGCCGGCTGCCACCGCCGACGACCTTGTAGCTTCTCGTCTGGTTGCAGCGCCCGATCCGGGCATCAATGCAGAACGCGCTCCAGTACAGTTCGCCTGGAAATTGAAAGCCACAACCCAACTGGAAACGGCAGCGCCATTTGTCGATGACAGCCAGCAATTCTGGGCCAATGTCAGTGCCAAACAAATGCAACGAGGCTATGCCATCGACACCACAGCACCGGGTGCGGTGATTCGCATCAGCCCGCAAGCTGGCAGCGACATGACCATGCTGTCACTTTCCGATCTGGAGCTGTCAGTGGCGGGTAAATATGCACCGGCCAGCCGTGCGGTTGAACGCGCGACAACCAGTGAAGAGTTGCGTCAGGCAGGGGCCGACTTCAGCGAAGGCACCATTGTGTTCCGGGTGCGGCCGGAATTGGGTAAAGGGCAGGTTGCCCTGCGCGCGGCCAATGCCCGTGGCAATTATCTGGTGCATGTGTACGAGCCAGCCAGTCCGTATCGGCTGCGCCTGTCCGCTGATCGCGACAATGCCGTTGCCGGCGGGCAGATTGCCATTTCGGCGCGGATGTACGAAGGAGAACTGGCTATCAAGGCGGGCAATCTCGGCGGCCTGATCACCGCGCCAGACGGAACCACTGTGAATCTGCGTTTTGTCACCGCGACCGATGGCAGTGTCAGCGCGACAGCAGATTTGCCGGCTGACGCATCCGCACAAGCGGGACTGTGGGAAGTACATACTTTTGCCGCCACCAAAACCGGCAAGGTTCGCGTACTGCGCGACGCCAAAACCGCAATTGCCGTGTCAGCACCTACCGCCCGATTCGCTGGTGACGTGCGCATGAGCGAGGCCAATGGCGTGCGCATTGCCTTGGCTGTCGAAACCGCAGCAGCGGGCCGCTATCAGGCCAGCGGCGTGCTCTATGGCAGTGATGCCCAGGGTCGATTGCAGCCGATGGCTGCGGCGCAGACTGCCGCGTGGATTGACGCCGGAACCGGTGAACTGGCTTTGCAGTTTGGCCCGGATGTGCTCGATGCCACCTTGAAGGCACCGTACGCCCTGCGTGACTTGCGCTTGTTTGACCAGACCCGCATGGCGCAGCTTGAGCGGCGCAGCAGCGGCATTGAAGCGCTTGGCGGCAATCAGCCGACGCGTCCTACCGCGCCCGCCGAGTATTGAGCAATTGATTTGACCTGTAGTGGCCCCGCCGCATGGGCGGGGCCAACCCAATCCACCCAAGTCAAGGCCGCTCGTCTGGGCTAGTGTCGTGTTGCAATCTGTTTGGAGCTTATCTTGCCAGGCAACCATCGCAGGATTTTCCTGCTGATAGCACCACGCCGCGCAGGCTGTCGCGGGTGGCCGCATCCGCAGTCACGTTGCTGGTCGCTCACAGGGTGAG